>JAZQWZ010000067.1:0-1974 GCA_045632625.1 Candidatus Scatosoma sp. | reverse complement strand
CGATAACTGTTTACACGGCGGTTTGACAGCAAGCTTCGATAAAGTTGTTTGGGACGCTCATATCGAAAATAATGCACTCGCCTTGTACATGGTATCGCCAAACGGTGCCGGCGGGTTTCCTGGAACGCTGAAAGTTAAGGTGGTTTTTTCCCTTTCGGACGACAACGCTTTGACGATAGATTATTTTGCGGAAAGCGACGAAGATACCCTTTGCAACCTGACCAACCACGCTTATTTTAACCTTGGCAGTCAAGACACGGTGCTTTCGCACGAGCTGATGATTAAAGCCAAATATATTACGCCTGTGGACGAACAGCTTATCCCCCACGGCGAAGTGATGAACATTGAAAATACGCCGTACAGCTTTTTCCCTGCAAAACCCATCGGGCAGGATACTTTTTCTGACGCGCCCATGATTAAACAGGTGAACGGGTATGATTTTAATTATTGCTTGGACAGACAAACGCCCCATGCTTTGGAGCACGTTGCCTACGTGTACGATAAGCAATCGGGCAGAAAAATGGATTGCTACACCACGCTCCCCGCATTACAGTTATACACAAGCTGTTCCACGGGCGGTTTCGTAGGCAAAAAGGCGTATGTAAATCATTGCGCGCTTTGCTTGGAAACGCAAGGCTATCCCAACTCTCCAAATTGTCCCGAATATCCTTCGACCGTACTGAAAAAGGGGCAACAATATCACGAAACAACCGTTTATAAATTTTCGGTTGTTTAGTAAGTAGGTTCGTATGTTTAAAATTCTTTTGACAAAATTAAAAGAGGCGGCGGTTTCGGTGTTTCCCGTGACCGCTATCGTCGTTTTATTAAATAGTACGCCGCTTGTCAACTTTTCCGGGACGGAAACGCTGGTGTTTTTATTGTGCGCGTGCGCGCTTGTGCTGGGCATCGCACTTTTTAATCTCGGCGCGGACATGGCTATGACGCCCATGGGCGAACAGGTCGGCTCGGGCTTGCCCAAATCGGGGAAATTTAAGCTGCTTTTTATCATCTGCTTTATCATGGGTTTGTTCGTGACGATCGCCGAACCAGATTTGTCGGTGCTTGCTTCGCAGGTAAAGGATTTGATCAACGGCACTACTTTGATTTTTACCATCGGTATCGGCGTGGGCTTATTCCTTGTATTAGGCGTAGCGCGCGTGGTGTTCCGTTTGCATTTGGCGCATCTTATGACCTTTTTCTATATGCTGTTATTCGCCTTTGCGGCGCTTATGCTCGTACAGGGCAAGGACGCGTTTTTGCCGCTTGCCTTCGATTCGGGCGGGGTTACGACGGGGCCTATCACCGTGCCCTTTATCATGGCGCTGGGCTTGGGTGTTTCTACCGTAATCGGCGATAAACGCGACAAGGAAAGCAGCTTCGGTTTCATTGCGCTTTGCTCGATCGGGCCTATCCTTGCGGTAATGGCGCTGGGCTTGTTCGCGCAAGGCGAAGTGCAATACGCGCTCCCTGATTACTCTATTGAAAATATGCTGGGCAAGGCGTTATTTACCACGATCGGGCATACCTGCAAGGAAGTGTTTGTTGCGCTTTTGCCTATCGCGGTATTCTTCTTTATTTTGCAATTTACTCTTTTGAAATTACCCAAAACGCGTATTTTGCAAATTATCGTCGGCATCTTCTATACTTTCTTCGGTTTGGTAATTTTCCTTGCGGCGGTTGCCGTTGGGTTTATGCCTATCGGCTATAAAATGGGTACGGAACTTGCCCAACAACACAATGCTTTGGTTGTCCTTTTCGCATTCCTGCTCGGCTTAACCGTCGTACTTGCAGAACCTGCTATCCACGTTTTAAATAAACAGGTAGAAGGCGTTACGGGCGGTGCCGTAAGCAAGCGTTCGATGCTAATCGCCCTTTCCATCGGCGTGGGCGCGGCTATCGCATTGTCGGTCGTTCGCGTTATCTTCTCGTTTAGCGTTTTGTATTATATGATACCCGGGTATTTCTTATCGCTGG
>JAZQWZ010000066.1:0-3870 GCA_045632625.1 Candidatus Scatosoma sp. | reverse complement strand
GCTTACCTACGTTTTGGAAAACGCACTCAAATTGCTGCACCCGTTTATCCCGTTCGTAACGGAAGAAATTTATGCAAACTTGCCCACGACGCAAGGCAGCATTATGGTGGCTTCTTTCCCGACGTATAATTATAAGTGGGCGTATAAAAAGGAAGCGAAAGCGTTTGAAGGGGTTATGGAAATTATCAAAGCCGTTCGCGCGATGAAGAAAGATGCTGATTGTCCCCCGTCCAAGAAAGTGGAATTGTTTATCGCTACGGAAAGCAAACGCCTTGTACAGCTGAATAAGGATTGCATTATGAAGCTGTCGGGTGCAAGTGGCGTAACGCTTGTGGACAGCGTAGCGGAAGTGGACGGTAAAACGGTATCGTCTGTAACGGAAATTGCACAAATTTACGTTCCCCTTGGCGAACTTGTTGACATTGAAAAGGAGAAAGCGCGCTTAACGGCGGAAATCGAACGTATTGACGGCGAAATTGCACGTGCGGAAGGCAAACTTTCCAACGAAAGCTTTGTGGCGAGAGCACCGCAAAAGCTTGTAGATGCGGAAAAAGAAAAGCTTGCAAAATATCAAGATATGAAAGCCAAGTGCGTAGCACAGCTTGAAAGTTTATAATAATAGTGTAATAGGCAAAAACCGACGGAAAAACACCGTCGGTTTTTATCGTCTAGGCGGGGCAAACGCTTGCGTTATGAGATAAAAAGTGTTATACTTATGGTTATAAAATCGTTTTACATCGGAGGCAGTATATGAGATACACAAAACGGTTGCTTGCTACGGCTTGCGCGCTGTTAAGCGTGTTGACTTTTGGGGCTTGTAAAGATAAACAAACGCAAAAACAACCCACGCAAATCGAGGAGATTTACGCGCAATACGTGGTGTCCGTAGAGGCACAAGGGCAAACGCCGCTTTCTTATGAGGAATGGCTGGCGAGTATCAAGGGCGAAAAAGGGGATAAGGGCGATAAAGGCGATAAAGTCGATATGCCCAAATTACAAATCAACCCCATCACCAACGAGTGGGAAGTTTCGTACGATAACGGCAAAATGTGGTCGTCGCTTGGGGTACAAGCTACGGGTGACGGCACGCAGGTGCAATCGAAGCTGCAATTCCAACGCATCGCAGGCAAGGACGAATACCGCGTGGTAGGGCTTGGCATGGAAACGGAAACGGACATTGTTATTCCCGCGACGTATAACGGCCTACCCGTAACGGAGATTGGTGCATATGCATTTTCTGTGGATGATGGAGCGGAAGCGGCGGAGGTTGAGGGATATCAAAGTAAAAACCCGGCGGCGAATATAACAAGTATCACCATCCCGGATAGTGTGATAAAGGTGGGGTATCGCTCTTTTGCAGGGTGTATAAATGTAACGAATGTAATTATCGGTAAGGAGGTTGCGATGATTGATTCCTATGCGTTTTGGTACTGTGTGAATTTGACGAGTATTGTTTTTCAAGGGACGGTAGCCGCTTGGAATGCTATTGTCAACGAGGAAGACTGGACTAAGGTGCCAGCAACGGAAGTTGTTTGCACCGACGGCGAAGCCGCTTTATCCTAAATACAAAAATTAAACAATAAAAAATCACGAAAAACACTCCTTGCGCAGGGGTGTTTTTTCTTGTAAAAGCATAAAATTAGTTAAAAAAGGAAAAACTTTGAAAAAAAGTGTGTTCAAACGTTTGACAAACGGCTTGACATATGTTAAAATGTTTGATGTCGCTTATAAGGGTGGATTGCGCCCTTTTGCCTAAAATCTTATAAAAAGGACAAGCAAAGCGACCATTAAATTTGCTTTCTTTGGGGATTGCGATAAGGGCAATTTCGAGAGAAAATATATTCCAAAATTTTTACAAGGAGGTCAAATTATGCCTACTATCAACCAGCTCATCAAAAAGGGTAGAGAACAAATCACTTACAAGTCTAAGAGCCCGATTCTTGACAACTGCCCTCAAAAGCGCGGCGTATGTTTGTCCGTTACCACGACTTCTCCTAAGAAGCCTAACTCCGCTATGCGTAAGATTGCACGTGTGCGCCTTACCAACAAGCAAGAAGGTACGGTTTACATTCCCGGTGAAGGTCACAACCTTCAAGAACACAGCTCCGTTTTGATTAGAGGCGGACGTGTTAAGGACTTGCCCGGTGTACGTTATCACATCATTCGTGGCGCACTTGACACGGCAGGCGTTGCAAAACGTAAGCAATCCCGCTCTAAATACGGCGCGAAACGCCCTAAATAAGATAGGGTAAACAAGCAAACCAAAGCGTTTGCCGAGCGGTTAGCGGCTCGTTAAACGAAGCGAAAAAGTCGGTTGCGTTTTAAGACTAAAACCAAAACGCATAAGACCTACTTGTTAATCGGAATATTGCTCGAAAAAGCCCCGAATAAAAGTAGGCAGTATGCAACGAGAGTTGCAGAAGATTCGCACTCCGAAATTTTTTAACGGTAGCGCGATAGCTGTACTGAAGGGTAAAGCCCTTATCAAAAATTCTAGAAGGAGGATAATATTATGCCTAGAAGAGGTAACGTACCTAAAAGAGACGTATTGCCCGATCCTATGTACAACAGCAAAGTTGTAACCAAACTCATCAACCAAATCATGCTTGATGGTAAAAAGGGTACGGCGCAAACGATTGTTTACGACGCATTTAAAATGATGGGTGAAAAACTCAATATGGAGCCGATGGAAATCTTCAAGCAAGCAATGGAAAACGTTATGCCTGTTGTTGAAGTTAAAGCTCGCCGTGTAGGTGGTGCTAACTATCAAGTTCCTATCGAAATCAGACCCGAAAGACGTCAAACGCTTGCTATCCGTTGGATCGTAATCAATACGAGAAAACGTAGCGAAAGAGAAATGGCTTCCCGTCTTGCTGCGGAACTTATGGACGCATACAACAATGCAGGTGGTTCCGTTAAGAAGAAGGAAGACACGCATAGAATGGCTGAAGCGAACAAAGCATTCGCTCACTTCAGATTCTAAGAGAGGTAAATTATGGCAAGAGAATACGATTTGCTTCATACCAGAAACTTTGGTATTATGGCGCACATCGACGCAGGTAAAACGACCACGACCGAACGTATCTTGTTCTATACGGGTAAAACCCACAAGATCGGTGATACGCACGAAGGTACGGCCGTTATGGACTGGATGGCACAAGAACAAGAACGTGGTATCACCATTACGTCCGCAGCAACGACCTGTGTTTGGAAAGGACATCGCTTCAACATTATCGATACCCCGGGCCACGTTGACTTCACGGTAGAAGTTGAACGTTCGCTCCGTGTACTCGACGGTGCTGTTGCTACGTTCTGCGCAAAAGGGGGCGTTGAACCGCAATCGGAAACTGTTTGGAGACAAGCGGATAACTACGGCGTTCCCCGTATCGCATACGTTAACAAAATGGACATCAACGGCGCGGACTATTTCCGTGTAGAAAAGATGATCCGTGAAAGATTGGGTGCTAACCCCGTACCCATCGAACTTCCCATCGGTAAGGAAGAAACCTTCAAAGGTATCATCGACCTTATCAAAATGGAAGCGGAAGTTTATTACGACGATCTTGGTAAAGATTTCCGTAAGGAACCTATTCCCGCTGACATGGTGGATATCGCAAATGAATATAGAGCGAAACTTGTTGAAGAAGCAGCATCTGCAAGTGATGAACTTATGGAAAAATTCTTTGAAGAGGGTGACCTTAGCGAAGAAGATATCGTTGCAGGTCTTCGTACCCGTTGCTTGAACATGGACGCAATCCCTATGCTTTGCGGTTCTTCCTACAAGAACAAGGGCGTACAGTTCGTACTTGACGCAGTTATCAACTTCCTTCCCAGCCCTCTTGATGTAGACAACGTAAAGGGTATCAACCC
>JAZQWZ010000065.1:0-3181 GCA_045632625.1 Candidatus Scatosoma sp. | reverse complement strand
AAATCGGCAATCGCCATACCCGTATCTTTATCGTACAAACGATATAAACTCTTGAACGAGGGGTTGGTTACCTTTTCCGTATTGTCCGAAAGCTTGATTTTCGGCGTAATCGTGCCGTCCTTTTCAAACACAGCCGACAGTTTATACACACCGCCAAGCGCCGGCAAATCTTCCGACGTAATCAGCTTCGTGCCTACGCCCCAAGAATCAATTTTCGCGCCCTGTTGAATGAGCGAATTGATGGAACGTTCGTCCAAATCCCCCGAAACGCAAATGATTGCTTCTGGAAAACCTGCCTCGTCCATCATTTTGCGCGCTTTTTTGGAAAGGTATGCCAAATCCCCGCTATCCAAACGAATACCCTTGGGTTTATGACCTTGCGCTTTCAATTCTTTAAACACTTTGATAGCGTTGGGAACACCGCTGCGCAGCGTATCGTAGGTATCAACGAGCAACAAGCAGTTGTCAGGATATGCCGCCGCATACGCTTTAAACGCTTCGTATTCACTGGGATAATCCATAACCCAGCTGTGTGCCATCGTACCTGCAACGGGTACGTTGTATCGTTGCCCCGCAATCACGTTGGACGTGGACGAGCAACCGCCGATAATTGCCGCTCTTGCGCCATGAATACCCGCATCGGGACCTTGTGCGCGGCGCAAGCCAAATTCCATTACAAACCCCTTACCTGCCGTTGCGCGGCAAATTTTAGAAGATTTGGTGGCAATCAGCGTATGGTGATTGATAATATTTAAAAGTGCCGTTTCCGCAAATTGCGCTTGGATAAGCGGTGCTTTCACAGTCAAAATAGGTTCGCCGGGGAAAACGGGTTCGCCTTCGCGTACAGCGTACACGTCGCCCGTAAATTTCATATTCTTTAAATAGGCAAGGAACTCTTCATCGAACAAATGGAGCGAACGCAAGTACGCGATATCTTCGTCGTCGAAATGCCAGTTTAAAAGGTAATCCATCGCTTGTTCTAAACCAGCGGCAAGCGAATAGGTAATCAGTTTGTTTCTACGAAAGAATAAATCAAACGAAACTTCTTCTTCGTGCTTGTTTTGACGGAAAAATCCGTAGCCCATCGTCAGTTGATATAAGTCGGTTAAAAGCGTCAAATTTCTCATCGTTCTTACTCCTTTTCGCTTTTTTCATCCTCTTGTATTTTGTCTTCTTTTTCCGTTTCCGCCGTTTCTTGTGCGGTAGGATAATTTTCAGGATATACCGCGCACATCATATTCCACTTGCTATATACAGGCTTTTCCTTTTTGTTATCGCCGATAAATTGTGTGATGCCGTATTCTTCCGCTTTTAAAGAGCCGAAAAGCTTGCCTTCCTTGCGTTTGTTGAGATATAATATCGTAAACAAAAATACCATACCGCCCGCAAGCATAATCAGCGAAAGCACCAAAGACCAAGGCACACTGTCGCCGAGTATATACGCAGGCGCGCGCAAGGGTTCCATAATCGAACGCGTTAAACCGTATACGATAAAATAGCAAGCCGCATTTACGCCGTTGGGTTTTTTACCGTTTTTCCATGCATTGATAAACATCAAAATTGCCGCCGTCAGCGTTACCATACTTTCATAGAAGAAGAAAGCGTAATGGTATGCGCGCTCCGCATCGATATATACGGCAATAGGGAAAAATTGTAACGCTTCGTTGGTTACTTCCGCTCCGTATACTTCTTGGTTGGCAAAATTGCCCCATCTGCCTATAGATTGCGCCAGCAATAACCCTACGACTACGCAATCTCCTACGCGCAAAAACGGTACTTTTTTTACCCAGCTTACGATCGCAACGCTTGCCGTCCCGCCGATGATACCGCCGACAATGGAAAGTCCGCCTTGACGAATGGACTCCAAGCTGAACCATTGAGAAATGGGCATACCGTCCGTAATGCAATAGAACAGACGCGTGGTGATAATTGCTACGGGCAAACAAATGCAAAAATACGTCAAAAATAAATCGGTGGACATATTTCTGCGCTTGAACAGCAGGCTAATCACGGCGAATGCCGCCCCCATACCCGATACAATAATGAGTGCATAGGCGTAAATTTTCACACCGAAAATGGTAATTCCCGGTTGTTCAAACGCCAAAAGGTTTACTACGTTCATATTTATCTCTCCTTATAAACGTATGTGGATTTATTATTTTTTTTGAAAAGCTACGGCAGTTCGCTACGTACGTTTCGTTTTTTATTATAGCATAATAAAAAAAAATCGTCAATAGCTATCGACGATTTTTTTACAAGTTCTTGTAATTTTATACGCTTTGCGTATAGGATAGCGATAACACTTTCACTCGCCGTAAAGCAGGTACAGCTATGAAAAACAGTATGTAATTGAGCAGACTGTAAAAAATCTGCCACTTGAATACCAAGCGATAGATAATATACGACCAAAACGATACTCCGCCGCCAAATTTTTGTGACACGTAATCAAGCACAGCCGTGGAAAAACCCATTTTCTTGTTATAAAAATAAAATCCCACACTGTTAATGCATACCGTGCAAACAACAAAGGTAACCAAACAAATCACAAATAATTTCAACCAAAACGCCCACTTCTTTCGGCTTGGAACCGCGTAAAAAATAACCCCAGTAAGGAATGCGAACATACCCGTGGACAACCCCACCCACGGCATATAAATTTGTCCGGGCCGCATTAAAAACCCAATAAAGTCCCCTAATACACACGCACCAAATCCAAACACAGCGCCAAGGATTAAACCCGTCAACAAAGAAACGACAATCGTTAAAGAAATTTTATTGTCACTAGTAAGCGGGATATCATAAATATTTGCCACCATTGAAAAAGCGGTCAGCATAGCAATATACGCTATTTTTCGACTTTCATTTTTTGAAAGAATCGTAGGGGAAAACAATATGCGTTTCCACCATATTTTTTTTTCGATTTTTATTTGCGACATAAAACAAAAAACCTCCTTTTTTCAAGAGGTCCGCAAAGCCGTGAACGGTTGCATTTTACGCATTCAACGCATACCTGCCCCCGTTCCTTTTTGTAGCGGACGCGCTTTGACACCGCAGAAAAACAAACGCGAAACACGTTTTTCTTTCGTCCACCGACAACGTCCCGTTCGATGGCACTTTACGCGTCAAAGCTACTCATACTTTTTATCTTGGCTATATTATACTCTTCTGTATAAAAAAACGC
>JAZQWZ010000064.1:0-6238 GCA_045632625.1 Candidatus Scatosoma sp. | reverse complement strand
AGAATACGATATCACGCTTGTAAACGTGGGTAATCCCCATTGCGTTGTATTTAGTGATAAAGTAGACGCCGTGGATATTGAAAACGTTGGCCCTGAATTTGAAACCTGTTCGTATTTCCCCGAAGGCGTGAATACGGAATTTGTTCGCGTGGTCAATAAAGTGACTTTAAAAATGCGCGTTTGGGAACGCGGCAGCGGAGAAACGTGGGCAAGCGGTACAGGCGCGTGCGCGGCGGTAATTGCGGCGGTGCTTGCAGGCTATTGCGAAAAGGAAACGAATATCACGGTGAAAATGCGTGGCGGCGATTTAACGGTAAATTATCATGAAAACGGCGAAGTGGAATTGCTGGGCAATGTAAAAACCGTCTACGAAGGCGCGTTTGAGATTTAAGTAAAAGGAATAAGATAAGGAAAATGATTGACGTATTATACGAAGAAAGCGCTATTGATCAAAACGCGATTTCGGGAGCAAAAAAATATAATGTACTGCATACGATTTCTATGGTTGTAGCGATGCTTGCGGTGATATTTTTGATATGGGGGATTATCAGTATTCCCATAAACACCGAAAACGCCCAAGCCGACGCGCTTGCTGCGCATAAGCTTTTGTGTTTTATCTTGTTTTTACAGTCGGGTATTTTTGTGGCGGTTTGGTTTGGTTTAACCAAATGGAAATCGCGCTATAACGTAAGCTATGATTACTTGTTTGTCAGCGGCGAATTGCGTATTTCGCGCGTAGTAGGCGGTCGCAGACATAAACTTGTTGCAAATATCGATTGCGAGGATATTCAACAAATAGGGGACGCGGACAATGCTTCTTTCCCGCGCTTGAAAGCGGATCCGTCAACGAAAGTAGTTCTTTGTACGCCGAATACGTCGCCCGATGAAGGCAAATTCTTTATGTATATACTTGCGTCGCACGCCGGCAAAAAGCTTTTTGTCTTGGAATGCAGAGAAATACTTTTACAACATATGCTTAAATTTTTGCGTCATGGTATTTTGGAAGACGATTACGTGATGCAATACAAGAAACAACAATAAGTATGATTTATTTGGATAATGCAGCGACGACTAAGCCCAACGGCTTGGCGTTTGCTAAGGCGCAGGAATTTGCGCAACAACGTTTTTATAATCCGTCCGCGTTATATCGCGAAGGGTATGAAATTTTTGGCGAGTTGAAAAAAGCGCGCGCGGCTTTGCTTGCGCCCATTGGACAGGAAAGCGCCTTTGAGCTCGTGTTTACGTCCTGCGGTACGGAAGCGGACAACCAAGCAATTTTCTCGTTTGCAAGGCGTGGAAATGCGGTTACGACAGTAGGCGAGCATTCCGCAGTGGCGGCGGCGTTTGATGAGCTTAACAAACGCGGCGTAATACAGGCTCGGTATGCCCCCTTAAAAAAGGACGGTTGTGTAGATGAAGAAAAGCTGCTTGCGCTTATCGACGAAAAAACGTCGTTTGTGTCGGTAATGCACGTCAATAACGAAATCGGTGCAGTCAACGATATCAATCGTATCGCAAAGCTTGTTAAACAAAAAAATCCGCGCGTGATTTTTCACAGCGACGGCGTACAGGCATACGGAAAAATTCCGTACATGCTGAGTAAAGACGTGGATTTATATTCTATCAGCGCCCATAAAATCGGCGGTTTGAAGGGCGTTGGCGCGCTTATCAAACGCAAATCGTTGGTACTTCCTGCGTTTTTGTTTGGCGGCGGGCAGGAAAGCGGTCGCCGTAGCGGCACGGAAAACGTGTTTGGTATTAAACAGTTTGAATATGCGGCAAAAGAGAAATTTGCAACGCTGAAAGAAGACTTTGCGCGTTTGCAAGCATATCGCGAAAAATTATGGAACACATTAGATAAGCAAGTTTATACGCGTTTATCGTCGGAAAACGGTACGCCGTATATTTTATGCGTTTCCGCGGTAGGGTTGCGCGGTGAAGTGCTTTTGCACATGGCAAACGACGCAGGCTTGATTATCGGTACGGGGTCCGCTTGTTCGTCAAACAGCAAAACGAGATACAATAAAATCGTGCTTGCCTGCGGTTACGATGAAATAACGGCAGATGGTACGCTTAGGCTTAGTTTTTCCCCTGAAACGACGGAGGAAGAGATAGACGAAGCGGCAAAAATATTAAACGAAACGGGCACGCAGTTAAAGCGCCGTATGCAATAATAGGTGAAAAAATATGGAAAAGGTAATCATAATCCGTTATTCGGAAATTTGGTTAAAGGGTAAAAATAAAGGCTTTTTTGAAAGCGCGTTTATCAATAATTTACGCCGCGCGATCAGCGATTTTTCGTGCACGTTGGAAAAGCATAGCGGGCGTTATTTCGTGCGCGGTTTTGATGAATACGAAACGGACGTGATTATTGAAAAGCTGAAAAAAGTATTCGGCGCGCATACGATAAGCGTAGCCTTGGAAACGTCATCGGATATGGACAGTATCTTTGATGCGGCAAAAGTGCTTGTAAGAGAAAGCGGTACGTTTAAAGTGGAATCTCACCGCGGCGATAAATCGTATCCGTTGACGTCTGTGGAAATTTCTAAACAGCTTGGCGGTAAGTTACTTGCGCATAACCACAAACTTAAAGTAGACGTGCATAATCCCGATTTTGTAGTACGTGTAGATATCCGCGAGCACGGCGTTGCGCTTGTGTTTGCCGATTATATCGAAGCAGCGGGCGGTATGCCTGTGGGTACGGCAGGGAAAGGCCTTTTATTGCTGTCAGGCGGTATCGACAGTCCAGTAGCCGGCTATATGATGGCAAAGCGCGGGATGAAAGTAGATTGTTTGCATTTCCACAGCTATCCGTATACAAATATGCAAGCCAAAGAAAAGGTAGTGGATTTGGCGCATATCTTGTCGGAATATACCTGCGGGACCAACCTTTATAGCATCAGCGTAACGCATATCCAAGAAGCTATCCATGAAAAATGCAAACCACAGCTTATGATTACGCTTTTGCGCCGTTTTATGTACCGGATTGCCGAACGCCATGCGGCGAAAATCAGCGCACAATGCTTGATTACCGGCGAAAGCTTGGGGCAAGTAGCCAGCCAAACGATTGAGGGCATGACTTCTTCTAACTCTGTTGTGGAAACGTTGCCCGTTTTGCGTCCGCTTGTCGGGTTTGATAAGAACGAAATTATTGAACGCTCGATAAAAATGGGTGCGTACGAAACGTCGATATTGCCGTTTGAAGATTGCTGTACGGTATTTTTACCTGATTTTCCCGCCATTCGTCCTAAGCTTGACGAAATCGCAAGAGAAGAAAGTAAATTAGACGTAGAAGCATTGATAGAAGAGGCGTTTAACACGATTGAAAAAATCAAAATATAACCTTTTTAAAACAAAGCACCCCGACCGAATATAACGGTCGGGGTTTTGTTATTCGTTCCACCAGTCTTTTTGTAGCATATCGTCGTCCTTTTCCGTTGGATTGCTGTGGGTATTGATTTCAGGCAGTTGAACAGGTGTGCCGTCTATATTTTGGAAATAGGGCGTAACCGTATAAACGTACCGCTTGTTCTTTTCCACGTTTTCATCGATAAAAACTGGCAGGGAAACACTGTCGTAAACGGTAGTATGCGTCGCATAATAGTATTTGGAAATGCGATAATTGTAGGGTAAATTTTTGTTTGTATCGAAGTGTATTTCCACCTTTCCTTGTCTGTATTTTATCGTTGGCAAAGGTATACTTGGATTGCTGAAAATGCTTGATTTTCTAACGGGTACAGCGTGCAAGGCAAATAGTTCTTGCAGTTGGTATTTAGCAGGCGCAAGGTCGTCGGCAAGCAGTAAGGTATGCGTGTCATAATAGCTAATGCTGTCTAGCGTCACCTGCACCACATCATGCGGTTTTTCAAAGGGTAAAAGGACTTGTGCTTTTGCCGTGTAATTTTCTTGTAAAAGCTGATTGATTTGTAACAGATAATTGCAAGGCAAACCACCGCCCGTATCGTCAATCAATTCGCCCGAAGCATTTCCAAGCCATACGCCTATACAATCGCGTGTGGTATAAGATACGGCATATGCATCGCTGTTGCCGTTTTGTGTGCCTGCCGTGCCTGTTTTTGCTGCGATATCAAAAGAAAGTGAACGCAGTTTTTTAGCAGTACCTGTTTTTGCCGCTGTTTTCAACATATCAGTGGTTAAATAGGCTGTAGAGCTTGAAAAGATGCGTTTGGGTGTGTACGAGTGTGTGTATAACACGTTTCCGTCTATTTGCACCTTAGAAATAAACCGTCCGCAAACGTATTCACCGCCGTTTGCAAGCGTGGAATATGCGGATAGTATATCATGAAAAACAAAGCCGTTTTTCATGCCGCCAAGCGCCAAAGCAAGCGACATATCTTGTTTTTCAACGGATAAACCCATATTTGTTAAATACTGCGCGGCTTTTTGCACGCCCAAACTTTCTAAAATTTTTACGGCAGGTACGTTGTAGCTTTGTGAAAGTGCTTCGCGGGCACTAATATAGCCGTGAAACTGCCCGTCATAATTCTCGGGACTATATCCCGCGTAATTGATTTTTTCGTCCAAAATAGGCGTAGCAGGCGAAAGTAAATTTTCTTGCATAGCAGGCGCGTATACAAGCAAGGGCTTTAATAGCGAGCCAGGTAAGCGCGGTATTGCTCCCACCGTAGACACGCACGCCTTGAATGCGTGCGATTGTACGTCTAAAATCGTCGCGGTGATATCGGATTTTTCATGCGCATTAGTTACCGTTTCCAAAGCCTTTTGTGCTTCGGGTTGTAAATAGGTAAAAATTTCAATTTTCCCGCTTGCTGTCAAATCTACGTTTTCTGCGATATCCGTCAATTCGTTAAAAACAAAATGCAAATATCCCAAATTTTCTTTGCTCTCCGTCGGCGCGCTAGGTAACGGCTTTTGCATAGCTTCGCTTAACTGCGCGGGAGTGATATTGCCGTTTTGTAGCATAATCTGCAATACGACAGCTTTTCGTTTTTGACAGTTTTCCCCGTTTTTAAACGGGGAATAATTGTTTGGTGAGCGCAGTAATCCTGCTAAAATTGCGGAGTCCGCCAAATCTAACTCGTTGGGCGTTTTGTCAAAATAAAAGCGCGCCGCCGCGCGTAAACCAAAGCAGTTGTGCCCAAAATACACGACGTTTAGATATTTTTCTAAAATTTCGTCCTTAGTGTACGTGCGTTCCAACGCCCGAGTTAGCTTCCATTCTTTTAATTTTCGATTGATAGTTTTTTCCTGCGTCAAATGCGTATTTTTGATTAGCTGTTGCGAAATCGTGGAGGCGCCTTCGCGAAAGGAGCGCGATTTCAAGTTATTGATTGCCGCTTTGATGATACGCCGAAAATCAAAACCGTTATGTGTATAAAATCGCTTGTCTTCCACGCCCACAAACGCCGCGCGCGTGTGCAACGGCACGTCGGTAAGTTGTACCGTTTGTTTACCGCCTGTGGAAAAGTTATCGACGCTTTTTCCGTAAGCGTCGTACACAATTACGTTTTGATTGACAAGCAAAAGCTTTTCGTGGGAAAGCTCTACGTGTGAAGTAACGGAAAAATAATAGGCGATAGCAAACAGCAAAAACGCCAAAAATAAAAAAAATATAATGGAAAAAAGTTTACGTAAAAGTCTCATCGACAACAGTATTTGCGAAAAATTGCTTTTTATCACTCGTTTTTTTATAAAAAAGAAAGGTAAAATGCTTTAAAATCACGCGAAAGACTTGATAAATCGCTTAAAATAGAGTATAATAAAATAAATCACTATGCGCGCGTGCATATTGTGCGTATGCAAAGCGTGCGCGAAAGCACAATTTTGGAAAGAAAAATGGAAAGAAAAGAGAAATATCATATCGTAACGTACGGTTGTCAAATGAACGTACACGAATCGGAAAAAATCGCCGGTATATTATGCGAAATGGGCTACGAAGAAACGCCGTGCCTTAACGACGCGGATATTATCGTGTTTAATACCTGCTGTATTCGTGAAAATGCGGAAAATCACGCGTTTGGCAATATCGGTGCGCTGAAAAAGCTTAAAAAACAAAAACCGTCCTTGCTGATTGCTGTGGGCGGTTGCATGACGCAGGAAACGGGCAAAACGGAAATACTCAAAAAGAAATTCCCCTTTATCGATATTATGTTCGGCGCGCTTAACTTGGAAGAGTTGGCTACGCTTATCAAGCAAAAAAAGCAACAAAAAAAGCGCGTGATACAAATTCGCGAGCAGGCAGGGGCGATTGATGAAA
>JAZQWZ010000063.1:0-1700 GCA_045632625.1 Candidatus Scatosoma sp. | reverse complement strand
TTCCAAAGATTTGAAACGAAGGTCAACCAAATGATTGAACAATTCGACGGCATTGAATTGCCTTGGGGGAAAGTAAACGGCGCGTTTATCGTAAGTGAAAATATGGCGGATAACGGCGGTATGTCGGTTACCTTGGATATTATGTCGAGAATGGATAACGCGTCCTACGAAGAATATTTCTGCAACTGGGCAAAAGTATGGTGCCAAAAGGCAAAACCCGAATATCGTCAGCTTTTGCTTTCCGTGGACGTACACGGACCTTGCATTTTGCGCGCGAACATCACGCCGAGAAACTTTGAAGAATGGTACAAAGCGTTCGACGTTAAGGAAACGGACGGCATGTATATTGCTCCCGAAAAACGTATCATTATTTGGTAATTGAATATACGAAATAGAGAAAGGAACGTCTTTACGGCGTTCCTTTTTTGGTAAGCGGATACTTAAAAAATAGCGAATATTTGTCTAAAAATAGCAACACAAGTGCGGAGAAAAAGTATATAATAGAGTTAAGGTTGAGGCGGTATAGTGGGCGTGTGTGCGGATGCATGCACGTGCAATCATAATACAAAGAGGGCAAAATTCCCCAAAAAACAACGTAGTATAAATTATGCACAACGTAGAGTATGGATTTGCACTATAAATTATGATATCATATGATAGAATAGAAAAATAAAATTGAAATTTGTAAAAATATGCGCGCATTATGTATTGCCGCACGCAGTTTATCGCTGTATACTATATGCGTGGACAAACTATTGACTAAAATTCAGTATAATTTCTCTAAAAAGTGTATAGACGGCGCGGGGAGATTGTGTTATACTTTGGAAAAGGTTAAAACTGAAAAAGTTGTCGAAAAATGTTATTTTGCAAAATTCACAAAAAAACTGTGATAAAAAGGAACAAATTCACATTTATTTTTTCATCTTCACACATTTTCACAAAATTTTCACATAAAAATTATAAAAAATACACAAAAGTGCTAAGAAACCCTATTGACATTTTTCTGGTGAAATGGTATACTATAAACGTATTATGTAATATTGCGCTTTACCGAAAGGCGTAATATTAACAAAAAAAACATTTATGGAGGACAGAAAAATGAAAAATTGGAAGAAAGGTTTAGCTCTGACCTGCGCAGGCGTGATGTCGGTATCTTTGCTTGCAAGCTGTAAACCGAAAGGAAACTCTGCATCCGTTGACCCTACGACCATCAACGTGGAAGTGTTTAAGGGCTCTTACGGAGCAAACTGGGTATACGAAATCGCTGACAAGTTTGAAACCGCATACGCAGCACAAGGTTATAAGGTTAATATTTTGAAACCTTCGAGCGATATGCGCAACAACGTTGCTATTCAACAGCTTGCACGTGGCTACGATGCAACCAAGGTTGACCTTTACATTACGGCCGGTGTTTCTTCGACGGCTGTTGGTCAAGAAGGCCAATATTATAAAACCAACGGTGAGCTTGCAGAAGAAATTTCCGATATGTGGGATGCAAAACCCATCGGTTACAATGGTCAAGAAGAAAGCAAAACGTTGAAAGAAAAGGTTACCGACGGTACGGTAGAAGGCTTCAAGGATAACTATGGTAAAACGTACGGTATCCCTTACATCGCATCCACGGGCGGTATGGCTGTAAACAAGAGAAAGCTTGCGCTTTACGGCATCAATACGCTTCCCACGACGACCAACGAAATGTT
>JAZQWZ010000062.1:0-1566 GCA_045632625.1 Candidatus Scatosoma sp. | reverse complement strand
AAATGGAACATTTTTGCGTATTTTTCAATACGTTCGTTTTTGTCTTTTTCGTCTACCATATACAAATCGGCAACGTAACTGATATATTCTCTGCCCGTCAAGTTTTCGTATACGGCGTGGTTATCGGAAACGTAACCCATTTGCAATTTCGCTTCTAAGGGCTGACGCGCTACGTCAAAGCCTTGCACTTCGATACTGCCTTCCGTAATCGATTGAATGCCTACCAAGCTCTTAATGGTAGTACTCTTACCGGCGCCGTTGTGGCCAATGAAACCGAACACTTCGCCTTCGTGCACTTCCAAATTGAAATTTTCCACCGCCTTTTTATTTGTGCCGGCGTACGTTTTTGAGAAGTTGTTAAATTTAATCATATGTGCTCCTTCGGGATGTAACGGTTCTTTGACCGATCTACCGTCTAATTCTTTGAGTAAGTTCGCATGGTCAACGCGCATAAGTTTTTTGCGCCGAGCAAGTTCGCCGTGGGCGTCCGCCGTGTTGAAAAGCAAGGTGTACACGCCCCATATCACGAACATCAACGCAACGAATACCAGCCAAATGACTAAGTTGTACAACCAGAAAAATTTCAACGTTACTTCGCCAACCGTCGGTGTCCATACAAATTTTTTCAACGGCAAGGCAAAAGCAAACTTATCGATGAAAAAGTTACTATACAAGAAGAAATAGTCTACCTCTTTGCCTTCGGGATTGAGCGTAGGCGAATTGTTCAGCCAACCGTTCAAAACCATTGCAAACAGCACGTATACAGTAAACGCGCCGATTGCTTTGTACATCATTTTGATATTCGGCCGCGGGAATAAGCCAAGCGCTACACCAAAGATAGGCAATACGAATGCGTGCGTGTGGTTATACCAAAATATCAGCACGCCCTGCATTGTCAATACGCTTTCGCCCGTATTCGGCATTAAAATTGCCAGCAACGCACCAAGTACGTTTACGAGATACGTGAAATAGAACACGGCGTTCCATCTAAATACGTATGCGAATACCATCAACACCATTGCCGTATTGCAAAGGTGTAAAGGAAGCGACGTTACGCCCGTACGAGATGCATTGATGGAAAAATATTGCAAAAACCCGCTCAGCGCCAAGAAGATTACGAAAAACTTTCTTTCTTCCATGGATTTCTTATGCATAAAAATATATCCGCCAAACATGAACGCAATACACGTATAAATAAGCAGTCTATGCGTAAGCGTAAAGCCTTTTACTTCTTGACCGATGTGTCCGAACATTAATTGCGGGAAATGCATAGGCATAAACGCCATAAACCAAATCCCCAAAAACGCCAGCGCTTTCAACAACGTTTTGCCTACGTTTTTAAAATCCTTCGTATAAATTTTCGTATACAGTGCTTCCCCTGCAATACAGCCTGCTAAACATAAGGAAATGGCATAGAAAATCACGCGATAATCGTAATATTCTACTGCCCCTGTTGCATAAATGGCTACGTTTTTAAGCAAAATGCCGTTGATGAGTAAAATGACGGGTACAAAAAACGTCACATACGCGCGCACGTTTTCCTTATTATAAAAGAACGCTTCCATC
>JAZQWZ010000061.1:0-5845 GCA_045632625.1 Candidatus Scatosoma sp. | reverse complement strand
CAGCGTTTGCCATTGTCTTACCATACCAAGCACGCCGTTGTTCATAAGTACGATGACGATGGGAAGCTTATAAGTAACCGCTGTGGCAAGCTCGTTCAAGTTCATACCAAAGCTACCGTCGCCCGTGATAAGTACCGTGGGATCCTTGGTGGCTACGTACGCGCCCATTGCCGCGCCCAAGCCAAAGCCCATCGTACCCAAACCGCCGCTGGATACAAAACGGCGGGGCTTGTCAAATTTCGCGTATTGCGCCGCCCACATTTGGTGTTGGCCAACGTCCGTCGTGATAATCGTTGCAGGCAATTTTTCTTCGTTGATAATATCCATTACCATTTTCGGGGTAAGCGCGGACGTATCCGCCGCCGCAATCGCTTCTTCCGTTGCCTGTTCTTCTGCTTTCAGTTGTTTTACACGCGCCGTCCAAGCAGGGTGGCTTTTGCCTTCGCAAGCCGCCGCCAAACGCTTAAAGCAATCGTTGACGTCGCCCACTAAGCCCATATCTACGCGCACGTTTTTGTTGATTTCCGCACAGTCGGGGTCTAATTGAATGATTTTGCTCTTTTTCGCGAACTTGGCTACGTTGCCTGTTGCCCTGTCCGAGAAGCGCACGCCGATTGCCAAAATTAAATCGGCTTCGTTTTGCGACATAGAGGACGCGTAATGGCCGTGCATACCTTGCATACCCAAGAAACGCTCGCTTTCTTGCGGTACTGCCGACAAGCCCATAAACGAGCAACCGATTGCCGCGTCGATTTTGTTGGCAAACGCCACAATTTCGTCGCCCAAGCCAAGCCCTGCCGCACCGCCGCCTACGTAGATATACGGACGCTCAGCCGCCGCTATCATTTCCGCTGCCTGCGCAATTTGCTTATCGCAAACTTTGGGCAAAGGCATTTTTTCACGCACAGGTTGTTTTTCGTATTCGTATTCCGCTACCTGCACGTCCTTGGGAATATCGACAAGCACGGGCCCGGGTCTGCCCGATTTTGCAATTTCAAAGGCTTTGCGAATGGTATCCGCCAAATCATCTATTTTTTTGACGAAGAAATTGTGCTTGGTAATGGGCATAGTCACGCCCGTGATGTCCACTTCTTGGAAACTGTCCTTACCGATGAGCGAGTTGGGCACGTTGCCCGTAATAGCGACCAAGGGAATGGAATCGAGCATCGCCGTTGCGATACCGGTAACCAAGTTGGTTGCGCCAGGACCGCTGGTTGCGATACACACGCCCACTTTGCCCGTCGCGCGGGAATAACCGTCCGCCGCGTGCGATGCGCCCTGTTCGTGCGCCGTTAAGATGTGATTGATTTGATCTCTATATTCGTACAAGGCGTCGTAAATATTGATAACCTGACCGCCGGGATACCCGAAAACGTCGGTTACGCCTTGCTCTATTAACGTTTGAATGAGAATTTGCGAACCCTTTAATTTCATAATTTTTTTTCTCCTTATGTTACAACATTCTATTCACAGCGGAAACCAACGCTTTGACCGACGACGTCATAATATCGCTGTGAATACCTGCGCCCCAGTATGCTTGCCCGTTTGCAACGATACAAATATACGATGCGGCGTTGGACGTGGATTTTTCTTCCAACGCGTGTTCTACGTAGTTTTCAAGTACGTACGTTTTACCCGTCACTTTCTTAATTGCCGAGCTGACGCAATCCAAACGACCGTTACCTTCCACTTCCACGGTGGTGGCTTGCCCGTTATATTCGATTACCACTCTGCCCTTGAGTTTATCGCCTTGCGTTTCACTGTACCCTGCTTCCAAAACGTTGAGTTTTTCTTGCAGGTTGACGAAATCTCTCATAAAGATATCATGCACTTCGCCAGCTGAAAGCTCTCTATGCTCGTGATCGGAAATACTCTTGACGTGATAGCCGAACTGTTCGCGCATTTTGGGGGGCAATACAAGGTTGAATTGCGTTTCTAATATGTAGCCGATACCGCCCTTGCCCGATTGTGAATTGATGCGGATAACGTCCGCTTCGTACACTCTGCCTACGTCGGCAGGGTCGATGGGAAGATAGGGAACCGTCCACGTATTGACGTCCTTTTCCACCCGATATTTCATGCCCTTGGCAATGGCGTCTTGGTGCGAACCTGAGAATGCGGCAAACACCAGCTGTCCGCTGTACGGCTGTCTTTCGCTCACGTGCATACGCGTTACGCGCTCGTACACGGAAGTGATGGCGGGCAGGTTGGAAAAATCCAGCTTGGGATCTACGCCCTGCGAATACATATTCAACGCCAGCGTTACGATATCGACGTTGCCCGTTCTTTCGCCGTTGCCAAAGAGTGTACCTTCAATTCTGTCGCCGCCTGCAAGTAAGCCCATTTCACTGTCCGCCACCGCGCAGCCTCTATCATTGTGCGGATGCAGGGAAATGATTACGTTTTCGCGATTTTTTAAGTTTTTGCACATGTATTCCACTTGGTTGGCATATACATGCGGCATGGAATGTTCTACCGTGACGGGCAAATTGATAATCGCCTTATCGTCCGCCGTCGGTTGCCAAATATCCAACACGGCGTTGCAAATTTCCGCGGCGAATTCCGGTTCCGTACCCGTAAAGCTTTCGGGGGAATATTCAAAGGTGATTTTGCCTTGGGCTTTTTCACGATACGCTTTACAAAGCTTTGCGCCGAACACCGCGATATCGACGATTTCCTTTTTGTCGCGCTTGAACACTTGCTCGCGTTGCGCCACCGACGTGGAATTGTACAAATGTACTACGGCGTGCTTTGCTCCCTTAATCGCTTCAAACGTTTTTGCGATAATGTGTTCGCGCGATTGCGTAAGCACCTGTATCGTTACGTCGTCGGGGATTAAGTTTTGTTCGATAAGTGCACGGCAAAATTCGTATTCCGTTTCGCTTGCCGCAGGAAAGCCCACTTCGATTTCCTTAAAGCCGATTTGACAAAGCAATTTGAAAAATTCCAGCTTTTCTTCCAAACTCATGGGGATAATCAACGCTTGGTTGCCGTCGCGTAAATCGACGCTGCACCAAATGGGCGCTTTTTCAATGGCGGATTTTTTCGTCCAGTCCATGGTCACGCCGCTGGGATTGAAATATTGTTTTACATATTTTTGATTGTTTTTCATATCCTATACCTAAAATTGTTTGTTTCTTGCCTCCGCGTTACGAAAACGTAAGGTTAACGCTTTGCTTGTTCTACTTGAACCGTTTTCCATTAAAGCGGGTAGATGCGAGCAAGACAAGGCAACCGCGGCTTTCCCGACGGGAGTTTACTTGGGCGTAAACGAGCAAGGGAAAACGTAAGGTTAACGCCGTATTGCGACGCATATACACGTTTTAAAAAATAAATTTCGTCTCTTTCGCGGCGTGCATAGCCACAAAAGAGACGAAGAAATTCTCCGCGGTACCACTCTTCTTGACGGAAACATGTTTCCGTCCACTCGCGTCCTTAAAAGACCGTCCTGTTACGGGGACTGCCGTCCAAATCTACTAAGCATACGCCGTTCTGTTGGAAGCTCGGGGATGAGTTAATTTTCGGGGTGGTATCGGCTCGCACCAAACGCCGACTCTCTGCAAACGCACCTGACGAATTTCCTTCCCGTCAATGCCTTTATATTTCATATAAAAATTAAAAGATACGTATATTGTATAACAATTTATTTGTTTTGTCAACAACTCACTGCCATATTTTTTATCTTTTTTACGGAAATTTTTGTAATTTTTCCGCCGCAATACAATTATCTTAGGATAATTTGTATACCCAACCAAATTCGTCGGGCTTTTTACCCCATTGAATACCCGTCAGCGTATCGTAAAGTTCCTGCGTAACTTCCCCGATTTTACCGCCGCCGACTACGTATTCCTTATCGCCGTACGCAAGCTGACCGATGGGCGAAACAACCGCCGCCGTACCGCAGCCCCAAGCTTCTTTAAGCGTGCCCTTTTCTAAGGCGTCCACAAGCTCGTCCACAGAAAGCAAACGCTCCGTCACTTTATAGCCTTTCTTTTTCAACACTTCGATACAGCTCTTTCTGGTAATACCAGGCAAAATGGAACCAGTCAACATAGGCGTTACGATTTCGTCGCCGATTTTGAACATGACGTTCATTGCGCCTACTTCTTCGACGTATTTTCTTTCCACACCGTCCAACCAAAGCACCTGCGAGTAGCCTTTTTGCGCCGCCCTTTCGCCTGCACGCGTACTCGCCGCGTAGTTGCCGCCGCATTTTGCATAGCCCGTACCGCCGCGTACCGTGCGTACGTCTTCGCTTTCAATCATAATTTTTACAGGGTTGATACCTTCCTTGTAATAGCTGCCGCTAGGGGACGCAATCAGCATAAACGTTGCGTTGTGCACGGCGTGTACGCCAAGTGCTTCGTCGTTCCCGAACATAAACGGGCGAAGATACAGCGAAGTGCCGAACGATTTGGGTACAAAGCGTACTTCTAATTTGACAAAGGCGGTCAAAATTTCCAACGCGTCCTTTTCGTCCATAAGCGGTAAGCTCATACGCTCTGCCGAATTGTTCATACGGCGGATATTTTCCATAGGTCTAAATAGCTGTACACCGCCGTCTTCCCTGCGGTACGCTTTCAAGCCTTCGAAAATTTCCGCGCCGTAATGCAACACCGTGGACGCGGGGTGCAAAGAAATTTTGCCAAAGGGTACGATACGCGCATCGTGCCAGCCCTTTTCCACGCTGTAATCCATCAAAAACATATGGTCGGTAAATACTTTGCCAAACCCTAATTTATCTTCCGCAACCAAATCCGACGGCTTGTCGGTTTTCGTGATTTTTATTTGCATAATCAAACTCCTTTCCGTTATTCATTTTTTGAATAATACGCGCGTGTTCAATTTATTTATATAATGATAGCACACGGAAATAATTAAGTCAACGATTTTTTAATGAGAAATTGTTTTTTTATTTATTTTTTTACCGTTTGAGTAGACTTTTTTCTTTTCTTATGATATACTATTTACAATCGTTTATTTTTTTAGGGGGCGCGGAAAATGATTAAAAAGTCGTATTCTTTTGAAAAAAACGGAAAAAGCAACGACGTATACACGCTTTCCAACGCGCAAGGTATGCAGGTGGATATCTGCACCTATGGCGCACGCTTAACCCGCATTTCCGTGCCCGATAAACACGGTGTTTTTAACGACGTTTTGGCGGGCTGTAAACAGGTGGAAGATTATTACGAGCCTAACCCCTATTTCGGGGCTACAATCGGTCGCTACGGTAACCGTATCGGCGGAGCGCAGTTTGTTTTAAACGGTAAAACGTATACCTTGGAAAAGAACGATAACGATAACTGTTTACACGGCGGTTTGACGGCAAGCTTTGACAGAGTTGTTTGGGACGCTCATATCGAAAATAATGCACTCGCCTTGTACATGGTATCGCCAAACGGCGCCGGCGGGTTTCCTGGAACGCTGAAAGTTAAGGTGGTTTTCACCCTTTCTAACGACAACGCTTTGACGATAGATTATTTTGCGGAAAGCGACGAAGATACTCTTTGCAACCTGACCAACCACGCTTATTTTAACCTTGGCGGTCAAGACACGGTGCTTTCCCACGAGCTGATGATTAAAGCCAAATATATTACGCCTGTGGACGAACAGCTTTTCCCCCACGGCGAAGTGATGAACATTGAAAATACGCCGTACAGCTTTTTTCCTGCAAAACCCATCGGGCAGGATACTTTGTCTGACGCGCCCATGATTAAACAGGTGAACGGGTATGATTTTAATTATTGCTTGGACAGACAGACGCCCCATGCTTTGGAGCACGTTGCCTACGTGTACGATAAGCAATCGGGCAGAAAAATGGATTGCTACACCACGCTCCCCGCAT
>JAZQWZ010000060.1:0-4357 GCA_045632625.1 Candidatus Scatosoma sp. | reverse complement strand
ATAAATCTCATTTCTTTCTTATTCTGTTTTTAATCTGCTTTTACCAAGCTTTCCGGCTTGGTTCTGCCCCCTCGCGGCGACAGCTTGTATATAATACCACATACCTATTTCCTTTGTCAAGTGTTTTTTCAAACTTTTTTTATTTTTTTTGAAAATTTTTAAATTATTTTTTGGGGGTGTTTTTGAGCGGTTTTTTTAGTCTTTTTTTCTTGACTATATGCGCGCGCGCGTGTTACAATATATATAATATATAAAAAATACACACTGTTTTTGTATACTGCCATCGCCCTAAAATACGAAAGAGGGGTGGTTTTAGGAGATTTTTATGTTTTTGAAATTACAAATTATTTTTTGCATACTTTCTGTGGCATGCGTAGCGGCGATTTTGCCCGTCGGTGCGTTTTTTGATTGGAAAGTGGCGCTTGTGCTCGGTTTTGGCGCTTTTATTTGCTTTATGGCAATGAATTTTTGCAAGCAAATGCACCTAACGCGTCATCCTGAAGATATTATCGAGGAAAAACAGCCCGAAGAAAGCACTCCTCCGAAAGAAAACGAATAAAAAACAAAAATATTTTTTTCGTTAAGGTGTTGACAAAGCAATAAATTCATAGTATAATACAACCACAACAAAACCTTGGAGGTATTTATGGGTAATTTTGCGAAATGGTTTTACAAGCAGGACTTAATCATACAATTAATTCTTTTGCTTATCCCCGGCTTGAACTGGGTTGTAGAAATTGCCATTCGTTGGTCGGCGTATTTAAAAACGAATAACGTTATCACCTTGGCAGTAGCCATCCTTGTTACTATCCCGTCGGGTATCGTAATCGGTTGGATCGACCTTGTTTGGCTGCTCTTGTTCGGTCACCTGTTATTTGCAAAAGCTTAACGGTTGCACAAACAAAAAGCGCACTCTTTTGAGTGCGCTTTTCTTTTTTTATTTTTATCCGTTTCATCCCTGCCCGTTAGGTTTCCATAAACATAAGAATGAAAAATCCTACAATCCATAAAATCCACATAAGCATAGCAAGACAATTAAGCACTACGCCGATAATGCCAAGCACCAGCGTTGCTTTGGGCTTTTTCTTTTGCCAAAGATGACAGGAACGATAGGTATTAATCGCGCGGACGCCCAAGATAAACCCGTACATGCAAAGCAATTCCGCCACGGCATTCATATTGATTACGAGCATCATGATAACGGATACGACGCTCATAGACGCAGATGCAACCGCTTCCACCAGCCCTTCCGCCGCCGAGCCTTCTATACGCGTATCTTTTTTAGGCTTTGCCTGTTCTTGCTCCACAGGCGCAAGCGTTTTTTCATCGCTCATAACATTTTTCTCTCTTTATAACGGTTTCTCTCTTTTTTTAAAGCGTATACAGTATATCATAAACGCATAACATTGTCAACTGCTTGACAATGGTTACAAAAAAACCGCGCTGCATTTGAGCGCGTTTTCTTTTTTATAAGCTGTTGAGAAAATCGAAAAACTTTTGCTTTTGATTGTTGTTGAGCGGCTTTAAAGTAGCAATTCCATTTTTTTAATTTCCGCAAGCTGTTCGCCAAAGATTTCTTCTTTATAAGTATACTCTATCCATAAACATTTGGCATTTTTTAAGTTAAGGATAATCTGGTAGTATCCGTTTAGCACATTTTTACCCTTTTGTCAAGAGTTCTGTGCTTTTATTTAATTATTGGCAATACACATAAATTGTGTATTTGTTAAATTTTACCAATAAAATATTAGAAAGGGTACTGCAATGGTTACATTAGAACATATACAAACCGCATTAGCGGACGCTTTGAAACAGCGAACAATTACACAAGAAGAATTAGCAAAAAAAATCGGCGTTAATCAATCGATGATTTCACACTACATAACAGGACGCAGTATGCCTGCGTTAGATACGCTTTCGCGGATATGCAGTGTGTTGGATTTGGACGCAAATGAAATTCTCTGCATAGAACGAGAAGGCTATTAACACGGCTTTTATGTTGTGAATAAGACAAAATTGTAACAGTTTTTCGACCGTTTTGTGAAACTTTTATGAAATTATGAAATGTGTTATTTTAAATAGTAAAAAGCGTTGACAAAACAGGTTTACGGAATTATAATTAGCAAAAAAATATATATAATATAAGGAGTATTATTATGAAAAAATCAATAGGTATGTTTGTAGCTTTAGCAACGGTTGCTACCATCGGCGGTGCGTACGCAACGTGGACGTATATCTCTCACGACGTAGACGACACAACCGCAACGCAATCGATTGCTATCACGGGAAAGGTAACGGGGGTTGTTAGCGGTGAAATTACCGTTACGCCCAACAACGACGCGTTTGTTATCGGTAACAACGGCGAATACGTGACCGTTTGGGAACCGTATGCAAACGATGATACGGCAGGCATTGAAATTGTATTTACGCCGACGGACGCAACAACTTGTTACAACACGTCGTTCACCTACACTTTGGAATTGACGGTTGCCGGAGCCATGCAAACGGCTTATAACGAAACCCCTATCTTTGAAGAAGTAGGTACGGTAAGCGGTACCATTACCTACACCACCGGTCAAGCAAAGGCTTCCACCGTGATTACGGCTGAAACGGTAAAAGCTTGGCTGACGGTAAACGAAACGAAGTTGGATACGGAAAGCAAATATGACAGTTTCAAAACTTTATTGTCTGCCTGCACGATTACCGTAACTGTTACCGAAAATAAATAATAAGCTTTAGAGCACTACAAGGAAAGGAAAGAAAAGGAAAGGAAAAAGCAATTCGCGGGGGTTCGTTGCGGGAATTGCTTTTCTGCATTTACAATGACTGAATATGAGAAGTATGGGCTTGTCCTTTGCTTAATCGTTATCGCGTTGTTGGCGCTTGTTTTCACGGCGTTAATCGGAACGGTTTGCCGTCAAAGCCTGCAACTGATTAGATGCGGAGCAAAGGATAAGCAAATAAAAACGGAATATTTGAAAAAACGACGCAAAAAGCGCGAAGGCGTGGCGGGAAAAACACTTTCCGCTATTTTTTACGTTGCGGTTTTTGCGGTTTTTGCATGTTCGTTTGCCATGCGCGTCTCGGAAACTTCAGACATTTTTCCTGCCGCTGTTCGCGTTGTAAAAAGCGGTTCTATGTCTAACAAATACAAAAAGAATGCGTATTTGTTTGAAAATAATTTAAACGATCAATTCCAAACGTTCGATTTGATTATTACCCGTTCTATGCCCGACGAATTTGATTTACAGCTGTATGATATCGTTGTCTATCGGTCGGAAAACAAAATGGTTATTCATAGAATTGTAAAAATCGAAGAACCGAACGCGGAGCACCCCGAACATCGCTTGTTTATTTTGCAAGGCGATAACGTGGCTATCCCGGACCTTGAACCTGTTACGTATGCGCAAATGGAAGGCATATACCGCGGCGAGCGCGTGCCTGCCGTGGGCAGTTTTGTGTTATTTTTGCAATCCCCTGCCGGATATGCGTGCTTGGTATTGCTGGTCATTTCGGTAACGGTTACTCCGTTGCTGGAAAGAAAAATAGAACGCGCAAAACAAGAAAGATTTGGCGCTATTTTACAAAAAGCCCGCGAAAAAAAGAGAAGGCGTGAAAGCGTGGGGAGATTTTTGAGATGACGTTTGGACTTTTGAAAAAACTCTCTTTGTTTGCCGTTGGATTTTGCCTGCTGTGCGTGGGCGGTGTTTCCGCGGTTTGGACGTATTATTTCCCCGCTGAAGAAAAAACGCAAACGGTTGCACCCAACATTACGCAATGGGTGTATTTGCCCGAAGGCAACCTTGATACGGAAATGGGCGAAAGCTACACGGGCGTTATCGAGGTTGTTCTTAACAGCAAGGACTACGGCGTTAATAATTCCAACAGCATGATTATTCGAGCATTTAACAGTGAAAAACTGCCTGAACAAGGCATTGTACACAGCGCACAGAACAATCTTTCCGGCGGTGCGTTGAAAAATGCGTTAAAGGCAGCTAACGCACAGGAGTTGCAGTTTGTTATACGCGCCATAGATGGGACGAACCCTGTTGAATATTATTTGTACATGTTTGAAGCGGTTACTGCAACAAAGCAATCTATCGGCGTATACCGCGTACATTTAACAACCACTATTACCAACGGCGTTTCCGACGGCGTTTATAAAACGGTAGACGTGAAGTTTGGACAAGGGGAAACGTATACCCCTATCGGCGCAAACTTTATGTCCATGAACCCGCTTACATGGGTGGAAACAGCGCCCCCTACCGCCGCATAACACCACTATTCTTTTCATTACGTTGTTGTTTGCCTGCCTATCCGTTTGCTCGTTATGACGGAATGGCAGGCGCATGGATAA
>JAZQWZ010000059.1:0-2549 GCA_045632625.1 Candidatus Scatosoma sp. | reverse complement strand
AAGACCCGATTTCCAAAACCTACGGCTTGTCAATGACGCAATAACCATATAAAGAAGTTACGGCTGTGTGTCCATAACACCTATTTGTTAAGGTATCCGCATAATATAAAATTAACTTGTATTCGTCTTGCGCAGCCATCAAAACGTTTGACATGTAGCTGTAAATTTTCAAAATGTGGTTAAACCTCCGTAGACGTTTCCAAAGGCAAATAACGCTTACCTGTATTTTGCCTTCCAACTGTACAATACCGGCAGGTTGCATTTGTTTTTTGACGTCGCAACCAACGTTTCTATTATGTCGTAACTCATTTCAACACCCCATAATCATTTCGCTCGTTCCCACAATGGGGGCATAGCATTCGCGCGAACGCTATGCCGTGAGCGTTGAAAGCTTCCATACGGCTCACGCACCATAAGGAAGCAGATTTACCGAAAACGAGGAGAGCAAACTTTTTTTTGCGTTTTCGGCAAAAAAGAAATAAAAAAATGCGAATTTTTATTTTCGCATTTTTTTTACATTATACACGCAAACACGGATAACTAATTTTTCCTTTTCCCCCTTGACACTTGGTATCATTTATGATATACTGTATATAGCATCATTTTTAAAAGGAGCTATCGTATTATGAGTTGGGTATGGTTTAGTTGTGCCATTTTATTGATTGTAATTGAACTTTTAACAACCGACCTTATATCCGTTTGGTTTGCAGCCGCGGCGCTTGCTTTGGGCATTATTGCCGCTATTTTCCCTACGCTTGACGTACTTTGGCAGGTTGCCATTTTCATCGTGCTGTCGACGGGATTATTGCTTGGCACAAGAAAATTCGTTAAGAAAATTTTAACGCAAAGGGATTCGCAAGGCACAAATCTGGATTTAATTGTAGGCCACACCGCGATCGTCGTGGAAGAAATTGATAATATCCACGCGTGCGGCGCTGTAAAAATCAATGGTTTGGAATGGAGCGCGCGCTCGATCGACAACACCATTATAGAAAAAGGCACAGTGGTTACGGTTAAGGAAATAAACGGCAATAAGCTGTTCGTTGAAAAAAACTAATATTTAAAAGGAGATAAGCTATGTTAGTTGCTTTGATTATTTTGGTAGTAATTCTTTTAATTTTGATTATTACGCATATCAAGATTGTTCCGCAGGCGCAAGCGTTTGTTGTGGAACGTTTAGGTGCGTATAAGGAAACGTGGCAAACGGGGAAATTGCACTTCTTACTCCCTGCGTTTGATAAAATTGCAAAGAGAGTATCTTTGAAAGAACAGGTTGCCGATTTCGATCCTCAGCCCGTAATCACCAAGGATAACGTTACCATGCAAATCGACACCGTTGTATTCTTCCAAATTACCGACCCGAAACTGTTCGCGTACGGCGTGGAAAACCCCATCAAAGCCATTGAAAATTTAACGGCGACTACCCTTAGAAACATTATCGGGGATTTAGAGCTTGACCATACGCTCACTTCGCGTGATACCATCAACGCGAAAATTCGCTCTATTTTGGACGAAGCAACCGACCCTTGGGGCATCAAGATTAACCGTGTGGAACTCAAAAACATCAAACCCCCTGCGGAAATTCAAGATGCGATGGAAAAACAAATGAAGGCGGAACGCCAACGCCGTGAAGCGATTTTGCGCGCGGAAGGCGAAAAGGCAAGCAATATTTTGGTAGCGCAAGGTAAAAAGGAAAGCCAAATTTTGGAAGCGGAAGCGGAAAAGGAAGCGGCTATTTTGCACGCAGAAGCAGAAAAACAATCGCGTATCAAACGCGCAGAAGGCGAAGCGGAAGCCATTTTGCGCATCAACGAAGCGCAAGCACAATCCATTCGCTTGATTAACGAAGCTACCCCGGGCGATGCATATATCACTTTGAAGAAACTCGAATCGTTTGAACGCGTTGCAGACGGGCAAGCCACCAAGGTGATTATCCCCAGCGAATTGCAAAGCGTTGTAGGTTTGGTGAACGCGGTTACCGCATCGGCAAACGATAAAAAATAATCTCGTTTCACTTTGTATCCATACTCCACCCGTATATAGCGTGATACTCGTTAAGAGTATCACGCTAAACTATGATTGCCCCTACAGGCAAGTTATGAGTTATGATATGCTTCGCATGGTTATGATTGGCTTCGCCAAGGTTTAGATTAGATGGGCAATCCTATCATCACGTTTGCGTAGCAAATTCATAACGGCGAGCATAGCGAGCCTCACAACTCTAAACTAAAGTTAACACAAAAAAGAGCAGACACATAAGGTTTTTACGCCTTGCGTGTTTGCTTTTTCTGCTTGTATAAGGGTTTGGGCTTAACCCATAATGCATTTGACTGGTCAAATGCGATGCTCATACTTAGTGGTATTTTGAAATTCTCCGCTAAAAACATGACACAATCAGGTGGAGTATCTTTTTATCAAAAAACCGCCTTGTCAGGAAAGACAAGGCGGTGGCGATTGTTTTGTTTTAGGCTTTGTCACGGAAGATGGTTGATTTATGCAAAAAATACTTTTTCGCAGGTTGATGAGAAAAATGCAAGAAAGACAAGTAT
>JAZQWZ010000058.1:0-16554 GCA_045632625.1 Candidatus Scatosoma sp. | reverse complement strand
ATTTTATTTCAAATAGTACAGTGTGGGTGGCATAATTTATGTATAAAAAAGTTGTTAAGAGATTTTTTGACATAGCTTTATCTTTTTTTGCTATTTTAGTATTGTTATTCCCGATGTTAATCATTGCGGTAGTGATTAAATTGGACAGCAAAGGCCCTGTTTTATTTAAGCAAAAACGTGTGGGAAAGAATAAGAAACATTTTATGATTTTAAAGTTCCGTACTATGCGGATAGACACGCCACATGATGCGCCCACGCATGAATTATCCGATCCTAAAAGATGGATTACGAGAGTAGGCGGTTTTTTACGTAAGACTTCATTAGATGAGCTTCCGCAAATATTTAATATTTTTGTGGGGCAAATGTCGATTATTGGACCTCGTCCCGCTCTATGGAATCAAGACGATTTGGTGGAGGAAAGGGATAAGTATGGCGCAAATGATATTCGACCGGGATTAACTGGTTGGGCGCAAATTAATGGGCGTGATGAGCTTGAAATTCCTGTAAAAGCAAAGCTTGATGGCGAGTATGCGGAAAAACTGAATGCAGGCAAATTTAAAGGTTTTGCTATGGACTGGAAATGCTTTTGGGGTACAATTTTTTCGGTTTTGAGAAGCGACGGCGTTGTTGAAGGCGGTACTGGAGAGTTGAATAGGTCTGTGGTGCAAATTGAGGAGCAAAACAGGGAAAGCCCTAATACGGGGACTGATGTTATCTGAAGCATAACAATAGATTAGAGTGTGGGGTAATTGAAAGGTGGATAGAGCATGAGTGCTAATTTAGTAAGTGTAATAGTGCCAACATTCAAAAGGGAAGAATCATTATTACGAGCTTTAAATTCTTTAGGAAACCAAACTTATAAAAATTTTGAAATTATTATTGTGAATGATTGCATTGAAAGTGTTTGGGTGGATAAAGTTACAAGGATTGTAGAGGGATGTAAGGCATCACTAAACGTTGTTTTAATTCATAATAATGGTGCACATGGGTCGGCGGCGGCGCGTGATGTTGGCATCGGTGTTGCTAAAGGGGAATATATTACGTTTTTAGATGATGATGATTATTATCTTCCGCAAAAGATAGAAAGTCAGCTTTCGTTAATGTTGGCGACAAATTCTGATTTTTCAACGACGGATTTAGAACAATATGATGAAAATGGTAATTTTCTTGAAAAAAGAGACCGGGCATATATTGATGATATGCAGACAGATGCGTTGTTTAAATATCATTATTTATATCATTTAACCTGTACAAACACTTTGATGTTTAAGACGGCATATTTAAGAAAAATAGGTGGTTTTAATTGTGTGAGTATGGGGGACGAATTTTATTTGATGGAGAAGGCCATTGAGGAAGGTGGAAAATTTTGCTATGATAATCATTGCTATGTTCAAACAGTAGTGCACAGGAGAGAGGCGAGCGTTTCTACAGGAAAAGGTAAGATAGCAGGAGAAAAGCAACTCTATATGCATAAGAAAAAGAATTTTTCTAGATTTACAAAAAAAGAACAGAAACAAATTAAAGTTCGTTATAAAATGGTAATTGCGTACGCTTATCTTCGCATGAAACGGTATATCGCATGTGCAACGTATATGTTTCAAGCAGTGGTGATTTCTTTACCGAAAACAATAAAATATTTAAAGAAGCGATAGCACTCTGCATCATAATATAGCATAGAGGGGATTTTAAATGAAAATAGAAGTATTGTTGGCAACCATGTTTTATGAACAAGAAGATGCGAACTTTCTTGACAATATGAACATTCAGACTGATATTATTATCGGAAATCAATGCGACAAGAACAGAAATGAAATGTTTACCTATAATGGACATAACGTAATTGTATTATCAAGAAGCGAACGAGGCGTTGGAAGGAACCGCAATACCTGTCTGTTTTATTCAGATGCAGACATTATTCTTTTTGCTGACAATGATGTGCGCTATTATGATGGCTATGGAGAAAAAATTGAAGATTTTTATAGAACTCACCCTAACGCAGATATAGTAATATTTAATTTCAAAGAAAAACGTGACAATGAGCCGATACATGATATAAACACGCATAACAAAAAGGCTCATTTGAAGGATATTACAAAATTTGGAACGTGGGCAATAACAGCAAAACGTGAAAGTGTCTTGAAAAAAAGAATATCGTTTTCTCTTTTGTTTGGCGGTGGTGCTAAATATAGTTGCGGTGAAGATTCTTTATTTTTAAGAGATTGTGCAAAATCTGGGTTAAAAATCTATCTTTCTGATGAAACACTGGGTGAAGTTGTTCATAAAGAATCGACATGGTTCAAGGGAATAAATGAAAAATATATCTTTGATAAGGGAGCGTTGTTTAGTGCCATGTGCCCTAAAATGTACAAGCTATTTATTATTAGGCATATTCTAAAATATAAAAAATTATATGGACAGTTTGGGGATTTTAAAAAAGTATTAAGAATTATGCTAAAGGGGGCAAAGCATTATCGCGTTTGATTTGAATTTTTTTAAATAAACGCAATATTAAGGCATTTAGATATAAGATATATAAATAAGAGGCATCTATGAAAAAAATTTTGATAGTCAATAATAATCTTGAGATAGGGGGAGTGCAAACGAGTTTAATTAATCTCTTAAATGAAATACAAAATTTTTATGATGTTACGCTCCTTTTATTTCACGACAAAAAAGAATATCGAAATGCGATTCCTGAAAATGTGAAAATTATTCAAACAAGATCACCGTTTAAATATTTTGGATTGTCGCAAAAAATGACGAAACGATCTCCTTTTTTATATTCAGCACGTGCTTTTTGGGCTATATTATGTAAATTATTTGGTCGTAAATTTGTTACAAAACTAATGAGTATTTTTAATAAAAAGGTTGAGGGATATGATATTGCAATTTCTTTTTTGCATGAGCATGGTCAAAAAGTATTTTATGGTGGCTGTAATGAATTTATTTTAAATAATGTTGATACAAAAAAGAGAATTACTTGGTTGCATTGTGATTTCAGGCTTTCGGGGGCGAATAACCCTAAAAGCTGTAATTTATATCGGGAATTTGATCAAATTATTGCATGTTCAGATGGATGTAAACAATCTTTTGTGCAGTGTCTTCCTGATATTGCAGATAGAGTAGTGAGTGTGCGGAATTGCAACAATTATAAAAAAATCAAAGAGCTGGCAGGCGATGGCTTTGATTATGATAAGGACGCGTTTAATATAGTAACGGTTGCAAGATTGTCGCAAGAAAAAGGAATTGAGCGTGCGATAGAGGCGGTGCGCGTATGCATTAAACAAGGGTATAACGTGCAGTATCATATCGTTGGTGCTGGACCAATGGAAACTGTGCTTAAAGCACAGGTAAAGGAAACAGGACTGGAAAACAAAGTAACGTTTTATGGCAATCAATCTAATCCCTATCCGTACATCAAAGGAGCATCGTTGTTTTTATTGACTTCCTATCATGAAGCGGCACCAATGGTTTTTGAGGAAGCGGCATGTTTAGGAGTTCCTGTATTAGCAACGCAGACGACGTCTACGGAAGAAATGATTAGTCAAGAAAATGCAGGTTTTGTTTGCGAAAATTCACAAGAAAGTATTACGCGAGCATTGTTGGAGATATTAGCGGAACCATCAAGATTGGAAATGATAGCACGGCAATTAAAAGAAAAGCAGTTTTCCAATAAAAGGGCAGTTGAACAATTTGATAAAATAATCAACGAATAATCAAGAAAGAATAGGAAAGAAAAGATATGACAACCAAAAGTACAGGATGGATATTATTGTTAGGTGTGGGTAATGTATGCATTATTAGCATTGCGCAAATGTCGGGGAGCTTTATTGTTATCATGGCTTCTATGATAGTATATTTATTAACAATACTTTTGTCGAATGACGAAACAATTTTCCCGCTCATTCTCTTCTTTTTACCATGGTCGCCTATTTTGAAGTTCTCACCTAGCTCTATTTCTTTCTACTCAATTTCTACCATTTTAATATTTGCAAAGTATTTAATAAAAAAGCCTGCTATTCAATTAAAAACATTGGTTATATGGGGCGCGATTGTTATTTTTACGGCGACGGCTAAAATTTTGCACGGGCACGGCATTACTATAAACTATTTAATGTTTTTGGGGATGCTTTTTGCTTTTCCATTTTTGTTTGCGATATTAAAAGAAAAAGTTGATTTTGAGAAGTGTATAGAATGTTTTTCGGTGGGAATTATTTTAGCAACGATTATTCCCTTTGTTTTCCATTCAAATGAAAACATTATGCAATACGTTGATATTATAGAGCAAACTAATATAGGGATAACAAGAAGATCTGGGTTATATGGGGACCCTAACTTTTATTCGGCGCAGGTAGTGACGGCGTTGGGGGGAGTATTACTTATTATTGAGAATAAAAAGAAGAATATTTTTTTTGATTGGGTGCTGTTGATTGCCCTTGTTTTTGGCGGTGGGCTTTCACTCTCCAAAAGTTTTTTATTATGCACCGCGCTTATTGTTGCACTTTGGTGGCTTTTTATATTATGGAATAAGCCGTTGAGAGCAATGGGATTATTAGGAATAGCGTGTGTGGCGTTTTTTATGGCGTTGCGTTTGGATGCGTTTAAGGATATTGTTAGACAATATATTATAAGATTTTCCAGCGTAACAGACACGTCATCCTTGACAACAGAAAGAAGTGAACTTTGGGTGAGCTATTTGCAGTTTTTATTAAATAACCCTAAAGGATTATTCTTTGGGCAAGGCGTTACAAATGTGTTTGTTAATGAACGAGCAAGTCATAATACGATCATAGAAATAGTATATCAACTGGGGATTTGTGGTGTGTTGATACTCATTGCATGGTTTGCGTTGTTTAAAAACGATGAAAGAGGCCGTAGGTCTAAGTTTTGGATTGTATGGGTGTTGGGTTGTTTCTCTATGTGGTTGGGGTTAGACCTTTTATTCTTTGATGATTTTTTTGTTACGGTATTTCTATTTGCGATTGGGAATCGTTATCTTTCTAAAATATCAAGTCAAAAAACGGAATAAAGAAAGCAGAAGTCTGTTGGTTATGAGGAGGGGAAGTAATCCGTATGATGCGAGAAAAGATGTTTAAAATACGTATGAAACAATTAAAAACAATATTCCTTTTGCGTGTATTCTCGCTTTTCTCTAAATTTTCTGGAAGGAAAAAATATTGGGTGATTTGCGAGCGTGGAACAGATGCGAGAGATAATGGCTGGCATTTTTACCAATACGTCAAGCAAAATCATCCGGAAATAAAAATATATTATATCATTGACAAAAAATCTTCGGATTATGAAAAGGTAAAAGAGGATGCTGTTCAATATGGTAGCTTAAAAAATTATTGGGTTGTTGCTAAGGCGGCAAAAATAATTTCTTCTCATGTTGCTATGTGTGTTCCATATTTGGTCGGGAAGCCTTGGAAATATTCTAAACTTGCTCACAAATTCTATTTCTTACAGCATGGGGTAACTAAAGATAATCTGGTTGCGCTATATCGTGATAAATCCCCTATGCGACTTTTTGTATGTGGTGCCCAACCCGAATATGAATATGTTAAAGATAATTTTGGACATGAAGAAGGAGTTGTGCAATATACAGGGCTTGCGCGATATGACAATTTGCACGACATACAAAGAAAAAAACAAATATTGATTATGCCAACATGGAGAGCATATATCCGTAGCAAAGAAGATTTTTTAACATCAGAGTATTATAAACAATGGCAGTTATTATTAGAAAACGATAAGCTTGATGAGATTTTGAGAGAAACGGGCTACGAGCTGATTTTTTATCCGCATTATGAATTTCAAAAATATTTATCTTGTTTTGTGAAGAAGAGTGAGCGTATTAAATTGGCGTCTTTTGAAAAGTATGACGTGCAAACATTATTGAAAGAATCGGCTCTTTTGATTACCGATTATTCTAGCGTTTTTTTTGATTTTGCGTATATGCAAAAACCTATGATATATTTTCAGTTTGATACAAAAGACTTTTTTGGCGGTCATTATGCAAAGGGCTATTTTGAATATGAGCGTGATGGGTTTGGAAGGGTTGGTGAAACAATAGAAAAAATTATTAATGCCATTCAAGAGAGTGTAATAAATCATTGTGTAATTGATGATATATATATAAAGCGAATTGAAAAATTTTTCCCGATCTACGATAAGAATAATTGTGAAAGAATTTATGAAGCGATAATTAGGAGATAATATGAATAAAAAAAGATTATCTAAGAATTTAATAATTACGCTTCTTTCATATACCTTTCTATTAGTTCTTAATATTTGGGTTTCTAAATTAATATTAGTAGGCTATGGCTCGGAGACGAACGGATTATTGGCTTCAGTTAATCAAATCTTCTCGTATATTGCTTTATTGGAAGCAGGAATTGGGACGGCGACAATCACAGCTTTGTATGGTCCTTTGTCCAAAAATGATGCGGATGACGTTAATCAGATTTGTTCGGCTTCCGTAGCATATTATCGAATTATTTTGCGTTGGTATATAGTTTGCGTTATAGCAGTATCTTTTGTGTGGCCATTTTTATTGGATACTACGATTGATTATTGGACTATTTTTAGCGTTATTTTCATTCAGGGTATATCTAATGCTTTAACGTTTTACTTTGTTAGTGCGACGACAAATTATTTATTGGCGGCGGGTAAAAACTATATCAATACATATATCCATTTAGCGATTACATTGCTTACCTATATAGCGAAAGCGTTGGTGGTTGTTTTAGGTGGCAAGGTGATATTCATTTCACTTGCTCTTTTAGGGGTGAATATTGTAAAATGTATTTGTTATTGGTTGTATAAACAAATAAAATGCAAAAAAATAAAATTTAATCTTAAAGCGGATAGAACGCTTCTTAAGCAGAGAAAATTTTTTTTAGTGCATGAGATTGTTGGTTGCATTTTTGCTTCAACCGATTTGATAATAATTTCTATTTTCTGTGACTTAAAACTTGCTAGCGTATATGCAGTATATTCTATGGTAATCTCTGCGATAGGGGCTATCATAGGGCAGACTTTTAGCAGTACCCAATATATTTTGGGTGATGCTTACCAAAAGAACCATTATGAAAATACGCATGACAAGTTTAATGCCATTTATATAACAATTGTTTTTGCTTTATACACGATAACCTATCTCTTATTTGCTCCCTTTATTAATATTTACACAAGTGGTATTAATGATATTAATTATGTAAGTAAAGGTTTACCGCTTCTTTTTATTTTAATTCAGTTGCTTTCCGTATGCCGTAATGTGGATACCGTTCTTATAAAAAATGCGTTACATGCGGAGCAAACTATCAATAGGGCAATCATTGAGGCTGTAATTAATTTAAGTGTATCAATTTTGTTGGTGAACTTTATTGGGATATATGGGGTTTTGCTTGGGACTATAGTTGCCCTTCTTTATAGAAGCAATGATATGATTATATATGCTAATAAGAAAATTCTTAATAGGTCGCCTTGGAAAGAGTACAAGTTACATGCATTTAATTTTTTAATCTTCGGTATGTTTTTAATTTTCAATGATTGCTTCCCGATATATGCGTCTGGATACGTGCAATTATTATATAAAGCGGTTATCGTATCGCTTTTGTGTGTTGGAATATATAGTATATTAAATTTTTTAATGTTTTGTATTGCGAAGAAAAGATAAAGGCATTACGCGATAAAAAGGGATATATATATGGAAGAAAAAACGATAAAATTGTTGCTTGCGTTGGTGCGCAGTGCGCTGACGGGCGATAAAATACCGCAAGATATACAAGCGGAATATACGGCGGAGCAATTACCCGACCTTATCAAAACGGCACACAAGCAAGACGTGGCGCATTTGGTTGTATTCGGCTTGAAGCAAAACGGGTTGTTGACCGACACGGAAAAACGGTTGGAACAGTATATTCACAAAGCGATATTCCGTCACGAAGGCTTGGTGTTTGAATATGGGCAAATTTGTAGTGCCTTAGAACAAGCGCAAATCCCGTTTTTGCCGTTAAAGGGCTCGATTTTACGCGATTATTATCCCGAAGCGTGGATGCGGACAAGCTGTGATATCGATATTTTGGTGCGCCGTGAGCATTTAGAAAGCGCCGTTGCGTACTTGACGCAAAATTTACAATACGAAGAAACAGAACGCGCCACCCATGACGTTTCTTTGTTTAGTCCGTCGGGCGTGCATTTGGAATTGCATTTTGATTTGGTGGAAGAAGACCGCGCCAACAATTCTACGGAAGTGTTAAATACCGTTTGGGATGACGTAAGCCTTTGCAGCGGCTGTCAATATCGTTATCAAATGAGCGATGCCTTTTTCTATTTCTACCATATTGCGCATATGGCGAAGCATTTTGAGCTGGGCGGCTGCGGCATAAAACCGTTTATTGATTTATGGATATTAGAACATAGACCGACCACGGACAAGGAAAGACGCGAGCGGTTGCTTCAAGAAAGCGGCTTAACGCAATTCGCCTTGGCTTGTCAAAGGTTGAGCCGAGTATGGCTGGAAAACGAAGAAATGGACGAGCTTTCCCTACAAATGCAAAGCTTTATTTTGCACGGCGGGGTGTATGGCTCGGCGGATAACCGCGTAGTGTTACAGCAAAGGAAGCATGGCGGAAAAATCGGGTATATTTTTTCGCGTATGTTTGTGCCGTATGAACGGTTAAAACGCTATTATCCCGTGTTGGAAAAACACCGTTGGCTGATGCCGTTTATGCAGGTGCGCAGATGGTTTATGCTGTTAAATCCGCGCATTAGAAAAATGGCGAAAAAGGAGCTGAAAACCAACAGCAATTTAGGCAAAGCGCAAGCGGAGCAAATGAAAGTATTTTTGGATAATATCGGTTTGTAAGAAAGAAAAGCGAAATAGTCAGAGATATAAAAACCCCCTTTCCTGTGATAGGAAGGGGGCAATTTTTTATGTATAGTGATTAAACGTAAGGGTGTTCGGGACGGATAACGCAGGAGCATTCGGGACGAAGCTCGTGAATGCGTAAAGCAAGCTCGTTTGCCAGAGTTTGACCGTTACAATCGCAATCGACGGGTATCAATAAATCAAAAATTAGATTGATTTTCGTTTCGCCTTTGGTCATACGGAAATCGTGCAAGGAAAGGCGGCTATCTATTTGCTTTGCGGTGGTTTCCGCTAAGGCGCGCAATTCATTGACAAGCGGATCGTTGACAACGAGCGGGTCTAAATGCACGGTAACGATACAACCAAACGCCGCGTGCATATCTCTTTCGAGCGTATCCACTTCTTCGTGTGCGATATTGATATCGGAATCGGACGGCACTTCCGCATGAAAGGAAACGATTTTTCTGCCAACGCCGTAGTCGTGTACCATAACGTCGTGAATGCCTACGATGCTGGGATAGTTTTTACAAAATTCGTAAACGTCTTGAATAAATTTAGGATCGGCAGGGCCGCCAAGCAACAAATCGATGGTTTCCTTTGCCGCTTTCAAGCCCGTGTAAAAGATGAATGCCGCTACGAAAATACCTGCCCAGCCGTCGATTGCTACGCCTGCGTATTTGCCGACGATGGCGGAAATGAGAACGAGCGTGGTTGCGGCGCAGTCGGAAAGGGAATCCAAAGAAGCCGCTTTGAGCGCGGTGGATTGCACGGCAATCCCTATTTTTCGATAGAAAAAGAACAGCCAAAGCTTGATGAAAATGGCGCCGACAAGGACGATAAGCGTTGTAAAACCGATGGACGGCAGGGTGGGATTGATAATCTTTTCTAAGGACGATTTAAACAGCTCAAAACCGACGAACAGGATAACCATGTCCACGATGAAGCCTGCAACGTACTCCATTCTGCCGTGGCCATGAGGGTGTTCCTTGTCGACGGGTTTTGCCGCCATACGGAAGCCGATTAAGGCGATTACGACGGAGCCTGCATCGGTAATATTGTTAAGCGCGTCGGCAACGATAGCGACGGACGCCGCCAAAATACCGATGGTGAGCTTGGCGATAAACAAAAGTACGTTTAAGCTGATCCCAACACCGCTGGCAAAGGAAGCAAGCTTGCCGCGTACTTCCGCATCGGATGCGTCTTTATCTTTTGTAATTTTACGAATGAAAAAGTTTATCATAAAACACCTTGGTAAAATATGTTATTTTTACGTATATGTACAGTATACGCGAAAAGGGGCGGGTTTGTCAATATAAATATAGCTTGCACGCGAGAAAAAGTAGGAAAGCAAAGAAAATTTTCAAAGGCAGGCAAGACAGTTGACATTTATCAAATAAAATGGTATGATAATGCTCAACTTATTTAGGGAGTGAAAGGATATGGAACTTTGGGTAGCAATTATATTGTTGGCGGTCGGGTTCGTTTGTTTGGTAAAGGGGGCGGACTGGTTTGTGGACGGTGCGGCAGGCATTGCCGAGAAATTGCACGTGCCGCATTTGGTTATCGGTTTGACCGTAGTGGCGTTTGGGACGAGCGCGCCTGAGCTAGCTACGTCGATTATTTCGTCCGTGCAAGGTTCAACGGGGCTGGCTATCGGCAATATCGTAGGCAGCAACATTACGAATATTTTGTTGATTTTGGGTGTGGCGGCGATTATTGCGAGCTTGCCTGTTTACAAAGATACGTTAAAAATTGATTTCCCCGTTTTAATCGGGGCGTCGGCGCTGTTGCTTCTTTGCGGTTTGGACGGGGAACTTAGCCGCTGGGAAGGCATTGTGTTTTTCGTAATTTCGACTGTGTACACCGTGTTGCTTATCAAGATTGCCATGGGGCAACGCGATAAGGAAAAGGTGCGTACGCAAATTTTGGAAGAGCGCAAAGAGGTAATTATTCCCGACGACGGCGATAAGGATGAACCGACTACGGCGTACGGGCGTTGGTATAAGAAAATGAAAGCGCATACGTGGTTTTTAAGCGTAGTTACGCTTGTAGGGCTTGGTATCGTTGTGCTTGGCGCGCAACTTGCGGTAGAAGCGGCGACGGCGATTGCTGTAAAGATAGGCATTTCCGACCGTATTATCGGTTTGACGGTGGTAGCTATCGGTACGTCCTTACCTGAGCTTGTAACCTGCGTAGTGGCGGCGAGCAAGGGAAATACGGATATCGCCGTGGGGGATATTGTCGGCAGCTGTATTTTTAATATTTTGCGAACGCTTGGGATTGCCGCAACGATTGCTCCGCTTGTGTTTGCCTCCGAATTTTTGATTGATACGGCGATTGCATTGGGGGCGGCGGTGCTGTTGAGTGTGCTTGGCTGGATAAAGGACCATAAAATTAAGCGTTGGGGCGGTATCGTAATGCTTATCGGGTTTGCGATATATTACGTGTATTTGTTTGCTTTATAAGGCGTTGTATAACAAAAAAACGGCGGTTGGGAACAACCGTCGTTTTTGTTTGTGTAGTATAAACCGTTATTGATTATCTTCTTGATTTTGCATATATTCTTCGCGTTTTTTCTTGATTTCGCCTGCTTTTACGATTGCCCAAGAAGTGAACTTTACCGCAAGGATAATCAAGCCGATAACCACGAAAATTGCCAAAAGACCTTGCCATAAGAAGTTTAATGCAGGTTTTAAAACGCTCCATTGCATAGGTTTTAAATTGTCAAAAGCTGCTAATAACATCGTCAACATATTTCTACCTCCTTATAAGCAGAACGGGCCAAGGATACCGATAATCAAGCCGCCTACGATAGCGGAAGCGATTTGACCGGATACGTTTGCGCCTACTGCGTGCATGAGCAAGTGGTTGGAAGGGTCTTCTTTCGTGCCCATTTTCGCAACGACACGCGAAGCCATGGGGAATGCGGAGATACCTGCCGCACCGAGCATGGGGTTGATTTTTTCCTTGCTGAACAAGTTGATAAGCTTTGCGCACATTACGCCGCCGATGGTATCGAATACGAATGCGAACAAACCAAGCGCCATAATGATAAGCGTTTCAATCGACAAGAATGCCGCCGCTTGCATTTGGAAGGAAATGGTGATACCAAGAAGCAACGTGATGATGTTGGAGAACGTCGTTTGTGCCGTTTCGGAAAGCGATTTCAACACACCGCATTCACGGAGCAAGTTACCGAACATCAACATGCCGACAAGCGAAAGCGAATCGGGAGCAATCAAACCGGAAATTACCGTAACGATGATAGGGAACAAAACACGCATCAAAGGCGAAACTTGCTTTGCGCTGTATTTCATTTTAATCATACGTTCTTTCTTGGTCGTGCACATTCTAATAACAGCGGGTTGTACGATGGGTACAAGCGCCATATACGAATACGCTACAACCATGATAGGGCCGATGTATTTGGACATAAGTTGCATAGCAACCAAAATTGCCGTAGGGCCGTCCGCCGCACCGATAATACCGATAGAAGCCGCGTCGTTCAAAGGGAAACCGATCATTGCGGCAAGGATAATGGTAACGAAAATACCAAGCTGTGCCGCACCGCCCAAAATGAAGAGCTTAGGGTTGGTCAAAAGGGGACCGAAATCGATCATACAACCGATACCGATAAACAAAAGCAAAGGCATTGCTTCACTGGCTTCGATACCTACTTGGAAGAGGGAAGAAATAATGCCAAGATGTCCTTCACCAGTAATGGCAACAATGGCATCATATTTATCACTTACAGATACTAATTCTGGATTGGCGAAGATGTCAGCTAAAACTTCTATAGTAAAGCCAGTTTTTTCTACATCTACATCAGTGATGCGTACGATTTTATCGTATACATCGGATAATGACATGGAATTCGTTTCTAAGCTTTCAAATAACTCTCTAAACAATTCCAATGTAAATGTTTCATTGATAGTTGGGGACAAGGGCAAGTTTACCAAAATTGCGCCAAAGCCCATGGGGAGTAACAGGGCAGGTTCCATATCTTTTTTGATAGCAAGATAAATCAAGATGCCGCCGATTACCCACATGGCAACTTGTTGCGGTTCAAGTTCTTGAAACCCTTGAAGAAGGAAATCAAACATATATGCCTCCAGTTTAACATATTTAACAAAATAATTATAAAAAAATAAATAGATAAAGTCAAGCAAATACGCGCGCGTGTACGCAAAAAAAATAAAATAAGGAAAAGAAATAAAAAATATGAAAAAACCATGCAAAAATGCTTGCCAAAGTAAGCAAAAACCGATATAATAGATGTCGACTTCGAGCGTTCCGCTGCCTTTTTCGGGCATGGTGAGGAGCCATGCAGCGGGTTATGAACGTTTCGTAAATAACGGAGGTAAAGTCTGAAATGAAAGGATTGATTGAAGCTATCAACGCAGAAAGTTTGAAAGCAGAAGTTCCCGCATTTGAAGTAGGCGACACGGTTAAGGTTGGTTACAGAATTATCGAAGGCGGCAAGGAAAGAGTTCAAAATTTCGAAGGCGTGGTTATCGCTAAGAAAAACGGCGGCGTTTCTGAAACGTTCACCGTACGCCACATTTCCTATGGCGTAGGCGTAGAAAAAACCTATCCTCTTCACTCCCCGAAAATTGCGTCCATCACGGTCGTAAGACGCGGTAAAGTTAGAAGAGCGAAGCTGTATTATTTGCGTAAGCTTACCGGTAAGGCAGCAAAAGTTAAAGAAAAAATTTAAGTTTTTTTCGCAAGAAGAGAAAAGTTTGTCCAAAGTCAAGGACAAACTTTTTTTTTGAAAATTTGCCGTAAAACTGTTTACTTTTTTATGTATTTAGGGTACAATATAAAATGGGCATATATATAAGGTAGGGAATTTTTGCTTTTTTGTCAAAAATCGACGGCTTTTGCCAAGCTTCGACGCGGAGGAAAAAAAATGATTGCAAAGGTACAAAGTTATGCGCTTTCGGGCTTGGAAGGGGTGTGCGTAACCGTAGAAGCGGACGTTATGCGCGGACTGCCGTCTTACGACGTAGTCGGGTTGCCCGATGCCACCGTAAAAGAATCCAAAGAACGCGTGAGAAGCGCCATTAAAAATAGCTTACTTGAATTTCCTTTACATAAAATTACCATCAACCTTGCGCCTGCGTACGTGAAAAAAGAGGGCTCGGCGTTGGATTTGCCTATCGCTTTAAGCTTACTTTTGGCGGGCGGTAGTTTGCAAGCGGACGTGACGGATATCATTTGCTTGGGCGAGCTTGCCTTGAACGGCGATTTGCGCGCGGTGACGGGCGTGTTGCCTGCTATTATTTCCGCAAGAGATAAGGGTTTTAAGAAATTTATCGTGCCGTTTGACAACCGCAAGGAAGCAAGCTACGTGCGCGGGGTGGAAGTGTATGCCGTAAAAACGCTGAGACAGGCGGTAGACCATTTGTCGGGGTTTGCGCCCCTTTCGCCTGTGGAACAAGCGCCCTTTTCCACGGATATGGACGATAAACAACGCGCGTACGATTTATCCTTCGTCAAAGGGCAACCGATGGCGAAACGCGCTTTGGAAGTGGCGGTAGCAGGCGGACATAACGTATTGTTCGTAGGTCCCCCGGGTAGCGGTAAAACGATGTTGGCGCGCTCGCTCCCTGGTATTTTGCCTGATATGTCGTTTGACGAAGCATTAGAAATTACGAAAATACATTCGGTGGCAGGTACGCTTGGAGATAGAGGCATTGTGTCTATCCGTCCGTTTAGAAGCCCGCACCACACGGCAACCACCGTTTCCCTGTGCGGCGGCGGTAATAAATCGGTACATCCCGGGGAAATTTCTTTGGCGCACGGCGGCGTGCTGTTCTTGGACGAATTGCCCGAATATAAGCGTTCCGCATTGGAATCGCTTCGTCAGCCCTTGGAAGACGGTGTAATTACTATTTCGCGCGCAGGCGGCACGGTGACTTATCCCGCGTCCTTTATGCTGTGTGCGAGCATGAACCCTTGTCCGTGCGGGCATTTGGGTTCGAGCAAGCATCGCTGTTCGTGCACGCCCAACGATATCCGCAAATACCGTGCGAAAATTTCAGGACCACTTTTGGATAGAATTGATATTCAGGTGGAAGTGGACGGCGTCAATTACGATGATTTGGTGAGCGAAGCGCACGAAGAAAGCAGCGCGCAGGTAAAGGCGCGTGCGGACGCGGCACGAAGAATTCAAAGGGAGCGTTTTGCAGGCAGCGGCGTTACGACAAACGCGGAAATGAGCGAAAAGGAAACGCGTGCGTATTGTGCGCTTTCGCCCGAATGCGAACAGGTATTGAAAGAAGCGTTTGAAAGCTTGCACCTTTCCGCGCGTGCGAGATCGCGTATTTTAAAGGTAGCGCGCACGATTGCCGATTTGGCACTCAGCGAAGAAATCACCGAAGAACATTTATACGAAGCCATTTCCTACCGTACCTACGGGGCAGGGCTTTCCGAAATTGATTGATAGGTCGTAGCGTATGGGTATCAATAAAGACAAAATGATTACCGTTTGCAAGGGTGATAGCCTGTATCCAACGGCTTTGAACGGTTGGTCGGGCGCGCCTGAAAAGCTGCAGGCGGCGGGGGATATTTCCCTTTTAAAAACGCGGTTGTTTACCGTAGTCGGCTCGCGCAGGACACCCATGTCCGCATTGAAAGCGGGGGCGGAAATCGTCAAGGGCGTTGCAGATGCGTTTACCATCGTAACGGGCGCGGCGGCCGGCGGTGATACGGCGGCAATCGAGGGGGCGCTTAGCGCGGGCGGTAAGGTAATTTGCGTGCTGGCAGGCGGTTTTTCCGCAGTGCCGCAAAATAATTTACCGCTACTTAAAAAGGTGGCGGAGCAGGGCTTGCTGCTTTCCCCTTACGAATACGATACGCCCGTACGCAGTTTTTCGTACGAGTACAGAAACGAGCTGCTTGCTACGCTGAGCGAAGGCGTGTTGGTGCTTGGGGCAGCGGAAAAAAGCGGTGCGTTGATTACAGCAAAGTATGCGTTTGCCAAAAATAAAAAGGTGTTTGCATTGCCTTATTCATTGGGCGTAACCGCAGGGGTTGGCTGTAATGCGCTGATTAAAAAGGGCGCGCTTTTGACGGAAACTGCGGAAGATATTTTAGGCGCGTTTTCGTTGCAGGCGCAAAAGAAAGCAAAACCTAAGGCTGCGTTAAGCGAAGACGAAGAAAAGCTGGTGCAGGTGCTCCGCGACACGTCGGGCGGGCACGTGGCGGTGCTGGCGCAAAAGGCGGGCGTGCCGTTGTTTAAGGCAAGGGCTTTGCTGTCGGCGCTGGAAGTGAAAGGACTGTGTGTGAGCATCGGAGGCAATCAATACGCCCCCGTGTAAAATAAGCGATGAAACTCCGCAATAACCAAAATAAGTAAAATAATTTCTTGATATAAGGACGACAAGAATGGATTTAATTATCGTAGAGTCGCCTTCTAAGGCGAAAACCATCTCAAAATACTTAAAAGGCAAATACCGCGTGGACGCGTCGGCGGGACATATCCGTGATTTGCCTGTGCATACGCTGGGCGTGGATTTGCAAAATAATTTCGAGCCCAAATACGTCAATTCCGAAGGGAAAGAGGACGTTATCCGCCGTTTGACGGACGCGACGAAAAAAGCCGATCGCGTGTATCTTGCAACCGACCCTGACAGAGAAGGGGAAGCGATTGCTTGGCATTTGCAAACGGTGCTTGG
>JAZQWZ010000057.1:0-25434 GCA_045632625.1 Candidatus Scatosoma sp. | reverse complement strand
GCCGATTTCTTCGTCGGGCGTGAACGCAATACCGATTTTGCCGTGCTTAATTTCAGGATGCGCCTGCAAATGCGCTACCGCCGACATGATAGCGGCAATGCCTGCCTTATCGTCCGCGCCAAGCAAGGTGTTGCCGTCGGTAACGATTAAGTTTTTGCCTACGTACTTGCTTAAAAAAGGGAATTCGCTCACGCAAATTTGTTTGCCGTTTGCAAGCGTGATATCGCCGCCAGTGTACGTGAATAACTGCGGTTTTACGTTTGTACCCGAGCAAACGGGTTCGGTATCCAAATGCGCGATAAAACCCAGTGCAGGTGCGTTTTCTACGTTGGCAGGAATAGACGCGTACACGTAGCAATGTTCATCGACGCGCGCGTTCTCTATGCCAAGCGCGTGCAATTCTTTTACCAGCACGTTGGCAAGGTCGAATTGCTTGCTTGTAGACGGGTGCGTACCCGTAGTGGGGGAAGATTGCGTATCTATTTGCACGTAGCGTAAAAATTTTTCGGTAACGGTCATAACCCAAAGTTCCTTTTCTTTATTTTGATAGCTTTATTATAATGCGATTTTATGGGGCAGGTCAAGCGTTTTTTTGTTAAAAAAAGTGCTTTTGGAAAACAAATGATAAACTTTTGTGCAAAGTAAACAAAAGAAAGTGTAAAATTTGTATAAAATGTTCTTGTTAAAATTTTCTAAATGTAGTAAAATAGTACTATCGAAAAAATTATGAGTTCCGTAGGAGGAAAATAAAATGGCAGGTTTATTACTTAAAAACATTGACAAAATTTACCCCAACGGCGTACAAGCGGTGTTCAACTTCTGTCTTGAAATTCAAGATAAAGAATTCATCGTTTTGGTAGGCCCTTCCGGTTGCGGTAAATCCACGACGCTTCGTATGATCGCTGGTTTGGAAGAAATTTCCAACGGTGAACTTTTTATTGACGGCGAATGCGTTAACAACAAAGCACCCAAAGATAGAGATATCGCAATGGTATTCCAAAACTATGCACTCTATCCCCACATGACGGTATACGATAACATGGCGTTTTCGTTGAAGCTTAGAAAGGTGCCCGCAGAAATCATCAACCAAAAGGTTAAAGCTGCAGCGCAAATTCTTGGTATTACCGATTATCTTACCAGAAAACCCAAGGCATTGTCCGGTGGTCAACGTCAACGTGTTGCACTCGGCCGTACAATCGTTCGTGAACCCAAGGTATTCTTGCTTGACGAACCTTTGTCTAACTTGGACGCAAAGCTTCGTGCTTCCATGAGAACGGAAATTTCCAAATTGCACGCTCGTTTGGGCACGACGTTCATCTACGTTACGCACGACCAAATCGAAGCTATGACGATGGGTACGCGTATCGTTGTTATGAAAGACGGTTTCATGCAACAGGTAGATACCCCTCAAAACTTGTATGATTATCCCATCAATCAATTTGTTGCTGGTTTCATCGGTACGCCTCAAATGAACTTCTTCAAGAACTGCACGTTGGTTACGGAAGCAGGTAAAATTTGGGTAAAACTTGCAGGTAACAACCAAATCGCATTGCCTCAAAATATCGTTGACAGAATTAAAAATATCAACGAATATTTGGACACCGGCAAAGCAATTACGCTTGGCGTTCGTCCCGAAGATATTCACCAAGACAAAATCTTTATTTCTAATTCGCCCGATACCATCGTAAAAGCTCGTATCGAAGTTATTGAAAAGCTTGGTTCGGAAACGCAAATTTACTGCGAATTCGACTACGAAGGCAAAGAAAATACCATCATCGATAACGATACGCAAACGATTGCAAAAATTTCCAACCGTGCCGTTGTGGAATTGAACGAAGTTGTTGACCTTGCTATCGACGCGCACCACATTCATATGTTCGACGCGGAAACAGAAGGCTCTATCCTTGAAAGAGATGAAGGCTATGAAGTTATCGAAGCAAACGCAGAAGGTTCGGCTTACGTGCCTCCTACAGCGCAAGAAATGCGTGCTATTTTGGACGAAGTTCGCGTTGTAACCAAGGAAATGAAAGCGCAACAAAAGAAAGACGCGAAGATGGAAAAAGCGCAACAAAAGAAAGACGCAAAACGTTTGGCGAAGATTGCTGCTTTGGAAGAAAAAGCTGCTGCTGCTGCGGAAGCAGAAGAAACCAACGAAACGCAAGACGCAGAATAATATTTGCGACGTTTGATAAAAATCCCACCGTTTGTCCTTGCGACAAACGGTGGTTTTTTGCCTATAAAATGCCACGCGATACTTTGTCGCGCTTACGTTTACTTTTGCTCGCGTACGTCTATGTACGCTCCCGTCAAGTAATCCGCGCGCTTCGCGTCTAGCTGGCATTTTCTTACGGCAAATCCTATAAAATACCACGCAATACTTTGTCGCGCTTAAGGTGGAAAAAGCGTTCACGCTTCCGCCACCATCAAAACCCATCATTTTATGCAAAAAACGGGGCTTTTGGGGCATTTTTTCCTTGTTTTTTAACTTCGCTCAAAACCCGATTTGAACCGACTATTTCGAATCCACGTCCACAAAATCCGATGTTTGAATTCGTAAAGGTAGAATCACTTTACGAATTTATAAAATAGGATGCGGTTCATTTGAAATTAAGATTTTCTAACGATATCGTGAGGAAATGCTTGATTTTTTATTTTTTTTATGCTATACTGGTAAACGATATATAAGCTTGAGGGGTTACAATGGCGATTAGTTATAATAAACTGTGGAAATTGCTTATTGATAAAAATATGAATAAAACCGAATTAAAAGAACAAGCTGGCATAAGTTTTAATGTTTTGGCTCGGATGGGGAAAAATGAAGCAATTTCCTTTGAAAGTATTGAAAAGATTTGTTTAACACTCGATTGTGATATAGGCGATATAATAGAAGTAGTGAAAAACAAGCGTGATTCTCGCACATTTTCTTGCATTGAACTTTTTGCTGGTGCTGGCGGTTTAGCATTAGGATTAGAAAAAGCAGGTTTTAATGCTATTGGATTGATTGAATACGACAAAGACGCCGCGGCAACACTTTCGCATAATCGTCCAAACTGGAATGTTATTAACGATGATATAGCAAATATTTCTTGCCTTAATTTACAACAATATTTTGGATTGAAACAAGGCGAATTAGATTTGTTGTCAGGCGGTGCGCCGTGTCAAAGTTTTTCATATGCAGGTAAACGTTTGGGATTGGAGGATGCTCGCGGAACACTTTTTTATCATTACGCAAAATTTTTGGAGCAACTCCAACCCAAAATATTCTTATTCGAAAATGTTAAAGGGTTATTAACGCACGATAAAGGAAGAACCTATCAAACAATCTTAAATATTTTTGAAGGTGCAGGTTATACTATTCAAAAGGATATCTTAAACGCTTGGGATTTTGGAGTTGCTCAAAAACGCGAACGCTTAATTACTGTTGGGATTAGAAATGATTTATTGAATAAAACAAGTTTTTCTTTCCCTGTTCCCCATAAATATAAGCCAGTATTAAGAGATATTTTATTGGATTGCCCTAAAAGTGAAGGAACACCGTATTCAGCTTACAAACGAAAAATTTTTGAATTGGTTCCCCCTGGTGGATATTGGAGAGATATACCCGAAAATATTGCTAAAGAATATATGAAGAGCTGTTGGTATATGGAAGGTGGGCGAACAGGCATTTTGCGGAGGTTGAGTCTTGATGAACCCTCTCTTGCCGTATTAACTTCCCCCAGTCAAAAGCAAACCGACCGTTGTCACCCTATAGAAGCACGACCGTTTACAATACGAGAAAATGCACGCTGCCAAAGTTTTCCAGATGATTGGATATTTTGCGGTAGTGTAGGGTCACAATATAAACAAGTTGGTAATGCAGTACCCGTAAATTTAGCGTATGAAATTGGCTTAAAAATTATAGAAACATTGGAGATGTTATAATGTGGAATTTATCATTTATTAGTGAAGAAGATTTTTCAAATCATGTTAAAGCAACCATCGAGAAATATGGAGAAAAATTAGAATCTTTTGACTTGAAACGTTTCAACAAAAATATTATTGACCCTATTAAATTGATTTTTGACAAAACGGTTTATCAATCTTCTTGGGATGAAATTGTTAGTAATGAAATTTTCCGCCAAAGAGATAAATCAAATAATAATGATATAGGTTATTTTCATCAAAGGATTTTTCAATACATAAAGAATTGTCAAGTACCCCCTAATGGTGAAGAAGGTGGTTGGGATGTTATTTATAAAAACCCGAATGGTATAGATATCCCCGATGCAGGGAAGGTTCACACTATTTATGTTGAAATGAAAAATAAACATAATACAATGAACTCCGCTTCTGCGGGAAAGACATTTATAAAAATGCAAAATCAGCTATTAAATGACGACGATTGCGCCTGCTTTTTAGTTGAAGCTATTGCCCAACGTTCTCAAAATATTAAATGGGAAACAACCGTTGATAAAAAGAAAGTTGGACATAAGCTAATCCGTAGAGTAAGTATTGATAAATTTTATGCTCTTGTTACGGGCGTTGAAGATGCTTTTTATCAAATGTGTATGGTATTACCTTCTATTATTGAAAAGGCTGTTAAAGAGCTTGAAGGAACTATCGTGCCAAACGATACAGTTATTGATGAATTAAAGGCGTTTGCGAAAACATATAACATAGAGTCAGAAGACTTAGCTATTGCGATGGCAACATATATGCTTGGTTTTAGCGGTTATAATGGCTTTTAATAATATTTAACGGCGTGATAGCAAAACTACCGCGCCGTTAGTTTTTTGGTGAAAAACACGCCACAACCTATAATTTAGGGTTGGACGTGTGTGTAGTTGGTGTGCCCTGCTGCACCAGCACCCCACAAAAAGGGGGGTAAAAGGCAAGGAAAAACTACCGTAAAAACACAAACACACGTCGCTATACCTTGAAATCCAAGATTGCGGACGTGTGTCTGGTTGGTGCACCGTACGTTTGCTTTCGGTTGCGTACGTCTATGTACGCTCTCGTCAAGTAATCCGCGCGCTTCGCGTCTAGCTGGCATTTTCTCACGGCAAATCCTATAAAATGCCACGCAATACTTTGTCGCGCATTTTTTCTAAATTTCCCTGTATAAAAGCCGTAAAAGGGGTAATAATCATAGAGCAATCGACAAAGAAAAGCACGCGCTTTATGGCTTTTACATATAATAAAGTAAGGGGGATAAGCGCAGGTTTTTCAAAAGAGGTATGGTTATGAACGTGAAACGGGGAGAGTTATATTATGCGGATTTATCGCCCGTAGTGGGCAGTGAGCAAGGCGGAATTCGCCCCGTGCTTGTCGTGCAAAACGATATCGGCAATAAATATTCTCCAACGATTATTGCGGCGGCGGTGACAAGCAAAATCAACAAAGCCAAATTGCCAACGCACATTGAAATCCCATCCGCTTACGGACTTGCCAAAGACAGTGTAATTTTGCTTGAACAAATCCGCACGCTGGATAAACGCCGTTTGAAAGAACGTATCGGTGAATTGCCCCCTGCCACTATGAGCCGCGTCAATCGCGCTATTTTAATCAGTTTGGGCTTTTCCGTACAATAACGGCCTTTTTCATATATCTTCCTAAAAAAATTCGCGTAAATCGTAGCTTTTCACAAAAAAGTTACAAATTGCGCGAGTTTTTTTATAGTATAATAAGCCCAGCTTTTCTTAGGAGATAGGTTATGAAAGATTATTGCCGCGCGCAACCGTCGCGCATACTTCTTTACGTGGTGCTTGCCGTTGCTATGATATTGCTACGGGGGGTGGGCGAAAACACGGAGCCGCTTTCCTTGGCAGTGTTTTTTGCTATGTGTAGTTGCAGCTTTTCGCCTACTGTAACAGGCGGAGCATATTTTTTGACGTCCGCTTTTTTTGCTACGGACATTGAACTTTTGGTGTGCTTGGGACAAGCGGTATTACTCTCGTGCGCGTTTTATATAGAGAATAAGGTGACGAAGGTACATAAAAAGCATGCGTGGCTAATATCTGCGCTTGCACTGGTGGCGGCGCTTAGTTTATTTGTCGCTTTCTCCCCATTCCAAGCGTACGTTTTACCGTTTGCTACACAAATAAGCGTTTCCGCGCTTTGGCAAAAAACGTTTATTTCCGCTTGCATTTTATTGCTTGCGGCGGTGTTTAGTGTAGCGCTGAAAGCCATGCTTTACAAAATGCTGAAATGCCGTTTGCGTGGCGACGAAATAATTTTTTGTGTCGTTTTTTTAGTTTTGCTTGGTGTGGGAATTTGTAAACTTTTTGGCGTGAATGCGTACATGGGTATAGCGTTATTTGTTTTACTGATGTTTGCGCACGTGACGAAAGACGCCACGGCGCTGGTTGCCGCGTTTGTGTTGAGTATGCCGCCTGCGTTGGTTTTTGAGAGTATGTTCGCGCGGTTTTTTGTGTATGGCACGGTAATTACGTTGCTTGCAAAATCAGGTAAACTATCTATGGCGCTTGGTTGTTTGGGCGTATTTTTTCTTTACGCCTATCTCGACGGTGCGTTGTATTACGGTGCGTGGGAATTAGTACAGACGATGCTTGTAGCGGTGTTGCCTACGCTTACCTTTATCCTTTTGCCGATGCCGCTCTTACGGCAAATGGAAAAAAGACTGGTGTTTTACCGCGAAAAACAACTTTCAAGAATTGCGATCAATCGCAACCGTGCGGCGGTGGGCGAACAGTTGTTTGAAATAGCGGCTGTATTCAAAGAAATTCAAACAACTTTTTCCGCGCTTGGCACAACGGAAGCGGAACAAAGCGCTAAGGAATATATGCGCGGACGGGTGCTTAGCGAAACGTGTAAAGGCTGTGCCGCCTACGCGGTTTGTAAAAAGAAGGGGGTATTTGCCGATTTTTCCCTGCTTATCGACGTAGGTTGTCAAAAGGGCAAAGTCAATTTGATGGACGTACCCAACCGTTTGGCGGACGCTTGTATAAATCCAAGCGGCGTGCTGTATGCACTCAATCGCCAAATCGGGGAATATCGAAAATACATGACGGAAATGGAAAATGCCGCAAATGGCAGAGCGCTGCTTGCTGGGCAAGCGCAGGGCGTAAGTGAAATTTTAAAAAATATCGCTGTGGAACAAAGCGAGCCGTTAAAAATATATACGGAAAAGGAACATACGTTGACAACTGCGTTGTTGCGCGTAGGAATTATATGTTCGGAAGTACTTATCTACGGCGACGACGAGCATTTGACGCTGTCGCTCGTTACCTTTGGCAAAACGGACGTAAAAAAAATAGCGGCAGTGGCGGAAGCACAGTTTGGTACGCCCATGATGATTGCACAACGCATAGCCCTCAGTAACGATAAATTTTGTTGCATATTACGGCGAAAACCGTATTTTGACGCGGCGTTTGGCGTTGCATCCGTAAAAAAAGCGGGCGAAAATGCCAGTGGCGATACCCATTCCGTGCTTAAAATTGATGAAAAAACCTTTATGGTCGCCCTGTCGGACGGTATGGGCAGCGGCGAATACGCCAAGCGTGTTTCCGAATGTACCATATCGCTTTTGGAAAGTTTTTATCGGGCAAAAATGCCGTCACCGTTGGTGCTTTCTGCGGTAAATACGTTGCTCTCGTTTAGCAAAGAAGAAACCTTTGCGTGTGTGGATATCGCCATCGTCGATTTGATGGACGGGCGTGTGGATATCGTAAAAATCGGCTCGCCCGTAGGGTTTATTTTATCGGGGAATACGATAAAAGTGCTGGATAGCGGTACGCTGCCGTTAGGGATACTCGATAGCTTACATCCGGAAACTTGCAGTTATACCTTGCAGGAAAACGACGTACTGCTATTTTTAAGTGACGGAATTACGGGTGCGTTCGGCTCTACGGCGGATTTGTACGACGTTTTAAAAGGAGTGCCTATTTCCAACCCGCAACAGCTTGCGGATATGCTGCTGAAAAGTGCGCTTGAACGATACGGCGGAGAAGCAAAAGACGATATGACGGCGCTCGCCGTGCGGTTATTTAAGGGAAAAAATTAAACGCAAAAAAAACACCTGCCACCCTTGTTTTAGGGTGGCAGGTATGCGTTGAAATTATTTTTAAGTTAGATAATGCAGTTTTCGTCCTTTGCAGGCAAGCTGTCAAGCTCTTTTTTCTTTTCTGCATAACCAGCTTTGCCAAGCAAGGCGAACGTCGCTTTTTTGCCTTCTTCTACGCCCGGTTGATTGAACGTGTCGATGTTGAGCATGGCGCCTGCGTACGCCGTTTGCAATTCAAACAGGAACAACAGCTGACCAAGCGTGAACGCGTTGAGTTCGGGAATCCAAAGCGTGTAGTTCATTCTGCCTGCCTTAGTGAGCGCGTATGCCGTTGCGGCGTTTTCCGCTTGGATAAGCTCTTCCATCGTATGTCCGCCAAGGAACGCTACGTCGGGGATACTTTCACAGCCGTGGGGGATAGGCATTTCACAAGCGTATTTCTTCAAGGAAAGGAAGGTAACCACTTTATCGAAAGGACCTTCGGTGTATAATTGCACTTGCGAATGTTGATCGGTAACGCCCAGCGATTTTACAGGCGTTTGGCCAACGTTGCAAGGCTTACCGTCGAGCGTTACGTTTTTACCAAGCGATTCTGCCCAAAGCTGGCAATACCAGTCGGCAAGGAATTTCAAATTGTCGGAATAGGGCATCATAACGCCGATGTTTTTGCCTTCTTCCATTGCTGCGATTTGCAAAGCCGCGCACATAAGCGCAGGGTTTTTACGCATGGAAGGGTAACGGCATACGTGGTCCATATACGCCGCGCCTGCAAGCAAACCTTTGATGTCGATGCCAAGCACCGCCGCGGGCAACAAACCAACGGGGCAAAGCTGCGAAAATCTGCCGCCTACGCCATCGGGCAATACGTAGCTCTTGATGCCGCCGCATTCGTCGGAAATCTTTTTCAAATTACCTTTTTGCGCGTCAGTGGTGAAAATAACGTTTTCTCTTACGTCCACGCCCGCTTTTTTCAAAAGGTCGAGTACGATTAAATATTGCGTCATCGTTTCGCTCGTCGCGCCCGATTTAGAAACGACGTTAAAGCAAGTTTTTTCCGGTTCGATAACGTCAAGCAAATCGCGCATTCTTACGGGGTCAACGTTATCTTCTACGTAAAATTTAGGGCCTTTTCTTTTGGATTTGGGTAAATCGTTATAATGCAAGTGGCAAAGCGCGTTAAACGCCATAATAGGGCCAAGCGCGCTGCCGCCGATACCCAAAACTACGAAATATTGAAATTTGGAACGCACTTTTTTCGCTGTTTCCAAAATATCGGCAACAATTTCGTCTTGGTTGTAGGGAAGCTCCGTCCAACCCATATACAATTCGTCTTTGCCGCGGTTTTCTTGTACGTACTTAAACGCCGCGGTAGCTTTTGCATTGTAGCTGTTCAGCTTTTTCGTCGTAAAGCCTTGTTCGCCTAAAAACGTGTCCATCATATTGTTGTAATCAAGCGTTACGCGCATATTGTTGCGCCATTCTTTTGTTTTATATCCCATTTCGTTCTCCTTTGGATAAAAAATTTATATTTCTATTGTACACCCAAAAGCAAAGAAAGTCAAGAGACGAACGCGTAAAATATCCACAAAATTCCAAATTTTTATTGCTTAGGGCTGTGGCGTTTTTTTAACTTCGACAAAAGTAGCTCTTTTATGGTTTTCCCCGACATAATCCGCAAGGCAAGCCAAGCGATTAGCGAAAGGACGGAAAGTATAGCGCCCGTGAGAAACATGGAAAGTACGGCACCGAAGGTTTTTTGTAAGAGTATGGACAACAAGCGTCCGATAAGCGACAAAGGCAACACGGCGCACACAGCGCGCAAGAATAACGACGAAAGCCGTTTTCCATAATAGCGATATACGCCGTGAAAATATTTATACAGCAAAAATAAATTACAAATGCAGCAAACGGCGAAATTCGCAACCATACCGATCAGGTACGCGTAAATACCGCATACCGCAGGTAGGAAAAATACGCATAAAAGCAGTGCCGTAGCGCTGATAAAATACACGATAAAGGTTTGCTTTTCCTTACCGAGCGCGTTGAGCATACTCGTCGTAATCATGGCTACGCTCATGGGTACGAGCAAAACACAACCCTTGGCAATCATTTGCCCAGCCAAAGCGTTGGAAAAGGCAAGCAAACCAAGCTCGTTACCAAGCGCATAGAAAAAGGGCAGTAAAAACAAGGAAAGTAGCAATGCCGTCGTGATACCGCGCGCTAAATTTTGATAAATGCGCGCGTAATTTTTTCTAAAATAATCTTCCGCAAGCTCGGGGACGAGTACGAGTGACACCGAGCCGATTACCGTTGCGGGTATCATCAAAACGGGTAACACCATACCCGACATCACGCCGAAATCGGACAATGCTTGGCTGTGCGACGCGCCTGCGCGTATGAGCATTACGGGCAATAAGATGGACACTGCAGAATTGATAAGCGTGCCGCTGGTGCGTACCAGCGTAATGGGCGCAACGGTTTGGTATAGCGGTTTAAAACTGCCCTTAGGTAAACAAATTTTGCCGCCGTGTAAAAAGAAATATACAAAGGAAATGGAAAAGGAAAACAGGTAGGAAATCACCGCCGCCCAAGCCGCGTTTTTCGCTCCGTCTAACGGACTGGTAACCCTTTGCAAAAGCAAAATGCCTGCAATCACCATCACGCTTTCCTCGGCAATTTCCATCACCGAAGGTGCTAAAAATTGCTTTTTACCCCAAAACGCGCCGCGCATCACGGCGTACAGTGAAGAACACATCAGGCCGAGTAAAAGAATACGAAAAACGGGTAAGCAGCGTTCGTCGGAAAATAGAAAATCCAGGCGAAAATTGCCTACGCAAAGTAACAAGAAAAACGGTACGGTTAAAAGCAGGGAGAGTACAATGCCCGCACCGACCGCGCTGCCTTCCCCTTGTAAGTTATTTTCCGCGCGGCTTTTGGAGATTAACCTGGAAACGGCGATGGGGATACCGCCCGTGCCCAGCGTTAAAAACACGGCGAAAACGGAGAGCGATACTTGGTATAAGCCAAGCGCTTCCGCGCCGATTAGCCGCGATAAAACGATACGGTACAAAAACCCGAGCGCGCGTTCGGCAACCGATAAACCCGTAACGACGGCGGCGGTGGAATATAGAGTGGAAGAAAGCTGTTTTTTAGTCGTATTCATACTTCTATTGTACGAGCTTTCCCTGTATAATTATGCCAACGAAAAACAAGCGTGCAAATGCGTTTTTTTCGTCATATTTTTCCTGTGCTTTTGCATAAAATGTTTTATGCTAAAAACGGAAATTAGAAAATTTTATCAAGTGAAAGCAGGGCAAAGCGTGTACGATATCGCCGATGCATTCGGCGTTTCGCCGTTTAAAATCTCGCAAGTAAACCATTTGAAAGAGCCTGTTTATACAGGACAAATTTTATACATTCCTGCGGAAAGAAGTAACGCGTATACGGTCAAGGCGGGGGAAAACAAACGCTTGCTTTGCGGCAGTGAAGAAAACTATTTTCAAAAAAACGGCACGCATAGTTTATATCTCGGTATGAAAATTCGGCTTTGAGTAAATATAAGTGGCAAACAAAGGTATAGCGGGCATACGATATAATAAGTAATTGATTACGCGAACGACCGAGAAAACGCGGCAAACGACCGCGCGCGAAGCACACGCGCCGCCATCTTCGGTACGGTTCGTATCAGGAGGTAGACTATGTCCTTTTATTCTAATTTTCAATCGGATAAATGTCCCGGAGTAATTTCAGGCAATCCGATCAATGGTTTGACGGAAAAGGTTTGTATTCAAGCGGAGAAAATTTTCGATGCGGCGATTAAGCAAACGCAAATTGAAAACTACGCGTTGACGCTCACTGACCTTACGCCCGCAACGGTTACATATCCCTTAACGTTCGTCAGTGCACGTTCGACCACCTCGCAAGCAACGGTTACCAACCTTTCGGTGGATCGGCAAGCGGATAGACAATGCGCAAGAGTGCAAGCTACCGTTTCCGTGCCTTTGGAAGTGTTATTCACCGACGCGAACGGCGTGGAAGGCAGTGCAACGGCTACGGTTACGCTCAATCAAGACGTGCTTATGTTCGTACCTGCCCCGTCCATTATCCCGTTTAGCGTGCAAGCTGTGGTCAGCGCGGTTGCGCCCGAAGGCACTTACAACCCCGACACGCAGGGCTTCACCGTTTCCATTTGCGTAACGGTTATTTTGAAGGTTTCTATGCCCGTGGAATTGTTAATCCCGACCTACGGCTATTGCGCGATTCCGCCCGCACAGGACTATTCGCAAGAAGTGTGCGCAGGGTTCTTTGAACTGCCGTTATATCCGCAAGGCTGTAATTGCAACGTAAAAAGATAAAAAAGTTGTGTAAAATACATACGACAGGCGTCCTTTTTTGCTAAGGGCGCTTGCTTTTTTTCAAATAAAATGCTATAATAAGCGTATGAATATTTATGCAATCAGCGATTTGCATCTTTCTACCACCGCGGATAAGCCTATGGACGTATTCGGCGGCGGCTGGGAAGGGCATTTTGAGAAAATTAAATTAGACTGGCTTTCCAAAGTAAAGGACGAGGATATCGTACTTATTTGCGGCGATATCAGTTGGGCAATGAAATTAGAAGACGCGCTTGAAGATTTAAAACAGCTTGCGCCTTTGCCCGGTAAAAAAGTGTGCATTCGCGGTAATCACGATTACTGGTGGAACGGTATTACGCGCCTGCGCGACAGCGCACCCGATGAAAATTTTGTCTTTTTGCAAACGGATGCGGCAAAAATCGGGGAGTTTGTCTTTATCGGTTCTCGCGGTTGGACTTGTCCCGGTTCGCCTGATTTTACCGAGCAGGACCAAAAGCTGTACCTGCGCGAGGCGGAGCGTTTCCGTTTGGCGTTTGCACAAGCGGATAAACTGTATCAAGAAGGCGATAAAAAAATTGCGCTCGTGCATTATCCCCCGTTTAGCGTAAAAACGCCCGAAACGCTTTTTACGCAGCTTTTTGAACAAAACGGCGTGGGAAAAGCGGTGTTCGGGCACATTCACGGTGCGGCGTATTTTCCGCTCAGGACGGAGAAAAACGGTGTGGAATACCACTTGACCGCGTGCGATAAAGTGGGCTTTAGCTTGGTGAAAATTTACTAAAAACACAAAAGGGAAAAGATATGATTTATAGACAGTTTCAAGATAAAAAGCTTTCGGCGCTTGGTATGGGCTGTATGCGTTTTCCTACGCTTGGCGGAGATTATAACGCCATTGATAAGGACGCGGTGAAAGAGATGGTGGCATATGCGCTTGACCAAGGCGTCAACTATTTCGATACGGCGTTCGGTTACCACGGCGGACAATCGGAAATCGTGTTGGGGGAAGCGTTAAAAGCACACGAGAGAAGCAGTTTTTATTTGGCGGATAAATTCCCCGGTTACGATTTGCAAAATTTTACGAAGGCGGAAGAAATTTTTGAAAAACAACTGCAAAAATGCCAAGTGGAGTATTTTGATTTCTATCTTTTGCACTGCTTGACGGATAGCAATATCGAAGCGTACTTAAATAAAGAATACGGTGTAGTAGCGTACTTTTTGGAACAAAAACGCAAAGGGCGCATCGGGCATTTGGGCTTTTCCACGCACGCGTCGCTTAACAATTTACAACGCTTTTTGCAAGCGTATGCAAACGATTTAGAATTTGGGCAAATTCAGCTTAACTGGCTGGACTGGGATTTGCAAAACGCAAAAGCGCAAGCGGAGCTTTTACAAAGCTACCATTTGCCGATTTGGGTAATGGAACCCGTACGCGGCGGTGTGTTAGCGCAGGTTTCTAAGGAAAACGAAGAAAAATTAAAAGCTATGCGCGCAAATGCCGGCGTAGTGGAATGGGCGTTTCGTTTCGTGCAGTCGGTAGACGGCGTAACGGTTACCTTGTCGGGTATGTCGAATATGCAACAATTACAAGACAATATCGCCACTTTTCAAACGGACGAGCCGTTAAACGATAGGGAAAAACAAGCACTTTTGGATATGGCGACGCAACTGAAAGAACAAACGGTGCCTTGTACGGGTTGCAGATATTGCACTTCCTATTGTCCTATGGAGCTGAATATCCCTTCGCTCATTCGTTTGTACAACGAGGATACCTATTCGGGCGGTGCGGTTGCAGCAAAAAGCATAGAAAAGCTTGCCGACAATAAGAAACCGTCCGCTTGCGTGGCTTGCCGTGCCTGCGAAAAGGTTTGTCCGCAAAATATTAAAATTAGTAACATGATGTCGTCGTTTGCGGAGCGGTTACAAAAATGAAAGATTTACAAAGTGCCAAAACGCGTTTAATGAAAGGCGATTGTACCTGCGTGCTTTGTAAAAAACAAGATAGCTGCATTTCCATAGAGCGCGGCGTCAAACCGCTGGTCAAATGGCTGCAATCGGGCAACGATTTTTTTGGCTATGCCGCCGCGGATAAGGTGGTGGGCAAAGCTACGGCTTTTTTATACGTTTTACTAAAAGTAAAATCGGTGTACGCGCAGGTGATTAGCGTGCCCGCTTTGCAAGTGCTTTTAGATAACGGCATTTATGCGGAATACGGCGAAAAAGTGCCGTCGATTATCAACCGTAAAGGGGACGGAATTTGTCCGTTTGAGCAGTGCGTACTCGGTGTGGATACTCCGCAAACAGCGCAGGAAAAAATTTTAAAAAAGCTTGACGAAATGGGCATTTCGTTATCGTAATAGTGCAAATATGGTAAAATATTTTTTTTTGGATTGTTAAAACCTATGGTTTTATCCTTTACAATTATAAAAAAAAGTGTTATAATATAGTTCGATAAAGCGAAAACGCCGATATCGGAGCACTACAACAAACTGCGTCTTGGCGTTTTGCGCCAAGGCGTTTTTTCACGAAAGGAGATTTGCATGCTCAAAAGGAAAGATTTAATCGGGCTGATCGATACGACGGAAGAAGAGCTTACCGAAATTCTCGACACGGCGGCGGTAATGAAACAGCACTTAAAAAGCGGGGATAAAAATTTACCCTACTTGAAAGGCAAAACGGCTACCATTTTATTTTATGAAAATTCCACAAGAACGCGGACAAGTTTTGAACTTGCCGCTAAGTATTTGGGCGCAACGGTAATTAATATCGCCGCAAGCTCATCGTCGGTAGCAAAGGGCGAAACGCTTGTCGATACCGGCAAAACCTTGGATGCGCAGCTCAACGATTTCCTAATTATGCGCCATCCCATGGGCGGTGCGCCGTATCTTTTGGCGAGGGTTACCAAGGCAGGTGTGCTCAACGCAGGCGACGGCATGAACGAACATCCCACGCAAGCGCGTTTGGATATGTTGACGATGCGAGAAACTTTCGGAACACTCAAAGGCTTGAAGGTGGCGATTGTGGGGGACATCAAGCACTCGCGTGTGGCAAAATCTAACTTGTTCGGCTTGAAAACGATGGGCGCGGAAGTGCGTATGTTCGCACCGCAAACGCTTATCCCCAAGGGCATAGACAAGCTGGGTGCAAAGCTTTGCAAAAGCAAGGAAGAAGCACTGGACGGCGCAGACGTAGTGATGGGGCTTAGAATTCAGCTGGAACGCCAACAGGCAGGCAATTTCCCTTCGCTTAACGAATACGCGGCGTTTTACGGCATCGAAGGCAAGGCGCTCAAATATGCGAACCCCAACGCCATCATTATGCACCCCGGCCCCGTAAATCGCGGCGTGGAATTGACGGGCAAAGTGATTGACCACGAAAAGAGCCGTATTGAAGAGCAGGTATTTTCGGGCATCGCCGTGCGTATGGCGGTTTTGAAACTACTTAACGATTACAGAGAGTATTGCAAGTAAGGAGAAAAATATGATTATCAAAAACGGTAACGTAGTGTTGCAGGACAGAGTGATAAAAGCAGATATCCAAATTGTGAACGGTAAAATTGCAAAGATTGCCGAAGGTATTTGCGCAAGCAACGATGAACAAGTGCTGGATGCGGCGGGAAAAGTAATATTCCCCGGTCTTATCGATATGCACGTGCATTTGCGCGATCCCGGTTATGAATACAAGGAAGATATTGAAAGCGGTACGAAAGCGGCGGTGAAAGGCGGGTTTACGCAAATTTGCTGTATGCCCAACACCAACCCGATTACGGACAATAAAGTGGTGGTAAGCTATATCAAGCACCGTGCAAACGAAGTGGGCGCGTGCAAAGTGCATCCCATCGGCGCAATCACCAAGGGCTCGAAAGGCGAACAGCTTGCCGATATCGGGGAAATGAAACGCGCTGGGGCAGTGGCTATCTCCGACGACGGCGTAGCGGTAAAAAGCTCCCGTCTTATGCGCCTTGCTATGGAATACGCAAGCGGCTTTGATATCAAATGCCTTTGCCACTGCGAAGATAAAGAGCTTGTCGACGGCGGCGTAGTCAACGAAGGGCTTTCGTCCACGATTGCAGGCTTAAAGGGTATTCCCAGAGCGGCAGAAGATATTTGTATCGCAAGGGATTTGGCGCTTGCGGAAAGTTTGGACGTGCCCGTGCATATTTGTCACGTATCCACGCACAGCGGTGTGCGCTTAATCCGCGATGCGAAAAAGGCAGGCGTGAAAGTAACGGCGGAAACCTGCCCGCATTACTACGCGGTGACGGATGAAATTATCAAATCGTTCGATACCAACACCAAAGTAAATCCCCCCATTCGTGAAGAAGCGGACAAGCAAGCCATTTTGCAAGGTTTGCAAGACGGCACGCTCGATTGTATCGTTACCGATCACGCACCCCACCATATCAACGACAAAAACGTCGAATATAACAGTGCGGCGTTTGGGATTAGCGGCATTGAAACGTCGCTGGGCTTTGCGATCACGTACCTTTACAAGACGGGCGTTTTGAGCTTGACGCAAATTGCGGAAAAAATGTCCGCGGCGCCTGCTCGCATTTTGGGCTTGGACGGCGGCTGTATCAAGGAAGGCGGCGTTGCCGATTTGACGATTGTGGATATTGACAAAGAATGGACGGTATGCCCTGAACAATTTGTCAGCAAGGGCAAAAATTCGCCGTTTGGCGGTTATAAACTGCAAGGCGCAGTTTGCTACACGATTGTAGATGGTGAAATTAAATATCAAGCGTAAAAAGGAAAAAAATATGATTACCGATAAATTGATAGAAAAAATTATAGATATGCAAAACCCTACCTGTGTAGGGCTTGACACGCTTTTCGATTACTTGCCCGACGAGATGAAAGCGGGCGTAACCACCTTTGACGGCGTTGCGGAACGCGTGTTTGATTTCAATAAAAAATTGATTGATACGCTTTGCGATATCATTCCGTCTGTAAAGGTGCAAATCGCGTACTACGAAATGTACGGCACGGCAGGTATGAAAGCGTATGAAGAAACGCTCAAATACGCGGCGGAAAAGGATTTGGTGGTAATTGCGGACGCAAAACGCAACGACATCGGCTCTACGGCGGCTTGTTATGCAAAAACGTTCTTGGGCGAAACGCAGGTAAATACTTTGTCGCTGAAAGCCTTCCCTGCCGATTACGTAACGGTCAACGGTTATTTGGGCACGGACGGCATTGCACCGTTCGTGGACGAGTGCAAAAACCACGATAAGGGTATTTTTGTGCTTGTCAAAACGTCCAACCCGTCGGGCGCGGAAATCCAAAACGTAGTTTTGGAAAACGGTATGCCTATGTACGAATACGTGGGCGGTTTGGTGGAAAAATGGGGCGAAAGCACGGTAGGCACATACGGCTATTCGGCGGTAGGCGCGGTAGTAGGCGCAACGCATCCCACGGAAGCGGCGCGCTTGCGTGCAGTGCTTCCCCATACCTTCTTTTTAATCCCCGGCTACGGTGCGCAGGGCGGCAATGCGGAAATGCTGAAAAGCTGTTTTGATACAAACGGCTTGGGCGGCGTAGTAAATAATTCGCGCGGGATTTTGTGTGCGTATAAAAAGCTTGGCGGCACGTATTACGGAGCGGCGCGCGCAGCGACGGTGGCAATGCAAAAAGACCTTGCTTCCGTAATCGGTAAAATGGGTAAATAAGCGATATGAAAGATTATAACGCAACCGTGATTAGTAACGAAAAAATAGCCGAAAACGTGTACGCAGTAACCTTTGATTTGGGAGAACCTGCTGTTGCGCGTTGCGGTCAGTTTGGGAATATTGCCGTGGGCGGTACGCATTTGTTGCGCCGTCCCATTGCCATTTGTAAAACGCAAGGCAATAGCGTTACTTTTTGTTATCAAGTGAAAGGCGAAGGTACACAAAAACTCAAAGCTATGGGGGCAGGTACGAAAACAAACGTACTCATGCCGCTGGGTAACGGTTTTTTTGTGGAAGAAAACGAGAAAAAAGTGGCGCTGGTTGGCGGCGGCGTAGGTACGTTTCCGCTCATTTCCGTGCTGCAAAAATATGGGGAGAGTAAACAAATTTCCGCATACATCGGCTATCGCAACAAGCATGCCGTTTGCGGTGTGGAAGATTTTACAAAAGCGCATACATTTGTGGCAGTGACGGACGATGGCAGCTATGGCGAAAAAATGAACGCCGTGCAAGCGTTTGAAAAAGACTTGTTGGCAGGCAACCGCCCCGACGTAGTGCTGGCTTGCGGACCTATTCCTATGCTCCGCGCACTCAAAGCGGTAACGGAAAAACACGGCTTGCTTTGCTACGTTTCGTTGGAAGAACGCATGGGTTGCGGTATCGGTGCGTGCGTAGTGTGCGTATGCGAAAAGACCAACGGTGCAAGAGCGCGTGTTTGCAAAGACGGCCCCGTATTTAACAGCAACGAAGTTTGTTTATAAGTAGAAATTGTAAGGAAGAATTATGGCAAATTTATCTATTCAGCTTTGTGGCGTACAATTAAAAAACCCCGTAATCGCCGCATCGGGTACGTTCGGGTTTGGACGTGAGTTTAACGAGCTTTACGATATCGGGCAGCTTGGCGGTATTTCCACCAAGGGCTTAACCATGGAGCTTCGCGCCGGCAATCCTGTTCCCCGCATCGCGGAAAGCCGCGGAGTAATTTTAAACGCCGTAGGTTTACAAAACCCCGGTGTGGAACATTTTATTCAAAAAGATTTACAATGGCTCAAAGACACGGGCACGTGTGTAATTGCTAACGTAGCTGGTAAAACGCTGGACGATTATTATGCGATTTGCGCCAAGTTGGACGGAAAGGTGGATATGATCGAGCTGAACATTTCCTGTCCCAACGTAAAAAGCGGCGGCATGGCGTTTGGCATCAAACCGCAATCGGTGGAAGAAGTTACGCGTGTATCCAAAAGCGCACTGAAAACTACGCCGCTGATCGTTAAGCTTTCCCCCAACGTCGAAAGCATTGCCACCAACGCAAAGGCAGCGGAAAACGGCGGTGCAGATTGCGTTTCGCTCATCAATACACTTACGGGTATGGCAATCGATATCGAGCGCAGAAAACCCATTATCGCCAACAATACAGGCGGCGTGTCGGGGGCAGGTATTAAGCCGATTGCCGTAAGAATGGTGTACGAAGCGGTGCAAGCGGTGCAAATCCCCATTATCGGAATGGGCGGTATTACGTGTGCGGAAGACGCTATCGAATTTTTGATGGCGGGCGCAACGGCAGTGCAGGTAGGTACGGCGAATTTTACCGACCCGTATGCAATGCCCAAGATTATCAAAGGCTTAAACGAATGGTGCGATAAGCACGGCGTAAACAACGTAACCGAGCTTGTCGGCACGTTACAATTAAATGGAAAATAAGGAGTGAACGAAGACATGGCATATACGTACAAAGAAGAATTTATCCGTTTTATGGTTTCCAACGGTGTTTTGAGATTTGGTGAATTCACCTTAAAAAGCGGCAGAAAAGCCCCGTATTTTATCAACACGGGGAATTATAAAACAGGCAAACAGCTTGCCAAGCTTGGCGAATATTACGCGGCTTGTATCCGTGAAAACGGCTTGCAACCCGAAACGCTGGTTGGCCCCGCCTATAAGGGCATTCCCCTTTCCGTCGCTACGGCGATTGCGCTTGCCAACAACTACGGCGAAGAAGTCAATTATTGCTTCGACAGAAAAGAAGTGAAAGACCACGGCGAAGGCGGTTTGTTTGTAGGCAAACAACTTGTCGACGGCGAAAAGGTCGTTATTATCGAAGACGTAATGACGTCGGGCAAGGCGCTTAGAGAAATTTTGCCCAAACTGCAAGCAGCGGCAAACGTACAGATTGTCGGTATGATTATTTCCGTAGATAGACGCGAAAAGGCACTCGATAGCGAGCTTTCAGCAGTAGCGGAAGCGAAAAAACAATTTGGCGTGGACGTATATTCTGTTGTAACGATGGATGATATCATTGCGGCGATTGAAAACGGCGTAATCGACGGCAAGGAACACCTTGACGCCATGTACGCTTATCGCAACACCTACGGCGCTATTTTGTAATAACGTTGTTGATAATAAACGGGTTGTGCACGCATACGATTACGCGCACGGGCAAGACCTTCACGCGCTCCAAGTACGGCAATAGCAAGGGCGCAAACAAAACAAATTGCCGATACGGCGATAAAAAAACGTTTCATACCGTAAGTATGCGGAAAACAAGGAGAAATTATGAGTAAAATTATTTTAACGGGCGACCGTCCCACAGGGAAATTGCATATCGGGCATTACGTAGGCTCACTCAAACGCCGTATAGAATTGCAAAACAGTGGTAAATTTGACGAGATTTACGTAATGATTGCAGACGCGCAAGCGCTCACCGATAACTTTGATAATCCCGATAAAGTACGCGCGAATATCACCGAAGTTGCGCTCGATTATTTGGCGTGCGGTCTTGATCCCAACAAATCGACGATTTTCGTGCAATCGCACATTGAGCAGTTGACGGAGCTCACTTTCTATTATATGAACTTGGTTACGCTTGCCCGTTTGGAACGCAACCCGACGGTAAAAGCGGAAATTAAGCAAAAGAATTTTGAACATTCGCTCCCCATGGGCTTTTTGACGTACCCCGTTTCGCAAACGGCGGATATTACGGCGTTCAAAGCAACGACCGTGCCCGTTGGCGAGGATCAGCTTCCTATGCTGGAACAAGCGCGCGAAATCGTGCGGAGTTTTAACGGCCTGTACGGCGAAACGCTTGTTGAACCGCAAGCGGTATTGCCTGAAAATCGTTCTTGCCTGCGTTTGCCCGGTACGGACGGTATGGCGAAGATGAGTAAATCGCTTGGCAACTGCATTTATCTGTCGGATAGTGCAGACGAAATTAAACGCAAGGTTATGGGTATGTACACCGATCCCAACCATATCAAGGTTACCGACCCTGGCGATACCAAAAATAACCCCACCTTTATTTACTTAGATGCGTTCTCTACGAAAGAGCATTTTGAAAAATATTGTCCTGATTACGCGTGCCTTGAAGAAATGAAAGCGCACTATGAAAAGGGCGGACTTGGCGATATGAAAGTCAAGCGTTTGCTCAACGAAGTGATGCAAGAAACGCTGGCACCCATTAGAGAAAGAAGAGAAGCGTTTGCCAAGGATATCCCTGCCGTTTGGGAAATGCTGAAAGCAGGCAGTGAAAAAGCAAGGGCGGTTGCTGGAAAAACGCTTGCGGAAGTCAAACGCGCGATGAAAATCAATTATTTTGAATAAGAAACTGCAAAGAAAAAGTAAAGAAAAAGCCCGACGCGATTGCGTCGGGTTTTTTAGCGAACATAGGAAAAAATTAGTTAAGAAGATCTTTATAAGCTTTACCGAACTTCATAACGGGTTTTTTGCAAGCAGCGATAGCAACTTTTTCTTTCGTCTTAGGGTTGATGCCCGTTTTAGCTGCTACGTTTTTCACTTCAAACGTACCAAAGCCAACAAGTTGAACTTTGTCGCCTGCTTTCAATGCTTCCGTAACAACTTCAACGAATGCTTCGTATGCCGTTGCTGCGTCTTTGTTCGTGAAACCTGCTTTTTCTGCCATTGCTTTAATCAATTCGCCTTTGTTCATAAGAGTTAAATCCCCTTTGTTTTAATTTTCTTAAAAGCTTGCGAAAACCTTTAAGTAGTTCTATTATATCCTATAAATATGCGTTTGTCAATACTTCTACGAAAAAAAATGTCGAAAAAGCTTGAAAAATAAAGCATTTGAGGCATTTTTTTATAAAAAATTTTGCTTTTGCTTGTTTTTTAGCCGTTTAAGGTGTAAAAATAACGCAACCCCTTATAGATAAAGGAGTTGCGCAATTTTTATAATTCGCTGACGTAAAAGCCCAAACCGAGCACCTGCGAAACGCCTGACATTACGGCGAACGAATCGGGGTCGACGTGTTTCATAATCCGTCGAAGTGCGGCAATTTGCCGCCGTCCGATTACGCAAACCAGCATTGTTTTATCTTCCTGCGTATACATACCTTTTGCGGGCAAGCCAGTAACGCCGCGACCAAGCTCGTGCATAATGGCATAGGAAAGCTCTTCGGGTTTGTTGGTGATAATTCTAAATTCGATAGCCGATTGAAAACCGTTGGTAAGCGAATCGTTAATTTTACTTTCGATATACGCTTCAAAGATAGCGAGCATAATGGGCAAAATATTCACAGCGAGCGTTGCGTTGGTATCGAAGAATACGAAGAAGGACGCCCCGATAACCATGCAGTTTAAAATGAAAATCATACGCGCAATCGATGATGCGGCAATCTTTTTTTGTATCATAACGGCGATAATATCCGTTCCGCCCGTGCTACCGCCTATTTTAAAAGCTAAGGCAATAGAAGCGCCGATACAAATACCGCCGGAAAGTGCCGCGAAAATGCGTTCGCCGCCCGTTTCAAAAGCAATTTCAAAATCGGGGAATATTTGTTCTAAGAGCACCAACCAAAGCGTTTGCAATAAAATATGCAAAGTGGTAATCACGGCAAAGCGTCTTTTTACGTAGAAAAAGGATAAGATGATCAAAGGTGTGTTCACGCCAAGGACAATCCAGCTTTGCTTGATTACGTCGTAGGTGGCAATGTTCAAAAGTACAGCCAAACCGCTTACCCCGCCCGTTGTGAAGTTGTTAGGCGCAATCAGCGCGTACGAAGAAACGGACACGAGCAGGGAAGAAAACAGCAAACATAAAACAGTTTTTATCTGCAACAAAACACGCTCCATTTTATCTTCGCTGTGGAAATTTTCCTTGGTGATTTTGGGCGGTAATTGCCGTTGATTTTCAGGGGTAGGGATAGGAGCTTCTTCCATATTATATTATAACCCCACAACTTCCACTTTAATTTTTGCCGTTACGTTTTCCATAAAACGAATTTCCGCGTCGAAAAAACCCACCGTTTTCACAGCGTCCATTTTGATTTTCTTTTTATCGATATCAAAGCCCATTACGCTAAGGGCGGCAGATACGTGCGCTGCAGTTACGCTGCCGAACGTTTTGCCGTTTTCGCCTGTTTTAATTTTTACCTGCACTTGCTTGCCTTCAATGGACGCGGCAAGCGCCTTGATGGCTTTCACTTCTTCCGCCTTGTGGAAATCCTGCGCGGCTTTCTTTTGTTCTGCTTGGTGTACGTTTGCGGTATTCGCTACGCAAGCCAAACCCTTTTTTAAAAGGAAATTTCTGCCAAAGCCGTCGGCAACTTCTACAACGTCGCCTTTTTTACCTGTGCCTTTTACGTCCGCGGTCAATAAAACTTTCATTATATACCTTCCTTTGCGATAAAAAATATCGACAGTTTTTATTTTCGATACTATTGTACAGCAAATTTTAAAAAATGTCAATAAACTTTTGAAAGTTTACGCATACTGTTGTTACTAAAAAGGAGGTTTTTTACTATGATGAACGAAAACAAACAAGAAGTAAATACTTGTATCGGTTGTTGTGTAACGGAATGTAAATATAACCGTTCGGGTGATTATTGTACGCTCCGTAAAATTCACGTTGGGAACACGTGCGCGCACGACGCTGAAACTTGCACTTGTTGCGATAGCTTTGAAAGAAGATAAGCATTGTTTACAAGTATGCCGTCTGTTTCGTTGCAAACGGACGGTTTTTTTTGTTCGAAAGTAACGAAATGGGAATTTTTTTATCCTGCGCATAATTTATTTGCGTTTTAAAAAAAATAGGCGTATAATGAAACTATACTTGCAAAAAGGAGAAAAATACAATGGAAGAAGTTGTGCAAGAAAAACAAACGTTGAAAATGCGCGCACAAGCGTATTTAAAAGCATTGCCCAAACGCTTTTTCATTACCGCGTTTTCGGGTATGGCGCAAGGGTTGTTCGTGACCTTAATAGCCGGTACGATTTTATCGCAAATTGCAGGTTGGATAGGAAACAACTATATCGGCAATACGCTTTTATACATAGCGAACATCGCCAAATCGCTGATGGGCGCCGGGATCGGCGTAGGCATTGCGCACGCGCTTGGCAAAAACAAACTGCTTGTTTTTTCGGCAGCGGTGGCTGGCATGGTAGGCGCGTTTGCAGATAAACTTATGGTAGGGCAAGCACCGTTGCTTGCGTTGACGCTCGGTTTGCCTGGCAACCCCATCGGCGCGTATGTTGTAACGATGCTCGTGGTGGAAGTAGTGGGCTTGTATGTTGGCAAAACCAAACTAGATATTTTACTTGTGCCCCTTGGTGCGCTGTTTTTGTCCTTTGGCGGCGTATTTGTGTCCTTCCCCTTTATTTGGCTGATTAATCAACTTGGCGCGTTAATCGCTATCGCTACGGATATTACGCCTTTTGTTATGGGCATCGTAATTGCCGTAATTATGGGCGTGCTTTTGACTATGCCTACCTCGTCTGCGGCAATTTGGGTGGCTGTTGCCAGCCCTGTTTTGGCAGGCGGCGCAGGTGCGACCGGGTATGATGCAATGCTGCTTGCAGGCGGGGCGGCTACCGTTGGCTGTGCTTGCCACATGGTCGGCTTTGCTGTGGCTAGCTATCGTGAGAATAAAGTGAGCGGTCTTATCTCGCAGGGTATCGGTACGAGTATGTTACAAATTCCCAACATCATGAAAAAGCCCGTGATTATGTTGCCTATGATTATTTCTTCGGCGATTCTCGGTCCGCTTTCCACGTGCGTATTCAAGCTGAAATGCGGTGCGTCGGGTGGCGGTATGGGTACCAGTGGTCTTGTCGGCGTACTCGATCTTTTTAAGTATACCAGCAGCACGCTTGGCATTGCGGGGATTATTCTTTTGATGCTTGTCCTGCCCGCTTTGCTTAATTTTGCTATTTCCGAATTTATGCGCAAGAAAGGGTGGATTAAGGACGGCGACATGAAGTTGGAAAATTAAATAAGTTTAGCGAATAAAAACCGCCACGCGGCTGCGTGGCGGTGATTTTTTTTATATAGCAACAACCGCGTGTGGGAGCACGCGGTTGTAGAAAACCACCAGCTGTGCTGGTGGTAAAAAGCTTTAGCTTCAAGCTTTGCCTTTGCTATACAAAAAAGCTCCTTTGTGCTAAACTAAATGTACGACTCGCAA
>JAZQWZ010000056.1:0-8608 GCA_045632625.1 Candidatus Scatosoma sp. | reverse complement strand
TGGCGAAATTATTTACAAGGCGTAAAATAAAAAATACAATGAGGGCTTGGCTGTTGTCAGGTCCTTTTTTTGTACTATTCAAACGCAAAAAAACATATTTATACAAAGGGAAAGTGCAACTTTTTTTATAAAAAGGAAAGTAAACACTTCCAAAAACAAAAAAAATATGTTATAATAGGAGTAAGCGACTTGAATATTTTGCAAAAATACGCAGATTTTTTACCCTTTACACATAAAATTCCTTTCGAATTTTCCGCAAATGGAACGATGGGGGTAGGCGGTATTGCACCTATTGCTTTATTTCCGAAAGACGAGCAGGAATTGCTGCAAATTTTATCCATGCTGACGGAGCGAAAGTTGTCGTTTGTAGTGGTGGGAAATTTATCCAACACACTGGTTGCAGAGGGAGCTATTGAACGTGTAGTTATATGCACCAAGCAAATGCGTTTTTGCCGTAGCTACGGTAGATATTTATATGCGGAAAGCGGCGTTACGAGCGGTCGGCTTTTGCATCGTTGCATTGATGCGGGGCTAAGCGGTGCGGGGTTTTTATCTGGTATTCCCTGTACGCTTGGCGGTGCGGTATATATGAACGCAGGTGTCAGTGGAAAATATATTTCGTCCATCGTGGACAGCGTGCGGGTTTTTCGCGATGGCAAAGTACAGATTGTGCGTAAGGCTGATTGTGAATTTGCTTATAAAAACAGCATATTTATGCGCAATAACGATATCCTTTTGGGTGTAACCTTGCAATTAATGCAAAGTTCGCCTTGCAAAGTCCGTGAAGAAATTGCGCGCTACCATGAAAAAAGAGCGCATTTGCCTATCGGAAAAAGCTTGGGCTGCATATTTAAAAACCCCGAAGGTCAAATTGCAGGTCGATTGATTGAGGGGGCTGGATTAAAAGGAATGCGTATAGGCGGTGCTGTGGTTTCCGACGTACATGCAAATTTCATTATCAACGATAAAGGTGCAACGGCGCAGGATATCCGCGCGCTCATTCAAATTATAAAAAATGCTGTTTATGCGCAATATAAAATTGCGTTGCAAGAAGAAATACGATATTTGGAGTGAAAATAGTGCTTTTAACGGGAGATTATCATACCCATACGCCGTATTCGCACGGCAAAAATACGGTAGATGAAAACACGAGGCAGGCAAAGGCAATCGGCTTAAAGGAAATTGCTATTACCGACCACGGCTTTCGTCACGTGATATATAATTTGCGCCGAAAAGACGTGCCTACACTTCGTCAAGAATGTGCGGCTGCGCAAGAAAAACACGGTGTAAAGGTTTTGACGGGCGTGGAGGCAAACATTCTCGGCCCGTCGGGAAAAACGGATTTTAAGGCGAGTGATTACGATAATTTTGATATCTTTTTATGCGGTTATCACGTATTGATTTTTTATCAAAATTTATGGCGATATTTCTCGTATGGTATGCCAAACTATCTTATTTCCGTGCTTTTGAAAACGTCTACGAAAGCGCAGATAAAACGCAATACAAAAGCGTACGTAAATGCGGTGAAAAACAACCCTATCGACGTTTTAACGCACGTAGGGTTTTGCTCGCCAGCCAACGCTTTGGATGTGGCGAAATGCGCCGCCGATTACGGTACGTATTTAGAGTTAAGCAGTAAAAAGCAACATTTTACGGACGAACAGCTTTGCGATATTATTGCCAAAACGTCCGCCCGCTTTGTTATCAATTCCGACGCGCACTCGGCGGATAGAGTAGGGGATACGGCGCTCATTGAAAAACAGCTTGCTCGCGTCAACTTCCCGATGGATAGAATTGACAATATTGACGGAAGAACACCCACGTTCCGTCTTGCGCAATTAAAAAACGGCAGATAAACAGGTAACGAAATGAACTTTACGTTGGAAATAAAAAAGGAACTTATCCACAGCGGATTTTGGAAAGATAAGCAGGCAAAACTGGCAGGCTTGTCCGCTTTTATCCGCACTTGCGGCGAGATGGGTATTCAGCAAGATACGCCTACCTTTTTTATTGTTAGCCAAACGGAGCGCGTGGCGGAATTTGTTATGGAAACGTTTTCGAAGGCATTTAACTGTGATTTAGCAGTGGCACATGCGGCGCAAGATAGATTAAGCGGAAAGGATAAGCTGGTAATTGCTTGTCCGCTTGCGTATGGGGAACAGGTTTTAAGTGCGCTTGCTTTGTATAATAAAACGTCGAAAACATTTAAAGAAGGCGTTGCGAATTCGCTGATAAAAAATGAAAAGAGTAAGCTAGCGTATATCCGCGGCGCGTTTTTGGCTGGCGGCAGCTGTATGCTTCCAAACGAGCACGGCGGCGGATATCATTTGGAAATTGTTTTTCGTGATCGGCATACCGCGCGAGATTTTTGTAAGCTTTTGGCGGAAGAAGAACTGTTGGCGCGCTTCGTAATGCGAAAGGACGATGCGGTGGTCTATATCAAAAGCAAAGAACTCATTTCCGATTTCTTGGCGGTAATAGGGGCGAATAATGCACTTGATAAATTTACCGTATTCGTGGAAAAACGCGACGAAGCCAACAACGATAACCGCGCGCAAAATTGTATATCGGGTAACGCGGATAAAACGGCGATAGCTGCGGTAAAACAAGTGGTTGCTATTCAAAAGCTGGAAAAATACGGCGGATTTACCCATTTAAACGTACAACTTAAACAGCTTGCAAAAACACGCTTAAAACACCCTGAAAAATCCTTGCAAGAACTTGCGGATATGCTCGGGGAAAGCAAAAGCTGTATCAACCACCGTATGCGCAAACTCATGGAACTCGCAGAAGAAATAGACGATTAAGATAACAACGCCATACACGGCGAAAGGGATACATTATGACGGATTTCGTTCATTTACATCTACATACCGAATACAGTCTTTTGGACGGCGCGGCAAAGGTGGACGACCTTGTCGATTATTTGGAAAAAAATAAAATAAACGCGTGCGCGGTTACCGACCACGGTAACATGTACGCGTCGTTGTATTTTGCGGAAGAATGTCAAAAGAAAGGCATTAAATATATCATAGGTTGCGAATTGTACGCGACGGACGACCATTTGCAAAAACACCCTGGTACGAAAACGGAGCATATCGTTTTGTTGGCAAAAAATAAGGTGGGGTATAGAAATATCGTAAAGCTGGATTCGCTTTCTCATATCGAAGGCTTTTACGGAAAACCGCGTATCAGCTATGATATGATTAAAAAGCACAGCGAGGGCGTAATTTGTCTTTCGGCATGCTTGGCGGGCAGAATTCCCCAACTGCTTTTGGAAGGAGAATATGAAAAAGCAAAGCAGTTTGCTTTGGAAATGAAAGAGGCGTTTGGTGATGATTTTTATATCGAATTGCAGGACCATGGTATTGCCGATGAAAAACAAGTTATCCCCGAACTTATCAAACTCGCCCGTGAATTGAATATCGGGCTTGTTGCCACCAACGACGTGCATTACATTGAAAAAAACGACTGGGAAGCGCACGACGTTTTGCTTTGCATTCAAACGAAAAAGACGCTTGCGGACACCAAGCGCATGAAATTTGAAACGCAGGAATTTTATATGAAATCGGGGGATGAAATGGCGGAACTTTTCCATTACGTCCCCGAAGCGATTACTAACACGCGCGTGATTGCCGATAAGATAGAAGAACCTGCATTTGATTTAACACCTTATGGCGAACCTATCCGTGATAAATCGCTTATTCCCTTGTATAAGCCCGATGACGGATCTACGTCGCCTGATTATTTAACAAACCTTACGTGGACAGGCTTGGCGAAACGCTATGATACTATCACGGAAGATATTAAAAAGCGTGTGGAATACGAGCTGGGAATTATTATAAAAATGGGTTTCGCTGATTATTTCTTGATTGTATGGGATTATATCAACTGGTCAAGATTGCACGGTATTCCCGTTGGTCCCGGCCGTGGGTCGGGGGTAGGCAGTATCGTTGCGTATTCTATCGGGATTACCGACGTTGACCCTTTGAAATACGATTTGATTTTTGAACGGTTCTTGAACCCTGACCGTGTATCCATGCCCGACTTTGACGTCGACTTTTGTACACGTCGCAGACACGAAACCATTTCGTACGTTAGAGAGAAATATCACCCTGAAAACGTAGCGCAAATCGTTACCTTTGGTACGCTTGCCTCTCGTGCTGTGTTAAAAGACGTAGGGCGCGTTATGGACGTTCCGTATTCGGAGACGGATAAGGTAGCTAAGCTTATGGACGGTAAATCGACCATCGGCGAGTTGCTTGGTTTAAAAATTCCTAAGCTGGAAAAGCAGTTGGAAGACCAAACGCTTTCGGAAGAAAAGCGTGGCGAGCTTACGAAAAAACTGAAAGAGCAAAAGGATAAAAAGAATTCGGAATTTATCGAAGTTTACGAAACGAACGAAGATTTGCACCGTGTAATCGATATGGGCTTAAAACTGGAAGGTATGCCCAAAAATATATCTGAACACGCGGCAGGCGTGGTGATTTGTAATAAAGTGCTTGCCGATAACGTACCGCTCGCAAGAAACGGCGAGGATATCGTTACGCAGTTTGACATGAAAGAAGTGGAAGCGGTGGGGATGTTGAAGATGGACTTCCTTGCGCTTACAACGCTCACCGACATTCAAAACACATTGGAATATATCAAAATCGGGCGTGGCATTGATATTGATTTTAGTAAAATCGGTGTGGACGTGCCGGAAGCGTATCAGCTGATCTCGTCGGGGGACACCGACGCAGTGTTCCAACTCGAACAAGGCGGCATGAAAAAGTTCATGAAAGAACTGCAACCAAACTGTTTGGAAGATTTGATTGCAGGTATTTCCTTGTACCGTCCCGGTCCTATGGATTTCATTCCTAAATATATCCATAATAAGCATCATCCTGAAGATATCGTCTACGATACGCCGCACTTAGAGCCTATTTTAAAAAATTCTTACGGTGTTATCGTATATCAAGAACAGGTAATGCAAATATTCCAACAGCTTGCGGGCTATACCTATGGACAAGCCGACCTTGTACGCCGCGCTATGTCTAAAAAGAAGAAAAAAGAGCTGATGGAACAAAAGGATAAATTTATCCACGGTGCGCCCAGTGAAGGTATTACGGGTTGCGTTTCTAAGGGTATTCCCGAAGAAATTGCCGCGAAAATTTTCGGGGATATGGAAAGCTTTGCCTCCTACGCATTCAATAAATCGCACGCCGCTGCGTATGCTGTTGTTGCGTATAGAACTGCGTATTTAAAAGCATTCTATCCCAAGGAATTTTTGGCTGGTATTTTAAACGACCGTATTGATAAAATTGAAGAAATTTCCAAATATATCACCTATATGAAGGAAAGAAATATTGCCGTATTACCGCCCGATATTAATAAATCTAAAGAGATATTCTGGGTGGAAGGCGATGGTATTCGTATCGGGCTTGGCGCATTGCGCGGCGTTGGTCAAGAAGCGATTGCGGCGGTTATTGATGAGCGAAATAAAAACGGTGAGTTTAAGGACTTTGCGGATTTTGCAGTTCGCTGTGCGAAATACGTAAACAAGCGCATCGTAGAAAGCTTGATTTATGCAGGTGCGTTCGATTCGTTTGGATACGCTCGTTCGCAGGTGGCGGCGGTGTACGAAGAAGTGCTTACACGCGTATCCGCAAGGGATAAGCAAAGTGCAGGCAATCAAATTTCCCTGTTCTCTATGGTGGGCGGGCTGGAAGAAATGTCCATTGACGTGCAATTTCCTAACATTCCCGAGTTTGAAACAATGGAACGCCTTTCCAAAGAAAAATCGGTGCTTGGCGTTTACGTAAGCGGACACCCGTTTGAAAAGTTTTTACCGTATTTTAAAGACACGTCTTTCAACTGCTTGGCGTTAAGCGCGTTTACCGAAGATGAAGATGGCAAAAAACAATATACGGAAATTCAAGACGGCATGCAGGTAACTATGGGCGGTATGATTTCCGCGTATAAAAAGCTGAAAACACGTAGCGGAATGTTCATGGCGTTTGTTACTGTGGAAGATTTGTACGGTACGGTGGAATGCGTATGCTTCCCCAAAGTATACGATAAAATTCGTCATTTCTTGGATGCGGATGCGGTCGTTTCCGTTTCTGGTAAAATTAGTATTGATGATGAAAAAGTGCCGGTGATTATCGTAGATAAAATGACGGAGTTTACCTTAGATGAGCAAACGGAAACCTTGCCTGCTGGTCAAATGGCTTTGCCTATTATAAATGCGCAAAATGCGAAAAATGAGACGCCGATTGTGCAACTGCAAAAAGCGGACAAAGATAAAATTCTTTGGTTGAACGTTAGCGATTTGGACGAAGCTGATTTGGATGAACTTATGGAAACGCTCACATATTATGAAGGGGAAAGTACCGTTATGTTCGTTCAAAACGGCAAAAAGATGCGTTGTTCGCAAAAGGTAACGCCTGGGCGCGCTTTAATGGCGGAATTGTCAGGCTTTTTGGCGGAAGATAAGATAAAACTTATCTAAAAAATGAAAAATATAGTTAAAAATAGTTGTTTTTTACAAAAGATTTGCTATAATAGTATTGTTAAATTGAATTTTAGTTGAGAGAATAGTAAGAGGTGACTTATGAAGAAGATTGCATTGTTGACTAGCGGTGGCGATGCACCTGGTATGAATGCGGCGATTCGCGCGGTTGTTCGTTCGGGCATTTATTTCGGTATGGAAGTATATGGTATCGAACGCGGTTACGCTGGTTTAATTGAAGAAAACGTTGTGCCTATGGAAATGCGCAGCGTATCCAACATCGTGCAATGCGGCGGTACGAAATTGCGTACGGCAAGATGCTTGGAAATGATGACCAAGGAAGGGCAAGACAGGGCGGTAAAAACGCTTGAAAAGTATGGCATAGAAGGTCTTGTCGTTATCGGCGGCGACGGTTCGTTCCGTGGCGCAAGAGATTTGACGGCGAATTACGGCGTGCCTACCATCGGTATCCCCGGTACGATTGATAACGACTTGGAATATACCGATTATACCCTTGGTTTTGATACAGCGGTGAATACCTGCTTGGATATCATTAACAAGCTTCGCGATACGATGACTTCGCACGAACGTGTTTCCGTTGTGGAAGTTATGGGTAGACATTGCGGCGATATCGCGTTGTATAGCGGTATTGCGTCGGGCGCGGAAATTATCGTTGTGCCTGAAATTGCTTTTGATATGAACGAAATTGTGGCTCGCATTAACCGTTCGAGAGCAAATGGTAAGCACTCCAACATAATTGTCGTGGCAGAAGGCGTTATGGGTGCAGACGAGTTTGCAAAAAGATTGCAAGCGCATACGGAATATTCCGTTCGTCCAACCTGTATCGGGCACGTACAACGCGGCGGCTCGCCTACAATGGCGGATAGAATGCTTGCGGCGCAATTCGGTAATAAAGCGGTACGTTTGTTAAAGGACGGTATCGGTAACCGCGTAGTAGGTATTCGCGATAACAAAATTATCGATATGGATATTATCGAAGCGGTTTCGATGAAGAAAACGTTTAACAACGAGCTTTACGAAACGTTGCAAATGATTTCCATGTAACGATTGCTAAACACAAAGGAAAGACCGTTCAATACCGAACGGTCTTTTTATCGGAAAATATATGATAAGGGAAATAAGAAAATGATTTTAACTGTATGTATGAGTCCTTGCACAGACATCACGATAGAACTCGATTCGTTGAACGTGGGTATGACTAACGTTATTAAAAATAAAAACGTTACGTATGCAGGCAAGGCGTTAAACGTTGCCGTAGGTATTGCGCGCTTGGGAGGCCAACCGTACACGACGGGTATTATGTACAATGAAAATGGGTATATGTTTGAACATGCCTTAGAGCAAGAAGGCGTGCCGTTTCGTTTTATTTGGAATAAAGGCCGTGTGCGTGAAAACTATAAATTTATCGACCATCGTTCTATGCTAACAGAAGTGAACGACGTCGGGGAAGAAGTCGGCAAAGATAAATCGGATGAGATATTAAACATGGTAGCGGAGCTTTCCAAGCAAAGCAGTATTACCGTTTTATCGGGCGGTTTGCCTCGCGGGATAGACGATAACTACTATGCAGAGCTTGTAAAAAGCGTTGCACCAAACAGCCTGAAAATTGTGGACGCGTCGGGCAAAAGAATGTTGTATGCCGTAGCGCAAGGCGTAGATTTAGTCAAGCCTAACTTGGATGAGCTTGAACATATACTCGGTAAAAAATTTACCTGTAAAGAAGATATGCTGTCGGGCTGTTACGAGCTTTTAGACCGTGGGGCAAAGCGCGTATTGCTTTCGCTGGGCAAGCAAGGCGCGGTGATTACTGACGGTGTACATAATTATTATTGCAAGAGCTTGAACGTAGCGGTCAATTCCACGGTTGGCGCGGGCGACGGAATGGTTGCGGCGGCGGCAATGCAGTTGGAACAAGATGCGCCGCTTTCGGAAATTTTACGCGCTGGCGTTGCTGCTGGTACGGCTACGGTTATGACAACGGGCAAGGTGTCTTTTACGCAAGATAAATACCGCGAAGTATTATCAACGCTTCGCGTTATTGAATTATAAAAAACACGGTCTTTTTTTAACGGTGTTGCATATACTATATTATGT
>JAZQWZ010000055.1:0-3136 GCA_045632625.1 Candidatus Scatosoma sp. | reverse complement strand
GCTTGTGCTGCGCTCAAACGTGCGATGGGCACACGGTAAGGAGAGCAGGAAACGTACGTCAAGCCGATAGCGTGGCAGAATTCGATGGACGAAGGATCGCCGCCGTGTTCACCGCAGATACCGCAGTGCATTTCAGGACGAACTTTCTTACCGCCGTTTACAGCCATTTCCATAAGCTTGCCAACGCCCGTCGTGTCAAGTCTTGCGAACGGATCGGATTCGTAAATCTTGTTTGCATAGTATGCAGGCAAGAATTTACCAGCGTCGTCACGCGAGAAGCCGAACGTCATTTGCGTCAAGTCGTTGGTACCAAAGCAGAAGAATTCCGCTTCTTTTGCAATATCTTCCGCCGTCAAGCATGCACGGGGAATTTCGATCATCGTACCTACTTCGTAGGTAAGAGCAACACCGCTTGCCGCGATAACTTCTTCAGCCGTTCTAACAACGATATCTTTCACGAACTTCAATTCTTTCGTTTCGCCCGTCAAAGGAATCATAATTTCGGGAACAAGCTTCCAGTCGGGATGTTTCTTCACTACGTTAATAGCCGCTTTGATAACCGCTTTCGTTTGCATAACCGCAATTTCGGGATACGTAACCGTCAAACGGCAGCCACGGTGACCCATCATGGGGTTGAATTCGTGCAAGCTTGCGATGATGTCTTTGATTTGTGCAACCGTCTTGTTTTGTGCTTTTGCAAGCGCCGCGATATCTTCTTCGTTCGTAGGCACGAATTCGTGAAGAGGGGGATCGAGGAAACGAATGGTTACAGGGTAGCCGCCAAGTGCTTCGAACAAGCCTTCGAAGTCTGCTTGTTGCATGGGTTCGATTTTTGCAAGCGCCGCTTCTCTTTCTTCTACGGTGTCCGCGCAAATCATTTCACGGAACGCACCGATTCTGGAAGGATCGAAGAACATGTGTTCCGTACGGCAAAGGCCGATACCTTGTGCGCCGAAAGCAACTGCTTGCTTAGCGTCTTCGGGGCTGTCCGCGTTGGTTCTTACGCCAAGCGCTTTATATTTGTCCGCAAGTTCCATAATTCTGCCGAAGTAACCGGAGTTAGGATCAGCGGGAACGGTTTTGATAAGCGTGTCGTAGATGTTACCCGTGGAACCGTCCAAGGAAAGCACGTCGCCTTCGCGGAAGATTTTACCAGCAAGTTCAAACCACTTTTCTTCTTCGTGCATTTTGATTTCGCCGCAACCGGATACACAGCACGTACCCATACCGCGAGCAACAACGGCTGCGTGGGACGTTTGACCGCCGCGTACCGTCAAGATACCTTGTGCATATTTCATACCTTCGATATCTTCGGGGGACGTTTCCAAACGAACGAGAATTACGTTTTCGCCCTTCTTGCCTTCTACAACAGCGTCTTCTGCCGTGAATACGATTTTACCAGCTGCTGCGCCGGGGGAAGCTGCGATACCTTTACCAACAACGTTGTTCTTGTCAGCGTCTTTCAAAGCTTTTGCGTCGAATTGAGGGTGCAAAAGCATGTCGAGGCTCTTCGCGTCGATTTGCATAAGCGCTTCTTTTTCGGTAATCATACCTTCATCAATCAAATCGCAAGCAATCTTGATTGCAGCGGCAGCCGTTCTCTTACCGTTACGCGTTTGGAGCATGTACAACTTCTTGTCTTGAATGGTGAATTCCATATCTTGCATATCACGGTAGTGATTTTCAAGAATATCGCAAACCTTCAAGAATTGTTCATATACTTCGGGGAACACTTCTTTCATTTGTTCGATGGGCATCGGCGTACGAACACCGGCAACAACGTCTTCGCCTTGTGCGTTGGTCAAGAATTCACCCATAAGGCCTTTTTCACCCGTTGCAGGGTTACGCGTGAACGCAACGCCCGTACCGGAAGTTTCGCCCATGTTACCGAACGCCATCATTTGTACGTTTACTGCGGTACCCCAGCTGTAAGGGATATCGTGGTCCATACGGTAGATGTTTGCACGAGGGTTGTCCCAAGAACGGAATACAGCTTTTACTGCTTCGAAAAGTTGTTCCTTCGGGTCGGAAGGGAAATCCTTACCAAGTTGTTTTTTGTATTCTGCCTTGAATTGATTTGCAAGGTCTTTCAAATCGTCCGCCGTAAGTTCAACGTCTTGAGTAACACCCTTCTTTTCCTTCATTTCGTCGATAAGCTTTTCAAAATATTTCTTACCAACTTCCATTACGACGTCGGAGAACATTTGAATGAAACGACGATAGCAGTCCCAAGCCCAACGGGGATTCCCCGATTTCTCGGACAACGTGTTTACAACTTCTTCGTTCAAACCAAGGTTCAAAATGGTGTCCATCATACCGGGCATGGACGCTCTTGCGCCCGAACGCACGGAAACGAGCAAGGGGTTTTCCTTGTCGCCGAATTTCATACCAGCGAGAGCCTCGAGCTTATCAACGTATTCCATGATTTCAGCTTGAATACCAGCGTTGATTTGTCTGCCGTCTTCATAGTATTGCGTACAAGCTTCCGTAGAAATGGTAAAGCCTTGGGGTACAGGAAGACCGATGTTGGTCATTTCTGCAAGGTTAGCACCTTTACCGCCGAGGATGTTACGCATCGTTGCATTGCCTTCCGTGAAGAGATAGCAATATTTTTTTGCCATAATGTTATTTCCTCCAATATTGATTTTTTTCATTTTTACAAAGTGATAGCAAACCCGCCTTTCCCCTATTTTGGGCGTGCAAAAACACACGGCGCAGTTCGCCATAGTTCATTTTAATATAATTTGTAAAAAATATCAAGCCTTTATCACGGATTTTTGCATTTTTTTTGTCCAAAAAGCAATTTTTTTACACCTATACGCGTAATACGTACGCATAATGCGTTCGCGCCGTGCCTATGCGCCCCCGCTCCGCCCGTTATCTTTTTATAGAAACGGAATGCGCTCCGCACGCATTCGCAACGAAAAAACACCCCAAAAGCCGTTCGACTTTTAGGGTGCATATCACCTATTTTTGTTTATTTTTTTATTCCGTTTTTTGTCTTTCAAAAACCGTTTGCGTAATGCTCACCGCCAAGTTCAACCCCGCAAGTATCATCACCGCAATGCAAGTGCCGTAGCCGTAGTTCACTTCCGCACCCGAACCGTCCTTCATCACTCTTTCAAAAAGCACGTTC
>JAZQWZ010000054.1:0-2759 GCA_045632625.1 Candidatus Scatosoma sp. | reverse complement strand
TTTCATAAAGAAGACCGTTTTTTTATGCTCATTTGGTTAAATCCCAGTCGATAGGCGAAATGCCGTTTGCCGTCAAATATTCGTTGGTTTTTGAAAAATGCTTACAACCGAAAAACCCATTATAAGCAGAAAGCGGGGAAGGGTGCGCGCATTCCAAAATTAGATGTTTCGATGTATCAATCAGCGGTTTCTTGCTCCGTGCATTACCGCCCCAAAGTATAAATACAACGTTTTGCTTTTCGCGGGAGATAAGTTCGATAACGCTGTCGGTAAACCATGCCCAACCGCATTTGGAATGGGAATTTGCTTGATGTTCACGCACGGATAGGGAAGTGTTCATAAGCAGCACGCCTTGTTTTGCCCATTTGGTCAAATTGCCTGATGTTGGTAAAGAACAACCGATATCCGCGTGCAATTCCTTGAAAATGTTTTGCAATGAAGGTGGTTTTTCGACGCCGTCTTGTACGGAAAAGCATAAGCCGTGCGCTTGCCCTACGTTGTGGTAGGGGTCTTGCCCCAAAATTACCGCTTTCAAATTGCTAAATTGCGTGTAGCGAAAGCAATTATATAAATCATACATATCAGGGTATACGGTATAATTGCGGTATTCGTCCAACAAAAACTTACGGATTTTTTGATACCGTTCGTCTTGAAACAGCGGGGCAAGTCGTTCGTTCCAGTCGCCTAAATCAATCATAAATTACTCCTTATAATTGCGCAAAAATAGCAGGTAAATCGGCTTTTAAACGTATAAGAGCCTTGTCTTTGTTGGCTAAATACTGTTCGGTGGTACTTCCGCTGCCTGCAAGGTCGGAAATCGCCTTGAACGCGTACATGGGCACTTGTGCCGCTAATGCCGTTTGCACGATAGCACCGCATTCCATGTCACGAATATCCGCTTGTAATTCGCTGGTTAGCAAGGCATAATCCTCCGCACTGTCGTTAAATCTATCCGCCGTGCCTAAACGTTTGCAAGGGCAATCAAGCGAAGTAACAGACAAAGGTAAATAGGGCTGTTCATATTCGTTCAAAGTACCCATTTTCGTCCCGTTAAGCTGTACCAAATCAAAATCAAATTGTACAGCGTGTGAAATAGCGTACACTTTGCAAAGTTCAACACCATTATTCAAACCGCCCGCCACGCCAAAGTTCAACAAACAATCAACGTTAAAAGCGGAAATGAGTATTTGCGCGCCGATAGCGGCATTGACTTTACCTACGCCGCAAATACATAAAACAACGTCTTTATCAAACGCCTTGCCAACGAAAATTTGTTTTCCGCATTGCGTAAACGAACGCTCAATTTGCATTTCACTAAGCAAAATATCCGCTTCGCTTTGCATTGCAATTACTGCACCGATCATATTTTTTCTCCTTTTTGTCAAAAAAGCAAACAATATCATTGCCTTTTTGCTTTCTTATGTGATATACTTATAAAGTAATAAATTCTACGTCCGTAAAATCTTGTTCGGAACAAACGGTTAGTAAAATTCCGTCTATGGTAAAGCTTGTCAACGTTACGGGCATAGGAATATCGTTATAAAATAAAGCATTTTTTTCCAAACGCAGTTTATACAAGTCGTGTGCAAGCGAGCCGCCCAACCATTTCACGGCGCTTTCCTTTGTTGTCCAGTGCTTTAAAAAGCAAGCGGTATCTACAATTTCTTTGCGTTCCTGCAAAGGGAAACGCTTGATAATAGGCAGATAATCCACTTGGCGCGTCAAGCTTTCCGCATCAATGCCGACGTTATCCGTGCAAAAAGCGATAAACAGTTTGTTCGTAGTGTGTGAAACGGAAAAGAAAAAGGGCGTTTCGCCGTTTACCGATAGAAACGGTTTTCCATAATCGCCACGGGTTACTTGGGCGTTATCCATTTGAAAATGCGCGGATAAAATATGCAAAACGGCTTGTTCGCTAGTAGAAAAAGCGGCTTTGTCCGCAATAAATATTTTTTTCATATATTTTATTATAACAGGAGAAGAAACAAATGTCAAGAGCTGAAAAGGCAAAACAATTTTTCTTGCAAGGTTACGCTTGCTCGCAGGCAGTTGCGCTCGCGTTTGCGGACGTAATGAAAATGACCGAAGAAGACATCGCAAAGTCGATGTTACCGTTTGGCGGCGGTTTGGGCCGCTTGCGTTTAACTTGCGGTGCTGTTAGCGGTATGGCTTTCGTGTATGGCAAAACGTGCGTGAGCGCGGAAAATACAGCCGAAAATAAAGCAAATACCTATGCCGTTACGCGCGAGCTTGCGCAAAAGTTTGAAAAGCAATGCGGTAGCTTGATTTGCGCCGAATTGCTTAACGCGATGAACGTTGCGGTAGAAGTGGGCGGCACGCCTGAAACGCGCGGCGAAGAATATTACAAAAAACGCTCGTGCGCGGATATCGTTTATACAGCGGCGGAAATTTTAGAAGAATTCTTAAATGAAAAGGGAATTTTGTAATGCAATAATGGCTTAAAAAAACAGCGGAAAAATCCGCTGTCTTTTATTTCGTTAAGCTTATTTATTGCTCTTGGAAACGTTGAAATAATATTCCACAACGTCGCCGTCTTGCATCACGTATTCCTTACCTTCCGAACGCACCTTGCCTTTTTCCTTTGCGGCAGGGATAGAGCCAAGCTCTACAAGCGTTTGCCAGTTGACTACGTCCGCGCGAATAAAGCCTTTTTCAAAATCAGTGTGGATTTTGCCTGCGGCTTGGGGGGCTTTCGTGCCGTTGACAATCGTCCAAGCGCGCGTTTCCTTTTCGCCTGC
>JAZQWZ010000053.1:0-1956 GCA_045632625.1 Candidatus Scatosoma sp. | reverse complement strand
CATTTATCTTTGACGGAGTGCTGTGAAGAATTAAAGCTTAGAGAACTGTTCTTGGACAGAGATAACATTGAAAAGGTTTTTGGGGGCGTAGTGACGGGGTTTGCGTATCCCTACGGGCATGTGGACGACGCTTCGGTAGAGGCATTACGCCGTTGTGGGTTTGAGTATGCAAGAACGGTTGTGTCAACGGAAAAATTTGATATTCCGCAGGACTTTTTGCGTTGGAACCCGACTTGTCATCATAACAATCCCAAAGTGATGGAGCTTGCGCAGGCGTTTGTGGAAAAGCCAGTGAGCAGCAACCCTTGGGCGAACGGCCCCATGCTTCTCTATATTTGGGGGCATTCGTATGAGTTTAGAACGAAGGATAACTGGCCTCATATTGAAAAGCTGGCTGCGTATTTGGGTGGTAAAGATGATATTTGGTATGCGACCAACGGCGAAATTGTCAATTACGTACAAGCATACCGCCGTTTGAAGTTTTCCGCATCGTATGAACGGGTATACAATCCCAGTGCCGTAGACGTGTATTTATCGTGGATAGGTAAAGACGTGCTGGTACCGGCAGGGGCAACGGTAGATTTGAAATAAAAACTTTAGATAGGAGAAAGATATGAAATTACATAACATTTGGGGCTACGGTCAATTATTTGGTTTTTCCGGCTTAGATGGAAGAAATTACTATTTTAACGATTTTATCGGTACGCTTACGCAAAAGAAAATCGGTATTCGCTTTGAGCTTCGCGAATGGGTTAAAATGACGTTTCCTGTGAAAGGACGCGTGAAATTCAACGCGATTACGGGCGATATGATTGACGCGAAAACGCAAGACGGCGACGTTCTGATTTTGTTTGCGGACGCGAATACGGTAGTAGGTAAAGCGCCTATGGCACCCGTGATTAAAACGGAAAAGAAGTGGACGTATATCAAGCGTACGGGCGCGGAAATTTACTGCAATTCCACGGACACTATCGCTGTTTGTACGGAAACGATGGAAGACGGTATGGTGCATTTTTCTATTTGCCATTCCGGCCCTGCGTATTCGTTTGCGCGCGGCGGTGCAAAGGAAGGTATGAAGGTGGATTTGGAAGCGCTGAAAAAATCTCGTTACGATTATTTCAAGAAAATGCCTAAGTGCAAGAACAAGAAATATGAAAGAATGTATTATAAGGCGCTTTCGGTAAACAAAGTGAACGTGCACACGCCCGAAGGACGTATTCCTTGCATGTGGACGACGCCCGATAGAGTTCCGCATAGACAAATGTGGCTTTGGGACTCGGTATTCCACGCGTTGGCGTTTGCGACCTATAACGGGGAAATGGCAAAAGATTGTATTCGTTCGGTGCTTTCCATGCAAAGAGAAGACGGGTTCATTGCTGCAATGATGTATCCTGATGGGCGCACAGACGAAACGCAACCGCAAGTGCTTGCGTTCGGTACGTGGGAAGTGTATAAAAAGACGGGCGATAAAGCGTTTTTGGAAGAGTGTGTAGAGAAACTTGACGCTTATTTAACTTGGGATTTGAATAACCGCGACAAGAACAACAACGGGCTTTTGGAATGGTTTACCGAACCTGAATATGCGGAATGTAAGAGCGGGGAATCGGGACAGGATAATTCGCCCAGATTTGAGTTTGACGAAGAAACGGACGCGATGGATTTCTCTGCGTTTGAAGCGCACGATGCGGAATATCTTGCAAAAATTTACCGTGAGCTTGGAAATGAAGAAAGAGCAGCGCACTGGGATGGCGTTTATGCACGCTTGAAGGAACAAATCAACAACCTTTTGTGGGATGAAGAGGACGGCGTGTATTATGATCGCCTTGTGGACAGTGGTAAATTTACCAAAGTGTTGACGCCTGCAAGTTTCTTCCCGATGATGGCGGGTATCCCCAGCAAAGAACAAGCGGAAAGAATGGTGAAGGTATTGACGGATCCTAACCTTTTGTGGACGCC
>JAZQWZ010000052.1:0-11286 GCA_045632625.1 Candidatus Scatosoma sp. | reverse complement strand
GATCGTATTTGTCAAATACTTGGAATACGATGCTAACGTGTTCAAAGCCTTCTTTGTCTTCGCCAAATTGATTTTTAATCGCCGTTTCCAAGCTGTCCATATCCAACGTGATAAGACCGCTTCTTTCGCCGCCGTTGCCGTATTCAAACAGCTCAAATTTAACGTCTTGCGCTACTTTGCTTTTCTTTTGTCAAACGTTTGGCTTAAAAATTGTTAAAAAATAAATCGACTAATTTTGTCTTAATTTGTCTACCGTGAATAAAACACGGGGCAGTAAAACCAGCCCCGTGTTTTATTTATAATTGCTCAATTACTATTATTTTTGCAAAACAATCGAGCCAAGCCCAACGTTCAACGTCATGGTGCTTCCATCGATGGTTGCTTCCCAGGTAACGCCTTCTACCGTAACGTCAACCGTTTTGTCCTTGCCTTCGTCGTCTTTCGCCCACGTGCCGGTGCCTTCCCACGTAAAGCCAGCTACGCTGATGGATACTTCTGCGTCACCGCCCATTTTCAGTTCCACAAACGAGGGGGATTCTTCATCTTTCAAGTCTACGCTAATAGGACCAAACTTATAGGAAGTAGCTTCATATTTACCTGCTTGCAAAAGAGCGCAGGATGCGAAAGCTACCAACATCATTATCGTTGCGAAAGCCACAACAAGCATCGTTCTAAATTTTTTCATAAAGGATAACCTCCAAATTTTTTGTAGCTTCATTATAGCTTAAACTACACATTTTGTCAATACCTTTTTGAAAAATTTTTGTTAAATTTTTAAAACTTTTTTTTGCGCAATCCCTTTATTTTTAAGCACTTAACAATTTTTAAGCACGAATAAACCCCACCCTTTTCAGGTGGGGTATTGTTTTCGTATTCAGTTGTAAAAGAGCAATCGCTTTTTTCTTCTCCGCGTTTTTTTGAACTCAATTTCTTTGTGGCTGCTTGCCACGCACTACGTTGCGGATACTTTATCTTTTTTGCTCCTCTTTACAATGGTTCATTGGATTATTCTCCTTTTACCGTTTCTTTGTTAAAGTGCCGTCCATTAGGAAATTTTACCATCTCCGTGTACCTCCTTTAACGTTTTCTTTGCGGTTGTTACCGCCTACTCTTAAATCGTTGGAGTGTCGCTTTCTAAGGTATAAATCGTCATAAATTATACCCCCTGTCCTTTTTTATTTCGTCTTGTCGCCGACGATCGCGCCTTGTCGGTTTTCTTATTCCGTCGAATAACTTCCCCTTTCGGAACCCGATTTCTTGCGTTAGCTTTCGCGCCGAGCACCTACCGAAACTTCGTCAAATTTCCATTTGCCCCGTTCTTCACGCGCCTTATCGGTTTTGTCTTTGGGTCAGGCACAAGCCCCCATCTCGTAAGGAATCATCGCTTTTCGTACCCTCCTTTTAAGAGATTTTTCGTTGCATCCCTGCAACCCTTTCTGCCAAACTCCCTTTTGGCTGTTTTATTTGTGCATTGGCTAAATTACTCCCTTTTTTGTTGGATTGAAACATTTTTTGTTTGTTTCTTTCTCTTTTGTATCTTTATTATAGCACAAATTTTTCATTTGTCAATAGGTTTTGGAAAAATTTTTTTGATTTTTTTGAAAAAATTTACGGCGCTTTGTTTTTTCGCGCCGTATCGTATCTATATAATATATTGTAAACGAGAAACAAGGCTCGCCGATTACTCGTCCAGCTTTTTTGCAAGCGCTCGCAAAAGCTGTTTATCCCTGAGCATATCGCCGCCGCCAAGCACGGTTGCGTACTGCGGTTCTTCGCACACGTGATAGCGCATATCCAAAGAGCGCCCGATATATTGCGGCAAGTGCGGAATATTCATAACGCCGCCCGATAAAAATACACCGTTTCTATTGACGGTTGCCGCCACTTCCGCGGGTAATTTTCTAAGCACCGCGCCTGCATATTCCAAAATTTTATCCACGTAAAGCTTGATACAATCGGTAATATCCGACGCCTGCACGGATGCTGCCGCAGGACGGTAGGTTTCCACCGAACTGCCTTCCGCAATAATCGTACCGCGCGCGCTAACCGCCAAAGAGCCTACTTCGTTTTTGATGCGCTCCGCCGTCAATGCGCCGATACGCAAGCCGTTGGTTTTGGCTACACGGCTTAAAATATTCGCGTCCATATTGTTGCCGCCGATACTCATGGAAAGCCCTGCGATCATCCCGTCTGCCGACACCACCGCAACGTTGGTTACGCCACCGCCCACGTCAATGCAAAATACAGGATCGGTATGCGTGAGCACCAAATCCGCGCCCATTGCCGCAAGGTACGGCTGTTCCACGAAAAATACTTTTTTCAAACCGCATTCTTCGGTGAGCGCTACGTAATCGCCCAACGTTCTATCGCTGATACCGCAAGGAATAGAAATTAGAATTTGCGCACGGGAAAGCGCAGACGGTTTTACGCCCACACGCTTTAAAAACGCTTTCAACATCATCGCCGCCAAGCGCAAATCGACAATTTCGCCTTCATAAACAGGATACACGATGCTGGTATATTCCCCCGTTTTACCCGTCAAATTTTTTGCTTCCTTGCCGATGGCTTTCACTTCTCCGTCGGAAGAAACCGCCACGCAGGACGGCTCGGCAAGTACAATGCCGCTGCTCGTATCCGCGCGGTATATTTTGGTTGTTGACGAGCCCAAATCAATGGCAAGTTTCCACATACTATTCTCCTATTCATTGCATACCTGCCCCCTTCGTTTAAGAAAAACAGGTCAATTTTATTGCTTTTCAATATCCGCTATCATTTCGCGTACAAGCTCTTGCGGTAAGCCCACTACGTTGGAAAAGCTACCTTCGATAGACGCCACCAAACCGCCGTCCTGAATGCCGTACGCACCCGCTTTATCCATCGGCGAGCCGCTATCCACGTACTTTTGTATTTGCTCGTCGGCAAGCTTTTCAAAAGTAACCTTTGTACAATCCGCAGCCAAATGCGTCGTTACCCCGTTAACCGTTGGATAGATAATACAAACGCCCGTATATACTTCGTGCGTGTTGCCCGAAAGCATTTTTAGCATACGCACGGCATCTTGTCTATCCTTGGGCTTACCCAAAATTTCACCGTTAAAGGCAACCACCGTATCCGAACCCAGCACTGCCTTGCCTTGCGCCTGTGCTTTTGACGCCACTTCCGCCGCCTTTTGCGACGCGAGTGTTACAACAATGCGTTCGGGGGAAGTTTCGCCGTGGCAGTCTTCTTCGCCCACCGCAGGAATAATATCAAATTTTTCGACAATTTCGCCAAACAGTTCTCTTCTGCGCGGCGATTGACTTGCTAAAATCCATTGCATATTTTTCATAAAGCAAACCGCCCTGTCCGCAAAGGGAAGAGCGGCTTGTAAATTACCTTATTTATAAAATTTCGAGATTTTTTCTAAACGCGCGTTTGAATTCGGGGTTTGCCGATTCCGCATCGCGAAGTTCCAAAACTGCGTCGCCTGCAAGCTCCGTTTTCATAATAACGGAATCGCCAAGTACGTCGCAATTCAACCCGGTAACCATACCGCAATGCGATCTATCCAAGCTTTCCGCAATTCTAAGTAATACGCCCAGCTTTTTCACTGCGTCCAAATCTTCTTCCAAAACAACGTCTTTATACTTTTGCCAGTCGACAAGCGAAATATCTTCGCCGTTATGACAGCCTGCCACGAACGCCGCAAGCACGATTTCACGATGTGTTGCGCCGTAGATGGGCGAGCTGAGCGTCATGTAACAGCTGTGCTTTGCATGGCGGTAATACCCAACGCGTTTGCCTACGTCGTGCATAAGCGCAGCAATTTTCAATACTTTTAAGTATTGACGGGGGAATTTATGCAACACGCGCAGCTGCTTGAAGAGCTGTACGGAAAGTTGCATAACGTGTTCCACGTGCTTAATATCGCAGCCTGCGTATCTCGCCAAGCGTTCCAAGCTGTACGAAAGTACGTCGGAAATGGGTTTTTCCTGCGTCAAAGGCAACGCCTGGTTAATCATTAAGCCTTCTCTAAGCCCGCACGCACCGATTACGAACGAGTGTTGACCTACGTATTCCATAAACGATTTAATGATCGCCGTTGCCGCAGGCATAATGTCCGCACGCTTGGGGGAAAGCCCTTTGATTTTTTTACGCTTGTCCACGTCCAAACAACGAATCATGTTGTAGATGCCAAGCAAATCTTCTTCCGCAATACGGTAATTGTGCGGCGTATCCAAGGGATATTTACGCACCAAACGATTGATTTTAAACAAGTTTCTAAACGAACCGCCCACACCGATCATTTGCACTTCGGGATCCAGTTCGCTAAGCCAAGGCAATTTCTTTAATTGTTCCGTGAAGAATTCTTCCACGTGCTTGGCCGCCTCTTCGGGCGTTGCGTCGTTTTTAAACAAATCGGTAAGCGTTACCGCGCCAAAAGGCAGGTTTGCATAACCGAGTAAATTACGGCGGTTATAATAAATAATCTTCGTGCTGCCGCCGCCGATTTCCAAAATTAAACCCTTCGGCACGTCCATAGAGTTGATAACACCGCGGTATACGAGCATCGCTTCTTCTTCTTCAGAGAGTACGCGAATGGTAATGTTGCAAGTCACCTGAATTTCATCTAAAAACGAGCGTTGGTTTTTCGCACGGCGCACCGCCGCCGTACCCACCGCGATAATGCGTTCTACGTTCGACGCATCGCAAAGACGTTTAAACATTTTCAGCGTCTTGATGGTTTCTGCAATACGTTGCGGTTTCAAGAACCCGTCGCGGTCCATATCTTGTCCCAAACGAACGCTTTCTTTGAGCTCGTCTACGACCATGTAATGCCCTTCCGCGAACATATCCACAATCACTAGTCTTGCAGTGTTAGAGCCTAAATCGATAATGCCTATTCTTTCCACTTTCTTCCTTTCACCTGTCGGCAATTTTGCCGAACTTCCTATATATATTTCTTTCTTTTAACCAACTTTTACTATCTCTCTTTTCCCCGTTGGCTTATCTGTATACATTTTTCACATAGTTTACCATAAAAATCGCGTTTTGTAAATACCCTTTTGGAAAATTTTTTTGCGTTTTTTGGATTTTTTTTCATTTTCGACAAAAAACGCTCTTTTTTTCGTGCATTTTACCTATACAAACCAAAAAGATTGCCCGTTAGAGCAATCCTTTTTTCATATCTTGTATCGTATCCCAAATAAAGGCGGGGGCGCAACGCTCTATTTCACCTTCTTCCGCATAGCCCACGCGCACCAAACCACAATCGATGCCCACTTCCTTCGCACCGTCGCTATCGTGAAATCTATCGCCGATCATCAGCGTTTTTTCCTTGGTCGCGCCCAGCTGTTGCATAGCCTCGATGATTACGTCCGCCTTGGTGGGCAAGCTCCCGTCTAAACCGCAACCTACGATTTTATCAAAATATCCGTCTATTTGCAAACGCTTGGCTATTTGGTCGGCAAAGCGTTGGGGTTTGGAGGTCGCCATTCCCAAACAATAGCCCGCGTTTTTTAAAGCGCAAAGCGCGTCCTTTATCCCCGGAATAAGCTCGTTTTCATTGACGCCCGTCACCGCGTAATGCTTGCGGTAAATCTTGGTCGCCTGCTCCGCGCGCTCGGTGGATAAACCAAAAATAAACTCGAAGGTATATTCCAAGGGCGGACCTACCATCTGGCGCAAAAATTGCTCGTCGTAGGGAAAGGGTTCGCCCATTTCTTGCATAGCAAGACGCGCGCAGGAAAAGATGCCCGGATGCGAATAAATAATCGTTCCGTCTAAATCAAATAAAAGCCATTTGTATCGTTTCATAGCCCTTATTATACCCATTTTTTTACAAAAAAGCAAGCGTTTACGCCTTGGCTTTCGTTTGATTGTAAAAACTAAAAAAAGACAGCCCGATTAGAAACGCCCCGAACGCTTTTTTGAGTATTGTAGACGACACCGCGGACGCAAACCACGCACCGAAAAAGGACAGCAAAAGCGCGGGGGCAATCACCCAAAGTATGCCCTGCGTTTGCAGTAGTTTATTGTCCGCATGCTTTTTCAAAGCACCGATACTCATGGGCAAAAACGAAAATAAATTTGCGCACTGCGCTATCTTTTGCTCCACACCGCCTACCAACACCAAAAGCGGGATGGTGACCGTGCCGCCGCCCATGCCCATGCCCGCTGGAACACCGCCGATAAAGCCTAAAAGCAGATATAGATAAAATTGCATTTTTTACTCCTTTTTTCAATAGGAAAAGAACAAAAACAGCCCCGCCAAAAGCTGTAAGCAGGCGAAGATAAAATTGACGATTTTTGTGTTCAATTTTCCCAGCAAAACCGCACCGAGCATCCCCCCTGCCGTAACGCCCAGCGCCGTGGGAATGAGCACTTCCGCCTGATAAAATCCGCGCATGGCGTACAAAATAAAGGAAAAGAGCGAAATGGGCAAAATCACCAAAATCGCAGTCGCGTGCGCGCGTTTTTCCTGCATACCCCCCGCCACGAATAACGGCACGGCAAGCATACCGCCGCCCCCGCCAAACACACTGTTGGCAAGCCCGATCAATCCGCCCACCGCCGCCTTGCGCAACGGCAGCGTTTTTGTTTTTTGCATACTCTTTTACTCCTTGTTTTGGAAAAGTTTTCCGCCTTTTTGCGGTCTTTTTCTTTACGTGTAAATATTTTGCGTAATTTTTTTGGAAAATATCAAACTTTTTCTCTCTTTTACAGGCATAAACGCTTGCTAATCTTGCGATTTTGTATTAAAATAATGTAGCATGGTGTTTTATATAGTCGCGTGCGTATAAGATATCGTGGAAAACAGCGAGAAAGCGGAGTGCGGTTATACAAACCAAAGCAACGCGAAAGAACGCGAAAAAAATAAAAAACTATTAAACCAAAGGTGGTTATATGAAAAATAATAACACACGTAAACACAAACTTATAGCACTTCTTTTGTCTGGAATGATGCTTTCGTCCTTGTCGCTTGCGCTTGCCGCTTGCGGCGATAATTCGTCTTCCAGCTCCTCTTCGTCCAGCTCTTCTTCGGTAGAAGCTACCAAAGATGACGGACTTATTAAAAACGCTAGCTTTGAAACGTTTAGCAAAAACGACGGCTTGAACGTTATCGGCAAAAACCCTAGCAACTGGTCGCAGGTAAAACCCAACTCCACCGCAACGGGCAGTGCGCTTTCCAGCAAAGCGGACAGCGGTATCGTAGATACGACGGAATGGGATCAATTAACCACGTCCAACGTAAACGTTGACGGCTTGACGGAAGAACAAGCAAAAGAAAAATGGGATAGCATGACCGTTCGGGACAAGCTCGCTTATTACAAGGCTTGGGAAGATAACAAGAAAGAAGACGACGATAGAACGCTCTCTTCCCTTTCCTTCCACCAAGCGTTCAACACTTCGTTTGATAGATTGCCCGATTGCGCAAATCCTTACACGCACGACTATGTGGAAGGTCAAACGGTTACCAACAAAAACGTTTTGATGATTCATAATAAGTCCACCAACTCCACCTACAAAAACGTGTTGGGTACGGCGCAAAAATGCGAATCGTCCTCGACGGTTACCGTAAAAGCAGGTATGTACGCGCAATTCTCCGTTTGGGTAAAAACAACGGACTTGTCTTGCTCCACGTCGGACGGTCAAGTACAAGACGCAGCAAACAAAGGCGCATATATCAGCGTGAAAAACTCGCTTGGCGGCAACGCGCTTGACGAAGTAGTGGTGAAAAACATCAATACGGAAGGCGTAACCGCCAACAACGGTTGGGTACAATACACCTTCTATTTGCAAGGCGCTTCGTATGCGGACGCAACCTTCTCTATCACGCTTGGCTTGGGTCAAGGCGGCGGTTCGAACATAAACGAATACGTTAGCGGTTATGCCTTCTTCGACGATATCAAATGCGACCCGATTTCCGATACCGACTTCGCTACGGCTACGTCCGACGCGAGCGTTTTTGAAACGATTGCTTTCAATGCGAAAAAAAAGGTATTCAATACCCAAGATGCTGACAGCAAATTCGTATACGTCATCGACCTTGCTTCGACGGTAAAAGACGAACAAGACATGGGCGCTCTTATGAACACTTGGACGGCAGCTCCCACCACCGAAGAAAGCTCCAACGGGACGAAATATACGGCGGCGGCAAATTATGCAGGCGCACAAACCTACCAAGGTTTGGGCATCGACACTTCGTTTGACACTACGGGCGTATACAACAAGGCGGAAATGCTTGCAAAAGCAACGACAGATAAAGCGAGCGGCAACAAGTATTTGTCCACCGTTTACAATAAGATTTATCCCGTAAAGGGCGAAAACGATACGAGAAGCAGTACGGTTGTAAAAGACAGCGATTCCGTGCTTATGATTTTGTCGGCAAACGGCGCGGCTTACACGGCGAAAACGACGGCTCTTACCGACATTCCCGTTGCTCCCGAAGCATATCTTGCGCTTTCCTTCCTTGTAAAAACGTCGGCAATGAACGGCTTTACAGGTGCAAACGCAACGCTTAAAGACGGCGATACCGATATCACGATGGCTTCCATCGATACCACTACGGTGGAAAAGGTTACGCTTGGCGATAACGACGACGTAATGGAAGGCTGGGTACGTTGCTATTTCTTCATTTCCAACGAAACGGAAGAAGCTAAAAAGTTCTCTATTACCTTGGGCTTTGGTCCTACCACCGTTATGGATACCGCTAAATCTTCGTACAGCACAGGCTTTGCGGCATTCACGCAATTCACCGCTTACGAATTTGAAAACAAAGACGCGTTTGAGCTTGCTTCTTCCGGCGAATTCTCCAAGATTGTTTCCTTGGAAAACAAGAAAGACGAAGGCGTGGGCAACGACGGTTTCGATAAGCCCGCTTCGCTTCCCGAAGACGCTATTGAAACGGGCTTTGCAAAACCCTTAAATTATAAAGGCGTAGAAAGCGACAGCGTATACGTTGGCGGCAATAACCAACAAACGGCAACGAACGCTACCGCAGGGCTTTTGAATAAGGAATATAAAAACGATTACACTGGTGTAGCTGCAAACAGCTTTATTTGGGACGGTCAAACGACGCAACCGCTCGTTATCTACAACGCAACCGCACAAACGAAAGCTTACGGCTTTATCGGCAGCAAGCAAACGGTTGCGGCGAACTCCTATAAAATCGTAGCCTTGCGCGTAAAGGCAACTGCTGGCGCAACGGCAAGCGCGTACCTTATCGATATGGACGACGAAAGCTATAAAACTACGCTTGGTTGGAAAGGTCAACGCACGTACTGGTACGACGATCACGGTAACCTTTGCGTGGAAGATCCTTCCAAGAAGAACTTTAACGCAACCAAGGATATCGCTTTCAAATTGCAAAGCAACGGCTTGTACAAAGTTAACCCCACGTGGAAAGATAAGGCAAGCTTAGGCGATAACGTAGACAAATACTTTGCTAACCTTTCCGCTTACGGCACGGACGCACAAGGCAACAAGGTGCTTGGCGAAGGCGCAGTGGAATATAACTACAACAACAACGTTGAACACGCAGGCAACAACGGTATTGCTTTCTATTATAATAAGGATACGGAAGCATATTATGCAGACAAAAACTTCTCGACGGAAGTTGTAGACTTTGCTCTTCTTTCCGAAGAAGTGTTGCCTACCCGCCACAACAACATTGGCAAATCGGGTGCTATGCAACAAACCATCAAGGGCAACGGCGCATGGCAAACGATTATCTTCTATATCCACACGGGTAACCAAGAAAAGAATTTCCGTTTGGAAGTTTGGAGCGGTACGCGTGACGGTTCGAAATTGAACAGCGCTGAAAGCTTCGTGATTTTCGATACCTACAACGTTGGCTCGGACGAAGGCAGATATTCCAACATGTTGGATCTTCGTAAAGAAACCATTGAAAATATGAACGAAGACGAAGACAACTTCTTCTACGAAGGCGCTTATTCCTTCTACGACACCGACAAGTTCTTGCGTTACGATAAGAATTTGGACGAAAATGCAGTTGGCAATTCCTATGAAAACTACAAATCTTCCGCTTACGCATCCGGCGTTGCATTCCTGCAATACGTAGACGGCGAAAACTTTGAATTGTACGCGGACTACGCTTTGAGCGAACAAATGCCCGAAGCGGACGTGGAAGAAGACGAAACGGATGACGAAGAAGACAAAACGGACAGCGAAATTGATTCCGCAAGCATTTGGCTTTTGGCTGGCTCTATCGTTATCTCGGTTGCACTGCTCTTCGCAGTTGGCGCGGTAATCGTTCGTAAGGTTATCTTGAAAAACCGTCCTGCAAAGAAAAGCAAGAAAAACTAATGGTTAAATAAACAAAACTCTCCGTAAAGGTTTTCCCTAAACGGAGAGTTTTTTGTTGTTTGTGGACTCTATCGCTTGCGCTCCAGAGTGACAGGGGTTACCTCGCCCCCCACTTTGTCATTCTGGAATGTAGCGTAGCGAAATGATAGAATCTCCCATCACGCCAAACGAATGCTAATAAGATTTGTTGAACATAAAAACGCGCCGATTGCCTTATGCTCTCGACGCGTTTTCGTGTTTTATAATAAGCCTGTTATCAATAATTCCAAACCGATAATCACCAAAATTACGCCGCCAAACACCGTTGCTTTGCCTGAAAACCTCGTGCCGAACTTCTTGCCAAGCTCTACGCCAACGTAGCAAATACCGAACGTTAAAGCCGTAATTATCGATGCGCAAACAATCGCTTCTAACAACCCATACGATGCGATGGTAAAACCAACCGACAACGCGTCAATGGAAGTGGCTATCCCTTGCACTATCAAGCCCCAAGCGTTGATTTTTTGCGGCTCGCATGCACAGCACTCGCTTTCTTCGTGCAAACCCTCCCAAATCATTTTACCGCCGATAAAGGCAAGCAAGCCAAAGGCGATAAAGGGAATTGCCTTTTCAAACGCTTGGAAATATTGCAATATCGTATGTACGCAAATCCAACCGATGAGCGGCATTACGCCTTGGAACAGCGCGAACGTGCCCGCGGTGATGAGCGTTTTCTTTTTGCGCATACACGGCTCGTGCAAGCCGTTGGCAAGCGACACGGAAAACGCGTCCGCCGCAAGCCCCACGCCAAGCCCTGCGCAGGTTACAAAAAATACGAAATCCATTTTTTCTCCTTATTATTTAATGTATGTGTGTGCGCGTATCGTTATTCGCCGCGCTTTCTCACTGCTTTGGGTAAATGATTTTTAACAACGCCTTGTACGCGTTTGCCAAAGCCAAGCGTATAATTTTCCACGCAAACGATACACCAACCGTTTT
>JAZQWZ010000051.1:0-1617 GCA_045632625.1 Candidatus Scatosoma sp. | reverse complement strand
TGTCACCCGTGATTTGATTGCCGATTCCACCGAAGCGATGGTGATGGCGCACGGCTTTGACGGTTTGGTTATGATCCCCAACTGCGACAAAAACGTACCCGGCTTGCTTATGGCGGCGGCGCGGCTGAATATCCCCACCGTGTTTGTCAGCGGCGGGCCTATGCTCGCAGGCAGAGTGGGCGGTAAAAAACGCTCCCTTTCCAGCATGTTTGAAGCCGTAGGCGCGTACACGGCAGGCAAAATCAACGATTGTCAGCTTTCCGAATTTGAAAAGAAAGTTTGTCCTACCTGCGGCTCTTGCTCGGGTATGTACACGGCAAATTCCATGAACTGCTTAACGGAAGTGTTGGGTATGGGCTTGCAAGGCAACGGTACGATCCCTGCGGTGTATTCCGCGCGTATCGAACTTGCCAAGCACGCAGGTATGCAAGTAATGGAACTCGTCAAGAAAAATATCCGTCCGCGCGATATTATGACGGCGGCGGCGCTTAAAAACGCCATCACGGCGGATATGGCGCTCGGCTGTTCCACCAACAGTATGCTGCACTTGCCGGCAATCGCCAACGAACTTGGTTTGCCGTTCGATTTGGAAGAAGTCAACGCAATCAGCGAAAAAACGCCCAACTTGTGCCATTTAGCGCCTGCCGGTCCTACGTATATGGAAGATTTGAATGAAGCGGGCGGCGTGCATGCGGTTTTGAAAGAGCTGGAAGCGCTTAACTTAATCGATACGTCCGTAATGACCGTTACAGGCAAAACGATGAAAGAAAACCTGCAAGGCATCGTCAATTTGGACGAAGAAGTAATTAGAAAACCCGAAAACGCGTTCTCGCAAACGGGCGGTATTGCCGTACTCAAAGGCAACCTCGCCCCCGACGGTTGCGTAGTAAAACGCGCGGCGGTAGCGCCTGAAATGCTGGTGCATAGCGGTCCTGCTAAAGTGTACGAAAGCGAAGAAGAGTGTATCGCGGCTATCTACGGCGGTAAAATCCAAAAGGGCGACGTAGTCGTTATCCGCTACGAAGGTCCCGCGGGCGGCCCTGGTATGCGCGAAATGCTTTCTCCTACGTCGGCAATCGCAGGTATGGGCTTGGATAAAGACGTAGCGCTGATTACCGACGGTAGATTTTCTGGTGCAACGCGCGGTGCGTCTATCGGCCACGTTTCTCCCGAAGCGGTGTCGGGCGGTATGATTGCGTACGTGCAAGACGGCGATATCATCTCTATCGATATCCCGAATTATAAAATCCACGTGGATATTTCCGACGAAGAGCTTGCAAAACGTAAGGCAAATACTACGCTCAAACATAAAGAAGTTTCGGGTTACTTAAAGAGATACGCGAAAATGGTAAGCTCCGCCGACAAAGGCGCAATTATCAATAAATAAAAACAGCGTACCATGTACGCATTGAATAAAGGAAACAATAATATGTCTATGACAATGACGCAAAAAATCCTTGCGGCGCACGCAGGGCTTGACAAAGTAGAGGCAGGGCAACTCGTGCTTGTAAATTTGGACAGAGTGCTCGGCAACGATATCACTTCTCCCGTGGCGATTAAGGAATTTGACCGTATCGGTGCGGATAAAGTGTACGACAAAGACAAGGTGACGATGGT
>JAZQWZ010000050.1:0-18982 GCA_045632625.1 Candidatus Scatosoma sp. | reverse complement strand
CCCACAAACTTTGCAGTATTTCACCTTTCTTTTTACGCCCAAAATCGCGTCCGCAAACGCGCGCGCTTCCGATTCGGGCATATCGATAATTTTATACGCATACCGCTGCGCTGTTTTTTTACCCACACCGGGCAATTTTGAAAACTCATTAATCAGCCGACCAATCGGCTCGATAAAAATTTCCATTGATTAAATCATTCCCCCGAGTGCGCCCATGTCACCATATTTGCCCATCTTTTCTTCATATACCTTTTCTGCCTTTGCATAGCCGGCGTTAATAGCCGCCATGATAAGGTCTTCCAACATTTCTACGTCGGTAGGGTCAACGATGCTTTCGTCAAGCTCGATACCGTTGATGATTTTCTTTGCGTTCATATACACGACTACCGCTTCGTTTGCCGCCGTGCCAACCACTTCCCAGTCGTCCAAAAGCTCCGCAGTCTTTTGCATTTCTTCCTGCATTTTTTGCGCTTGACGCATCAAGTTTTGCATATTATTATTGTTAAATCCTGCCATAATATTTTCTCCTTAACTTTTCTTCTCGTTTATTTAATATCAATTTTTACGCCCGAAAACGTTTGCTTAATACTTTCAATGTCCGCCGCAATGCCGTCGCTTTGCTTGCCTTTCATACGCACGGCAAATGCGTCTTCCGTAATGCCGATTGCCGCAAACGCGTCTTTAATGAGCGCATAGTGTTGTTCTTTGGTCAGCGAACGATAAATGGTGTCGCTTGTCGTATACAACACGAAAATACCGTCTTCATAAGCGCTTTCCAAATCCATACAAATGGTAAACAGCACTCCGTTTTTACCCGTTTTTCTAAGACTGCGCATAAACGTGCCGAACGTCATTTTCGCATCGCCGTTTACCGCGGGTTTTAAAGGTCTTTCTTCCTTTTTCAAAACAGGCTTTTCGGGAATAAAGTCCGCGTCAAAATATACGTTGCCGCCCGTTTCCGCTTCATCGGGCGGAGCGTCCATTTCCGGCGGTGTTTCTTCCTTCGCTTCCGCCTTAACTGGAACAGGTTCTTCCTTTACAGGCTCGGCAATAGGCGCATTCACCGCAACCCTGCCCCCGTCCTTTTGTTGTTTAGGTACAGAAAAGTCCCCTTCATTTAAGCGTTTTTCCAGCGCTTGAATACGCGTTATCAACGCTTCGATATCATAATCGGCTTGCGGCATACTCGCTTTCATTACCGCCGTTTCAAACACAATTCTTGGCGAAGCGGTATATTTAAGCGTTTGCTCCACCGTGCCAAAAATTTCCGCTACGCGCAACAGCGTATGCCCGTCTACCGCGCGCGCGCAACGCTCTACAAGCGCGTACGAAACGTCAGGCAATGCCAAAATATTTTTTCCGTCGCGGCAGGTTTTCGCTACCGTACAAGCGTTGATAAAATTCATCACGTCTTTAACCAGCGTACCCACGCCCTTGCCTGCGGATAAAAACTCTTCCGCGTACTTAAACGCTTTGCCTGTATCGCCTGTGAGCATAGCTTCGCCAAACGCCGCCACACCTGCAAAATCCGCACTGCCGAGCACGGAAGTAACGTCGTCGTAGGTGAGTGTTCCGCCTGCATACGAAACACAGGTATCGGCAATGGAAAGCATATCGCGCACACTGCCTGCGCCCGCGCGTGCTATCGCCGCAATCGCTTGCTTTTCATACGGTTTCCCGATACTATCCAAAACGAATTGCAATCTTGCTTCCAAATCCGCTTGCGGAATTAACTTGAAATCAAAGCGCATACAACGGCTTAAAATGGTAGCGGGAATTTTTGCCGCTTCCGTCGTTGCTAAAATGAAAACGGCGTGCGCAGGCGGTTCTTCAAGCGTTTTTAAAAGCGCGTTGAACGCCCCCGTCGAAAGCATATGCACTTCGTCGATGATATACACTTTGTATTTGCCTGCCACAGGCGGATACTGCACCTTTTCGCGTAAATCACGCATTTCGTCCACACCATTGTTGGATGCCGCGTCAATTTCCGAAATATCCAAATTAGACGGATCGGCAAGCGCTTTGCACGCCTCGCATTTACCGCAAGGGGAGCCGTCTATCGGCATTTGACAGTTGATAGACGCCGCAAAAATTTTCGCGATACTCGTTTTCCCTGTACCGCGCGGACCGCAAAACAAATACGCGTGCCCAATGCGCCCCGTCGCTATTTGATTTTTTAAAACGGTTACGATATGTTCTTGCCGTACTACGTCGTTTAAACTCGTAGGGCGGAATGCACGATAAAGCGCCAAATATGCCATATCTTTCTCCTTTGTGATTTATTTCTTTAAAACCTGCAATTTCTTTTTACTTCTTTGAATGGCGTTGTCTATGCTCTTGGTGGATTTGCCAAGAATTTCGCCTATTTCTACGGTGGTTAGCCCGTCCATATACATCACGATAATCTTAAATTCAAAATCGGAAAGTATTTTACTGATTTTTTGATTAAATTCCCGTTTTTCGTCGCTTAAAATCATCAAATCTTCAGGACTGGGACCGCCTGCTTGCACCTCGTCGCCCAGCGTAACCACGCCAAGCAACGGTTCTTGTTTTTTGCTTGCCGCACTCTTTACCGCATCGACGATACGGCGATACACGCAAAGATACGCAAAGCTTTTAAAACTACTCTTTTTATCGGCGTCGTATTCACGCATGGCTTGATACAAGCCCATCATACCTTCCTGCGTCAAATCTTCCATATCGCCGCCAACCAGGAAAAACCGACGGGCCAAACTACGCACCAAATCGCGATAGCGTTCAAAAATAATTTCTTCTATCTTTCGCTCGCCCGCCTGCACCAACGCAACCAACTGTTCGTCGGAGCGAGTATCGTTATTCCTTTGTATTTTTCCCATAATCGCTCCTTTTAAAAACTTTGTTTTTAGATTGCTTATAAACGCTTTCTCAGCACTTCATACGACGCAATACCAAGCGCCACCGAGGCGTTAAGCGAGTTGACTTTCCCTTGCAACGGCAAGGACAAAATTTTATCGCATTTTTCTTTATTTAAACGCTTTACGCCGCTGTCTTCGCCGCCAACGACAAGCGCTACGTTGCCCTTAAAATCTTCCGCATAAATATCTTCGCCGCCTGCTTCCAACGCATACACCCAGTACCCGTTTTTTTGCAGCGTTTCTATTGCCTGTCCCAGGTTAGGCACTTTCCCCACCTTCATATGCTCCGCTGCGCCTGCGGAAATACGGATTACGCTTTCCGTCACCGACGCACTGCCCGATTTAGGAATTACGACGCCGTCCGCGCCAGCACATTCGGCAACACGAATAATACTACCCAAATTGTGCACGTCCTCAATGCCGTCGCAAAGCACGATAAAGCCGCCCTTTTCGCTTTTTTTCGCTTGCATAATATCGTCTAAATCAAAATATTCATAATCGGTTGTAAACGCGATTACGCCTTGGTGACGGCGGGAAACGCTTTCCTTATCGAGCACCTGCTTGTCCACAAATTGCACGCGGATGTTGCGTTTTCTCGCTTCCGCAAAAATCATCTTCGCCGAGCCGTCCGCCCCCTTTTCAATAAGCAACTTATCTATATTTTTACCCGTTTTCAAAAGTTCAATAACGGCGTGTCTGCCTTCCGTTTTCATATACTTTCTCCTTCTTTATCTTCCGCAGGGCTTATAAACTTTTTGCGCCGTTTGCGGTGTAAATACACTTTCGTCCGTTTGCGCAAGCAACTCGTCAATACGCTCCGTTTGCCCCGTTACATGCAAAAAACCGAGCACCGCTTCAAACCCTGTCGAACGGCTATAATCCGCCACGCTGGCGTTTTTGCTCTTCGTCGGTTTTTTCGCATTTCTGCCACGGCGAAAAATTTCTTCTTCCTCTTGCGTGAGCATAGGCAAAACCCTTTCCAAAAACGCGCTTTGTCCGCGCGCGGAAACGATTTGCGCCGCCGTGCGTTGTAAATCGGAAGGTTTCGCGTCCGCTCTTTCCACTAGCTTTTGCCTAACCCATAGCGTATACACCGCGTCACCCAAAAAGGCGAGCGTTACGGGATTTTTTTGTTTTGCCTGCTCTATCGTCACGCCTGCGTTCTCCTTGTCTTGCTACATAAATGTAGCATATCAAGGCTATTATACCACAATTACAGAGAAAAAACAAGTGTTTGTGCGCATATCGGTAAGTATTTTACGAAAGAGTTTGCGACAAGTAAACTATGATTCCAGAAACGATAGCGGAAACAAGTTCCTTTTGAAAGGCGGGCTTCACCAGCAACGCCTCGTCTTGCGCGTTGGATAAAAAACCGCATTCGACAATTACCGACGGACAGGGCGCGCAGGTTAGCATAAAATAATCGGCGGCTTTACATACTCTTGCTTTCGCGCCTTGCTTTTCATACGTTTTATTGAGTGGCGTTTGCAGCGCATTTGCAAACGCTTCGCCTTGCGCGTTTCCCTTTAAATAAAACACTTGTGCGCCCCTCGTGCCGCTTGTGGGATAGAGATTTTGATGTATAGACAACACCAAATCGGGGTTGGTTTTTTCAATAATTTCCTTGCGCTTTTGCATATCACGCTTTTTAAAACCGCGGGTAGGTAAGCCGTATAAGCCCGCCTGCGTTTTGCGTGTAAGCACCACTTGAAAGCCCATTTCTTCCAGCTGATACCCAAGTTGCTGCGTGATTTCCAAATTTAAATCACTTTCCTTTACCTTGGTTTTCTTGCCTACCACACCGCCGTCCTTTCCGCCGTGCCCTGCGTCCAACACTATGGTGATTTGTGCCGAAGTTTCTCCAAATACCGTTTGCGGAACGGTCAAAGCGCGTACACAAAGCCCGATTGCCACACTAAACATTGCAAATACCGCCGCCATCGCGGCAAACATACCTTTTTTCATACTTTTATCGTATGTTTTCAGTAAAAAAATTATGCTTTATTTGCATTTCAACGCGTACCTGCCCCCATTGTAACGCGAAAAACGCTTTTCGATAAACACCGCTCTTTTTCGCCAAAATATTACACAATTTATCCTGCATAGTACAGTATAATAAGCGCATGCTTACTGTATTTATCGACAATTTACTTGCCGCGCATACGGCGCTTGGGATTGTGTGCGCCGTGCTTTTGTTTATTATGTGTTTTTCACTGGTGCACCTTGCGCGCCTTGTCAAATTCGGTTGGAAATACCAAGCGCAAAACCAAGAAAAATCCAAACCTGCGCAAGCTGAAAAACCGCCCACGCAAGAACAACCCAAACCAAAGCAAGAAACACCTGCACCCGTCTATTACATCGTGGAGCGCAAGCGCAAAACAAAGCCAGGCTACACCGAGCCAAAACAAATACGGTTTAAATAGAAAAAACCCAGCCGAGCGTAAATGCGCGCTCGGCTGGTTGTTTTTTTACTGTAAAATACCGTTAAGGCGTTTCAAAATCTTCCTTTTCTTCATTGTATTTTTGCAAGTTTTCACCGCTATTCCAAAGGCGTTCCAAATGATAGAAAAGGCGCGTTTCGTCGTTGAAAATATGCACGATAACGTCCGCGTAATCAATGACCGCCCAACGCCCGTCGCGTACCCCTTCGGTGCGGGTAGGCACGATATTAAATTCACGCTCGATAAGCTCTTCTACGCGTTCTCCCATCGCCTTGATTTGCGGCGCGTTAGAACCGCTTGCGATGATAAAATAATCGCACAAATCCGTCTTTTCGCGTACGTATAACGATACGATATCCTTACCGCGTTTATCCGCCAGCGCTTTGCAAATGGCAAGCGCAAGTTGTTTGCTGTTCACTTCACTCATTGTCTATTTTCTCCTTTTTCGTGTGTTGTTTATAAAATTGTAAAGCATCCAAAGTCAACGGATACACCGTTTGACCTATACGCCGCAAAAATACCGACGTTTGCTCCAAAGCAAGCAATAAGCACGCATCCAAGGCATTTTCCTTATCGCCTTGCGCCGACCAAAATGCCGAGCGGATATCTTCCACTACGTCGTAACTACGTTCCTCTTCCACCATATCCGCAAGAAAAATCAGCTTTTCCAGCGCCGACATATTCGGGCGACCGCTCGTATGATAGCGCACGGCGTTTAAAATATCTTCGTCTGTTATGCCAAACTGCGTTTGCGCCAAATATGCGCCCGTAAATTGATGCACCACTTGCGCAGGCACTTCGCCAAATTCGCTTGGCAGAATAAAGCCCTGCAACAACGCGTTGTCCGTTTCCACGTTTTTTCCGCAGTCGTGAAAGAGCGCGGCGGCAATCGCCTTTTGCTCGTTCATACGCAGCTGCGCCGCCTTTTTCGCCGCAACTTCCGCAACTCGTAAGCTGTGTGCTTTTCTTTGCGGTTTTTCAAGCGCAAGCGCCTGCTTCGCGTTTTCTATTTTGTACAAGCCGTTGTCTTGAATATACGCTTGCACCGCGTTCCCTACCAAATGCGCCACGTTTTCCTGCGCGGCGGCAAGCACGCGGATTTTTGTAGACGATACGTCCGCACCTTGATAGGTCAGCACCTCAAACGGCTGTCCAAACCGCTTAATAAACGCCTGCTGTTCTCGTTTTAGCCAGTCGCCTTGTTCGTCGCGCGCACAAACGGCAAGCGTAACGGCGGAGAGTATCTTTTCGGGGTATTTCCAAGTGGGAAAATCACGAAGCATATCCGTACCTACCAGCCAGTACAGCTGTGCCGCGGGATACAGCTTTTTGAAATGCTCACAAGTTAAATAGGTGTAGCTCGTCCCCTTTTGTTGCATTTCATAATCGCAAACCTTCACGTTAGGCACGTCCGCAAACGCCAAACGGCACATTTGCAAACGGTGCTCGTCCGCAGTTAGTACTTTGTACGGTTTATGCGGCGGTGCGTAGGCGGGCATAATCCACAGCGTATCCAGCCCAAGCTCAGCAACAGCCGCTTGCGCCAAATGAATATGCTCGATATGCACGGGGTCAAACGACCCACCGAAAATCCCAATTTTCATATTTTTACCGCCTTTCGTACATTATACTATATATTTTGATTTTTTTCAAGTGTAAAATACGTAAAAAATGGCAAAAATACTGCATATGAATAAATCTGCTTTTATTTCCGACTTAATTTTTAGTTTTTTTGTTACATTTTTATTAACTTTATGCATTTTTCGTTACGTGGGCGTATCACTTACCATCGCGATCCTTTTAAGCGGCGTATGCGGCACACTTTGCAGTTGCGCGCTTGGCGCGCTTTGGCAAAGCAAACGCAAAACCACCCTTTTAAAGCGCTCGGAGCTTGCTTTGAAAGAAAAATTACATCTGCATCTTTGCCTGCTCCCCCCTGAAAAGGCGCGCGATATGTTTTACGAAGTATTTTTACAAAATCCTCAAACGCAAACCGCCCAAAAATATGGAAAAACCCGCATGGAAACGCCAACGGATTACTATTTTTTCTATTTGCAATTTTCGCCCGTTACCGCAGAAGAAGTGGCTAAAATTTACCGTTTTTCCACCGCTAAAAACAAAGTGCTTGTTTGCCTGCAAATGGAAGAGCAAGCATTTGCGCTTTGCCATCGCTTAGGCATCACGCCGAACACAGGCGAATGGGCGTATGCGTTTTTAAAAAAATACAACGCTTTGCCACAGACCTACTTAGGCGAAGAAATTACTACCGACAAACGCAAACGCCGCTTGCGTATTTGCTTTGCAAAAAATAACGCGCGCCGATTTGTTATCAGCGCGCTGTTTGTGCTTATGCTTTCCTTTTTTACTCCCTTTTCGCTCTATTATTTTATCTTCGCTTTTCTATTGCTTATCACCGCAATTTTTATACGCGTTTTCGGTTATTCTTGACCTAATACAGACAAAAACGCCGCACCCAGGTGTGCGATGATATCGCTGGGGAGCATCGCATATTCGCTTAATTTTTCCGCCGCCTTTTCCGCTGCCTCGCCGCATAAATACGAGCCTACGCACGCCGCCTCTACGCAGGATAAACCGCTTGCCGCAAGCCCTGTAATTACCCCTGCAAGCACGTCGCCGCTACCGCCCTTTGCTTGCCCTGAGCAACCGCACGTTTGTACATACACTGCGTTTTTATGGGCAATGCAGGTAACTGCGTTTTTCAACAGCACCGTCGCTTTGTTTTGCTTTGCAAACGACTGTGCGGCACGCGCGCCGTTTTGTAAAATTTCCGCAACCGACAAACCCGATAAACGGGAAAATTCCTTCACGTGCGGCGTTAGCAAAACGTCGCATTTTTTTTGCGCAAATAACGCCTGCAGTCGTTCTTTCGGCAAAAGCGCCAGAGCGTTAATCGCGTCCGCGTCTAAAATAAGCTTGCCTTGATAATTTGCAATTAGCCAAGCCGCGCCCTTTTGCACGTCCTCGCTTTGCCCCATACCCATGCCGAACGCAACGGCGCTATATGCCGTCAATTCCTGCAACTTTTCTTCGTTGAACGCATACCTGTCCCCGTCGTTGATACTTTTCAGCAACGCTTCCGGTGTTTTCAGCATACACGCGGAAAGTAAATTTTTAGGTACGTACAGCGTTGTATAACCCACGCCTGTACGCAAACACGCCGCCGTTGCAAACAGCGCCGTATGCGACAAATGCGCCGCCCCTGAATACGCCAAGCTGCCTGCAACAATCGCCGCTTTTCCATAGCTTCCCTTATGCGTATTACGTTTACGGCTGGGCAACAAATTTCTAACATCCGCTTGCGTCAGCATTTGCGCGTATTCGCCGTTCTCTTTGGGTAATTTTATCCCGATATCCGCGCAAAGCACTTGCCCTGCATAATCGATACCGTCCTGCAAATACACACCCGTTTTATATTCGCCCAAGCACAGCGTTACGTCCGCCAACACAGCGCAATCTTCCACCTTACCGTTATCGCCGTTTACCCCCGACGGAATATCGCAAGCAAGCACTTTCGCTCCGCTGTTTTTTATCGCTTCCACCAAAGCGTAATCGGAAAACGCGCCGTGAAAACCCGTACCGAAAATACAATCGACAATCAGCGCCCATTTATGCGAAGCGGGAAACTTCAAATATGTCATCCCGCCTGCTTGTTGCCAAGCTTGAGCGGTTGCTTTACAATCGTTAGAACGCGGCTGTTCCACCGCTAAGCATTGCACATGAAACCCGTCTTCCTTTAAAAAACGTGCGCAAGCGTAGCCATCGCCGCCGTTATTCCCCGCGCCGCAAAGACATAAAATATCGCCACCCTTCGACAAGACTTTCGCCACTTCCGCAAGTGCGCGTCCAGCGTTTTCCATCAACGTTAAGGACGGCACGCCCAGCGTTTGTATCGTATACGCGTCCGCCTCACGCATTTCTTCGCTTGTTAAAATTACCCGCATAACAAAAACCCCGTTATTTTTTATCCACGCGTATAGACACTTCAGCCGCCATAAAACGACGGTGTTCGCCTTGCATTTCCACCCAAAGCCCGCCTTCGTCGTCCACTGATTGCAACGTAACGGAAAATTGTTCTTCCCCTACCGATAGCTCCGCTTTTTCTCCCAGCCAGCCTAAATACTGTTCATAGCGTTCCCCGATACGGTCGGCTTGCAAGAAATGCATAAGTGTTTCGCGAACTTCGCCTACGGAAAACTGCTTTTCGCTTTCCAACTGCATAGTTGTTGCAATTTCCTGCAAATCTTTTGGTAAAGCGTTGTTGACGTTTAACCCAACGCCGACCACAGACGAGGCGACGTTTTTTCCCGACAGACTGTTTTCAATTAAAATACCGCAAATCTTTTTTCCGTTCACAAACACATCGTTGGGCCATTTGATTTTCGGTGTTAAACCGAAAAATACCAGCGTTTCACACACCGCCGTAGCTGTACTTTTCATAATCTCAAACGCGCGCGCCGCAGGAAAGTCCTGATAAAAGGTGAGCATACTCAAATACACACCGCCCTTTTGCGAAGAAAAGCTTCTGCCCTTCGTGCCTTTCCCGCCCGTTTGCTCATCCGCGCTAACAAGCAGGTTTTGCTTATCGTTACGGCGCGTTTTTACGTATTCGTTCGTGGACGCAATTTGCGTGAAATGTTCGCGAATATACTCTACGTTTTGTTCATTCATTGCATACCTGCCCCCTTTGTTTACTCATCGTCCAGCTCGCCAAACGCGGTAAGCGCGCTTCGCGCTATCTCGTATTCAAAGCCCTTTGACAGCAGATATTTAAATGCCTTTGCCAGGCTTTCCCTATCTGCCGTTTTGTTGCGCATATATTTTTGCAAGATGCTTTTCGCGGCGTCTTCCTGCGTTCCCGTTTCTATCGTAGCCATCGCGCCGTCGATATCCTCTTCTTCAAGCCCTTTGGCTTTTAATTGCATTTTGATAAGCCTTGCGCCCTTTTTACTTGCCGTTTGCCCCACGTAGTCTTTGGCGTACTGCGCGTCGTTCAAAAAATCGTAGCCGTTTAGTTTTTCCAACACATACTCGATAACGGCAGGTAAATAGCCCTTTTCACGCAAATGCTTACGCACCTGCTCCTGCGTTTTCCGCGTAGCGGAAATAAAATACAGCGCCTTATCCATAGCGGTATTCTTTTCGCTTTCCAGTTGTATTTCCGAAAGCCGTTCAGGCGAAACCACCATACCCGCTTTTAAACGATTTTTTACCGTTGCTTCCAAGGTCAAGCCGCAACAAAAACGGCCGTCAATATAGATATTGCATCGACGTTTGTCTTTCACCTGCGGCGTAATGGACGTAATTTCGTTCACGGTACTCCCCCTTTAAAGCAATTTACACTTTTTCTCTTTCATTGTACTACATACGCAAAAATTTGTCAACCCCAGTCTACAATAAAAACCGCTACCCATAAAAAAATAATCAAGAAATATGCAAACACCGCGCCGAATGAATTTACTTTTGTAAAAAAATATGTTACACTGTTGCTGTATGCGGTAAAATACACGCCGCAAAAAAGGAGTTTTTACCTATGAAATATCATACGATTGACATTCAAGGCTTTGAAGCACATTTACCTTTATTACAATTACCCGGCGGTATTACCATCGCCTTTTTCAATTTGCACGGCGACAGCGTAATGACGGAACATTGCGCAAAGAAGCTTGCACCGCTCGTTGCCGATTGCGACGTACTTCTTACCGCGGAATCCAAAGGCTTACAACTCTGCCATTGTATCGCGCGTGAAATCGGTCAACGCTATTATGCAGTAGCGCGTAAATCGAAGAAATTATATATGCAAGACGGCATTGAATTGAAAATTCAATCGTCTATCACGACGGGTGCGGAACAAACCTTCTATTTGTCCAAGCACGACGCCGATTTGCTCAAAGGCAAAAAGGTAGGGATTATCGACGACGTAGTTTCTACAGGCGCATCGCTCAACGGCTTAGAAGCGTTGGTTGCAAAGGCAGGCGGTACCGTTTATAAAAAGGCGTTTGTTTTGGCGGAAGACAAAGCAGCGGAAAGAGACGACGTTATTTTCTTGGCGTCTATCCCTGTTTTTAAAGACTAACTATTCCGCAAGCAAAACAACGATATATTGACTAAAATTTCCCTTAATGGGAAAAATTACGCAATTTTAACAAAAAATTTGGTGGCTTTTTTCATAAACGCCGCCATTTTTTTTACGTAAGCACTTGATTTTTTCGCATTTATGCTGTATAATGGTGTCATAATGGTAAGCTATGCTTAAAAAAGGAGTACATAACTATGGCAACAAACGACGTAGATATGGATATTGAAGAAAAAATTGAAATAGAAGACGATACCCCTGCCCCCAAGCAGGAACCCACCAAACGCGAACGCACCAAGCGCGAACGCCCCAAAAAAAGAGGCGGTTGGCTTGGAAAAATTGTCGCGCTGTTTTTGGGGATTATCATCGGTATTGCAGGCGGACTTGGCGGCGTAGGCGGTCTCGCCTACTATTTCGCAACCAAAAAGACAATCAAACAAACGGCGGATTTTGTAAAATCCGTTTCCGGCTTTGAAGTTCCTCTGTCTACCTATTTGACGGACGAATATGCAAATAAAATGTTCCTTGACGCCACCAAATCCGCTATCGACGTAGCCAAAAAGTTAGCGGACGGTACGGGCACGCTCAACGACGTGAAAGCCATCACCCCGAAAATTGAGGACGTGGTAAAAGGGAAAACGGGACTTATAAGTTTCTTCTCAAACTTGGGCATTACGTTGAACGCAGAAGAAGTAATGCAGAAAAAGCTTTTAAAACCGAATACGGTCAAAGGCGAGGACACTTCGTATTTCACCGATTACTTGGTTTACGAACTGAAAAACGCCCCCGCAGGAGACTTACTCAAAGCCAACAAGTTTACTGGTAACAAGTTGATTGATTCCGTGGTTTACGGCGAAAAAGGCGTGGATTACGACGTAAACGAAAAAGGCGAAAAGGTCATGAAGGAAGGCAAAAAGCAGCTCACGATCGGTGAATTGCTCGGCGACGGTTTGATGACGCGCCTTAGAACCACTCCGCTTGATTCGATTATGGACGTTAAACAAAGCGATACCATGATGTGCGCAATCGCCTACGGCCCCAAACACCGCTACGTATACGACGAAGCAACGAACACGGTAACCATGCAACAAATGTTCTATACGTTTGACGACACGAAATTCTTCGACGATGAAAACAACGAAGTGAAAGCTACCCCTACGCTCAACGAAGACGGCACGTATACGCTGACTTTTGAAGACGAATCCACGCAGCTTGTCAAGCTTGTAGACGGCAAATATTTGGTTTTCACCGCCGAAGGCGAACCTATTAAATACAAAAAGACGCTTTACGGCGATTTGGAGGGCAATGCAACAGGTGTTATCGATAGAATCGCACTCCCGTCTGTACTCGGCGTAAACGGCCCTAATGACGAAAAATCACACGCAATCATGAAATCGATTGCCTACGATGAAAACGGCAAGGAACGCACGCTTGGTATGTTTAAAAAGGACAACCAAAAAATCATGGACGGCATTAAGCTTTCCACCGTGTTACCTGTAGATACTACCAGCAACGTTATCATGTATATGTTGTACGGCAAAAAGGACGTTCACTATTTTATTGATACGGCAGACGGCAACAAAGTGAAGCCGATGCAACAACGCGTAGCCGTACTTGACGGTAAAGTGTTTAACGCATACGGCGAACTGATTGCAGGCGCGGTAGCAAACGGCACAACCGATTATACGTTAGACGGCGTTACGTATACGCTTAGCGCCGACGCTTCTTTGCCTGAAATTAAAGTAAAATGGACGGAAACGGTTGACGAAACAACGACCAAGCACGAAGCAATGGCACAAACGTATTTCGTATCCCTTGACGGTGCACCTTTGCTGTATAAGGAAAACACTATCGGCACGCTCAAAGACGGCTCCACCATTTCTAAAATCAACGATAGATTAACCCTCGGCGACGTAGTCCCTACTGCTGATGGTAACAAAATCTTAAACAGTGTAAAACATTCCACCATTACCGATTTACCGCAAGAAATCAACAGCTTGACGTTCGATAAAGTATTCGGCGACGACTTCTATTACAGAGGTAAAACGACAGGCGGTGAAGTTACCATTAATTATCACGTGAAAGTGATTGACAACGTGGAAACGATTGTAAATAAAGACGGCACCATAGCAACAGACGTTGTGCTTTGCGATAAAAACGGTAACGAAGTTTCGTTTGCGCAAAAGGATTTGGCGCTTGCTGGTTCTTGGAAATACATCTTACAAACAGGTAAAAACACCGACGGCACCCCTATCATCGACCGCAATATCAAGCTCATGGACATGGGCGGTATCATGGACAACATGATGAAAAACGTGCGCCTTGCATCCGTACGTGAATTGCAAGAAGACGGCATGATAGACGATTTAGGCAATTTAAATAATACAAAAATTATGTCCAAAGTCAAAGTGCCTACTACAACCGCTCCCTACTACACCGAAAAAGTTATAACCATTAACGATGTGCCTGCCGATCAATTAGACGGTGATGCTAGCGACACCGATTACGTCGGTGACTTAACAATCGATCAATTACTTAAATATACAAGTGCAGTATTGAGTGCATTAACCCCCACAACCTAATACCAAACAAAAAAGGAAAGCTCTGTGCTTTCCTTTTTTATGCATTTTTCGGTGAAACAAGCGATAATTCTTACAAATATAGCGCAAAAATAATTGACTAATTGTAAAAAATAGTCTATAATAATACGTGCCTTGCGTGCGCGTAGCACGCCGAATAAGTCCAGGAGGTAAAAATAATATGGCTAAATACGAAATGCTTTATTTGCTCAACAACGAACTGTCTGACGAAGCAAAAGACGCAAAAGTTGCCAAGTTCGAAAACATCGTTAAGAACATGGGCGGCAGCGTAGCATCTTCGGACAAGTGGGGTACGAAGAAAACCGCTTATCCCATCAACTTTAAGAACGAAGCTTACTACGTTCTTATGACGTTCGAAGCAGACGGAAAAGTAGTTGAAGAGCTGAAACGTATTGCAGGCATTGACGCAGACGTTGTTAGACGTTTGATCACGAAGCTCAACTAATAGGGGAAACTGTATGAACAAAGTATTTTTAATCGGTAACTTAACGCGCGATCCAGAACTTACGGAAACCGCTTCCGGGGTTCCCGTATGCCACTTTGCTATTGCCGTAAACAGAAATTATGCTGGTCAAGACGGCGAAAGACAAACGGACTTTTTTAATTGTACCGCTTGGAGAGCAATGGCGGAAACCATCGCACGTTACACCAAAAAAGGCAACAAGATTGCCGTTGTGGGTAGCGTTCAGCTTAGAAACTACGAAGACAACCAAGGCGTAAAACGCACTGCGGTGGATATCATCGTACAAGACGTTGAATTTTTAACGCCGAAGGCTGCAGGCGATTCCTTTGATGAGATGGAACCCGCCCCCAGAGCAGGCGCCGCAAAGCGTAAACCCGTTCTCGAAGCAATGGACGACGACTCGGATATTCCCTTCTAATAAACGGGAATAACAAAAAACGTAAGGAGAATAATCATGGAAGAAAAAGCACCTGTTAAAAAGGTATTCAAAAAAGCGCCCCGTAAAAAGGTTTGCGCATTCTGCCAAGAAAAGCTTGATCAAATCGATTACAAAGACGTAAACCGTTTGAAAAAATTTATCACGGAAGGCGGTAAAATCCTTCCCCGCAGAATGAGCGGTACGTGCGCTGCACACCAAAGACTGCTTGCAACCGCTATTAAGCGTGCAAGAATCGCGGCTCTTCTCCCTTTCAAAGGCGAGTAAGCTGATTTGTAAACTAACCCCCACGCAACAGCGTGGGGGTTTATTTTATCCGTAATTAGATATTATGCCTTTTTATCAATATGCAATATTTCGCAGAGTTGTTCAATCGCCTCGTCGTAGGTATTGAACTCTACGATGTAATCGCAAATTTGCGCCGTTTGTCCTTCCGATTCAACAGCTAAAATACGGTTGACCTTATCTTCAATAGATGAATTTCTTTTGAGCAACGAACCGATTAACGCGCGTTTTTCACGCTTAATATAAATGGTAATTACGTTTTTGAAATGTGTTTTCAACGACATTGCACCACAAATATCCATCGCGGTGAGCACGTGCTTACCATGCTTCAAAATCTCCTGAATATCGGGTTTACACGAGCCGTAGCCGTGCCCTGCATACATGGTCGATTGAAACATTTCCCCGCTTTCACGCATTTGAATAAAGGTATCGAGCGAAACGTAATTGTACCAATCGTTTTGTTCCACAGCCGTAGGATCGTTGGTCGTATAGCTAACAAGCTTTTCAAAATCCTGCGTGTGTTTTAAAACCTGCGAGGCAATTCTCGTTTTACCGCTGCCCGACGGACCAACCAGCACGACGATGCTCGGCTCTTTCAAAATATCCGGCTGTTCGCGCACGCTGTAACTGTCCGCAATTACTTCCACCATTTTAATAAATTCGTCGTAAGTGTTTACGGCAAGTACGCCCGTCGTCGCTTGGTTCCAAGGCCAACGCAAAAGTATCGGGTATTGTGCCGTAGAACGGAGCACGTTATGCGCCCCATCGTCAAACAAAATATCCACGCCGATTTTATCCTTACGCGCACCCATATAAATATGGTCGGCGGGAATTTCGGGAAACTCTTCCATAATTCTTTGCGCGCGAATGCCCATATATTCGGGGGGAATTGCCGTAGAAATGAAGAGCTCCGTCATGGTAGAAAGCTTTTTGACAAACTCTTTCGCGCCCGCCATCACCGGTTGCGTGCGGTAAAATTCGGGATCTTTAAAAAATTCAAAAATCACGTCCGAACGATCGCCCTGTTTCCCCCATTGTTTTCTTTCGTACACAGAAAGAGGGGGATCAAATTTATACTTTTCGTTGGCGAGCTTGATTGCGTACGTAGTACACTCCATCAATACGTCGTCAATATCCAGCGCCGTTGACAACCTATATTTTCTTTTCATCATTTAACCTCATAGACAAAAAACAACTTTTTCGTATTTGATATAGAAATACGAAAAGTTGCTTTTATTTTTTTTACTCTATTATTATATAACAGTTTTACCCAAAAATCAATACCTTTTGGAAATTTTTTTCGGCATTGTTTTCACGCGTATATAATTAAATCTTTTCTCTCGTTTGCACCTTTGCGTCAGGCGACATTTCCATTTTTTCGCTAAATTGCACGTAGCCAATTTTACAGCCCTTGCCTATATTGACGATACGACCTGTTACGCACGGGCACGTAACGTATTCCAACGTAATTTCATCCCCTTCGATGGCATTTTCCACGGTAACGCCGCGCTTAAGGAACAAGGAAAAACGCTTTCTGCCGATACTGATTTTACTACCGCCGATGCTACCGATTTGCATTGCCCTATCCGCTGTAATTTTTATTTTTTCCGCATTCAAAAGCCCTGTACAGTTGAACGTTCCCGACGTTTCCACACTTTCCGCCTCCACGTCACCGCCTACACTTAAAGTGCCCGATACGGTCAATTTTTCACATTTGACGTTCTTTTCACAACTGGCACTGCCGAAACACGCCATTTCTTGTTCAACAATCAAATCTCCGCCGCAAGAAAGCGAACCGGTAACACGCACGTTTTTCGCCTCGATATCGCCCGCAAATTTAGCACCGCCCGAAACCTTAAAGCTTTCCGCGCATTTGATAGTTTCTCCTTTACTGGAACCGCTCACAGAAAAAGACAAACAACGCACGCTTTCGCCAAGCCGACCGCGCCCTGCCACCGACACTTTTTCATAATCTCCCGACGGAATGTTTCCCGCACCTGAAATGCACATATCCATACTCATTTGTTACCTCCTGTAATTTGTTTGGTTACGTCCTTAATTTCCCCGTCGCCATTATCTATGCTAACGCTTTTAATATCACTTAAATAAAACGTTTTTTGCCCAAATACCGTATCAATCACCATCGTTGCCGTTTTTTTCGATTGCGAAGAAAGCTGTTTGGAAAGCTCGTCTAAGGAAACGTCGTCCTTTTGCTTTTTGATAAGCTCCATACGCTTACATATCAGCTTTCTAGGAAAAAACGTTTCCTGCCCCGTTACCGTTGCTTTCTTGATAAACCATTCTTCCGGTATCAATCCCATACGCTTCCAACGGTACAGCGCTCCGTACGATATCTCGTACGTTTCCAAAAGTTCCTTCTTTGAAATGAGTTCGTTATCCAAAATTCCTTACCCCCGTTGTTAGTTTTCGTAACATTGTTACGATGTTATTATAGCATAACATTGTTACGCTGTCAAGCGTTTTTTGTAAATTTTTTGAAAAAATTTTTTTGAGCAGTTTTTGCGTATTCTCAATCGTTAATATTCTAAGGATTTATTTCCTTGCACACCAAAGGGTATCTGCCGTTTCCGCACGCGGTTCCTCGGCAGAGCTTCGCAACTTCGTTGCTCGCGCGAACCCAGGGGTTCTTCGTCTTTCCTTGTTGCACACCAAAAAAGCACCCATGAAAGGGTGCTTTTTTGTGGTGCAACCAAAGGGACTCGAACCCCTAGCCTTCGGTTCCGTAGACCGACGCTCTATCCAATTGAGCTATGGATGCATTTTATTTAATTTTATTTCGTCGGTCTACCGTAGACCGTTCTCGCACAATGTGCGGTTTGCATTGTGCTCGGTCAACGTTCGCGCCGCCACATGCGCTCACTCATCTCGCTCCTAAAAAGCATTATTAATGCTTTTCTTAACGGACAGCTCGTCGCTCTATCCAATTGAGCTATGGATACATATGCAATATATGCGCTTTTCATCAAAGTGCTTATATAGTATAAATTGTTTTTCGCCTTTTGTCAACTGTTTTTAGGCGGTTTTCGTTGAAAACTGACAATTTCTTAAAAAAGTTTATTTATGCCGCCGAACTACCCGCTCGGCGGCACGTTTTTCACCGTTTCGTCAATCCATTAAAAGCGCAGCCGCGCCCAATAACCCTGCTTTATTGCCAAGTTGTGCAGTCAAAATAGGCACTTGCGGCCCCATACTGCCAGCGAAAATATCTCTATTCAAAAGCGCTTGCAAGGGCTTAACCAAATTATCCCCTTGCGCACACACGCCGCCACCCAACAAAATCGCTTCGGGACGGAAAATGTTCGCAAAGTTCGTAAGCCCCATCGCCAAGTATTTCACGTAGCTGTCCACCACTTCCTTGGCGTATTTATCCACGTCTTTATACGTAAACGACGTTTCGCCCGTAACCGCATCCAAGCTGCCAACTTCCCACATTTTGCTGTCCTTATGCAGCTCCATCGCCGCTTTCGTATCACGAATAAGTGCCGTAGCCGATGCATACGCTTCCAAGCAACCGCGTCTGCCGCAAGTGCAACGTTCGCCGTCCGCCACGATAACCGAGTGGCCAAGCTCCGCCCCTACGGATTTATTACCTTCGATAAGCTTGCCGTCGGCTACGATCCCGCCGCCAACGCCCGTACCCAGCGTAATCATAATTACGTTTTCCATATTTTTCGCACCGCCGAATTTCACTTCGCCAAGCGTAGCTACGTTCGCGTCGTTTGCAATCTTCACGGGCAATCCCGTCAAC
>JAZQWZ010000049.1:0-2149 GCA_045632625.1 Candidatus Scatosoma sp. | reverse complement strand
ACCACAGCTCGTCGGGATACTGCACGGCGTTGGAATATACTCTACAACTTGCATATTTGCAAGCTCCACAACCGCAACGTGACCGCGTCCCCAACAAGCAACGTATAAGCGATTATCTTGCCCGATTGTAAACCCGTCTACCCCTTCAACGCATACCTGCCTGCCAGTAAAGCGGATTTTTCCTGTGTTTTTATCAAAATCATACTCTTTGATAATTCTCGTATCGCTATCGGTATGATAAAATTTTGTTTCGTCCATCGACCATTCCATACCGTTAGACAAAATCAAATTTTCAAGCAAAATATCCACTTCGCCGTTAGGGGAAATACGATATAAATTTCCGTCTATTTTATCCGAAACACCCTTTCGTTTTCCGCTTTGCGTACCCACGTAAATGGCGCCGTCTGGTCCAACTTTCATATCGTTAGCAAATTGAATTTTATATTTTTCATTATCGTAAATGGGCGTGAAAGAGTTATCGTCGTTTAAGATATGGACACCGTTTACGTGCGAAACGATTAAGCGGTTTTGCGTATCAAAAGCAAACGCCGCAACGCCAAACGGCAAAGGGCGAGCGCTTGCGGTTTGTGTTTTGAAATCGTACGTGCAAATTTCATTACCGCCAAATCCGTTTGTATAATATAATTTTTGTTCTTTATCGTTCCAAATCGGCCCTTCGCCGATGTTGCAACGCTTTTCAGATACTATTTTCATAGTTCACCTTTAACTGTTTTTACAATCTTGCATCAGTTTAAGCGGATTGTCGTGTAAGGCTTTGTCGATTTGCTTTTGACTTACCCCTAATTCTTTCAAATGCGGAATCAACTTTTTGTGCACGTTCATATATTTACGTCACCGAGCACTGTATGTATCGTATCTCTCATATCACGTCATTTCGTCTCACTTTTTTCTAAGATTTGCAAATACGCATTAAAATATCGCTTACCAAACTCACGATAAGATTTGGAATTGAAATGAACGTTGTCGTCTCTACAAGTAAGCCCTTTTGCACTTACAAAACCGCCATATTCATTGCCGAGTTGTTGTAAAATCCCATTGATTTGCTGAAAATATTTACATTTTCCACCCGCATAATCGCCGACAAACTCACCGAGTTCACCGATCATTACCGGAACGTCTTTTGATAAATTAAGTTGTTTTTTTATCGTATCAATAACGTTCTTAAAACGCTCTGCATATAATTCAACGTCTTCTATTTTCTGGCTATCATTTTCGCCTTGATGCCATAAAATACCAACAATTTCGGATGTTCTTTGCGCCAACTTTGCCTGCGCAACCGCACTGTCAAACAACAACTCACCTGGTTGCCATTGCGATATACAAGTTCCTCCATCCGCACAGGGAATCAAACCGATTTCTTCGTTGAAATATTTTGCATATTCGTCAGCAAAAGACGCGGAAAGCCCAACGCCGCTATGGAAATATGAGAAAATCCCCCTATCAGGGTTAATAGGCTCACTCATAGGTATCCATCTACCATTTCGCAACATATGGCAAAGCGGATTATTAATTTCTTCCACTTCGCCAAAATCGCCGCGACCTGCCATATTCGATTGACCAAGCATTAAAAACGACTTCATTTTTCTAATTTCCTTTAAATAATATTTTCCGCTCTTTCAATATACGCGTCTTGTTGTGCCTTGGGCAGATTGTTCCAAAGCACGTTCCAACCACACACGCGAACCTGTAAATTTTCATATTTTTCAGGGTGTGCTTGCGCGTCGCGTAAGGTATCGGCATTGAAAACGTTGAATTGCAAACTCATACCACCGTTTTTAAGATATACGTCCAAAAGCCCTTTCATCACGGCAAGCCCGTCTTGACCTTGCACGGCAGACGGGTGCAACATAACGTCTAAGCAAAAAGATTCGGTGAACATGGTGGGCTGTAATTTCACAGCCGAAGAAATAAGCGCCGTTGCACCGTTTCTATCCGCCCCGATAGCAGGCGACGCGTTTTTCGATATTTCTTCCCCCGCCTTTCTTCCGTCAGGCGTTGCAAGCGTCTTTTCGCCATGCCAAACAAACATCATAGCACTATGCATAATGGGTTTGTAAACACCCCCCCTTGCATTAGGACGATTAGCAACTTTGAAAGCAAAATATCTTGCTATCACTTCCGCATAACG
>JAZQWZ010000048.1:0-2666 GCA_045632625.1 Candidatus Scatosoma sp. | reverse complement strand
CTCGTGAGAGGGCGCTTCTCGGACAAAGCAAGGTGGTCTTTGTCCTCGGTCACCGTTCGCGCGGGCGATGCGCTCACTCATCTCGCCCCTAAAAAGCATTATCAATGCTTTTCTTAACGGGCAGCTCGTCTTAACCGCTTGACCAACGGGCCGTATGAAATTGTGTATATACTATACCACATTTTTTTTGGAATATCAACTGTTTTTAGGCGCATGCATAAAAATATATCAAGGTTTTTTATGGGAAGATATTGACAGTAGTTTTTGTATGTGTTACAATGTTAGTCACATAAAGGAGTAAGAGTTTATGATATTTGATTTACACTGTGATACCGTTTGGAAAATTGATATAGCGAAAGAAAATGGGGAGCACATATCCCTAAAAAAATCTCATCTACAAATTGATGAAGAGAAGCTGATTGCAGGCGATTATTTTGCACAATGCTTCGCCATTTTTGCGCACGCACATCACCCTGATCCGTACGCCGTTTGTATGCGTATGATAGACGTGTTTTACGAGCAGTTGCAGGTGTGTGATAAATTAAAGGTGGCATACAGGTACGAGGATATCATTCAAAATCATAAGGATGGAAAAATTTCCGCTATTCTTACTATGGAAGACGGTGCGCCCATTGACGATAGCTTTGAGCGCTTGGATACGCTGTATAATCGCGGGGTGCGTATGATTTGTTTAACGTGGAATTACGTAAACAAAATAGGGCATCATAATCGCGGTAAATTCTTGGAAGACGGCCGTCCCGACGATATCACGCCCGTTACCGATATTGGCTTGACGGAATTTGGAAAACAGCTTATTAAAGTAATGAACGAAAAGGGGATTATCGTCGACGTTTCCCATCTTTCCGACGCAGGTTTTTACGACGTGGTAAGCATTAGCGAAAAGCCCATTATTGCATCTCATTCCAACGCCCGTGGGCTTTGTCGGCATATCCGTAATTTTACCGACGATATGCTGTATAAACTTGCCGATAACGGCGGGGTAATGGGTATGAATTATGCAAAATATTTCTTAAATAATGATAGCAAGCTTGGCAGGGATACCATTCCTTGGGTGATAGAACATATCAAATATATCAAAGGCAAAATCGGGATAGACAATATTGGTTTGGGTAGTGATTTTGACGGGATTTCCACCGATTTGGGGTTGAATTCCGCCGACCAAATGCCTACGCTTATACAGGCGTTGGATAGGAGCGGATTTACAAGCGAAGAAATAGAAAAGATTGCTTATAAAAACGCGCTTAGAGTATTTAAAACCTGCTTAAAATAATAAAATGCAACCTGTGGTTGACAAATTTCAAGCATAAGTTGGTGGTCGTAACTAAAAAGAAATGCTACAATACTGTTACAAATCAAAAGCGGGGGGGGGTAACCGTATGAAGTTGGAAGAAAAAATCACTTTATTAAGAAAGCAAAAGGGTTGGTCACAGGAAGAGCTTGCGTTTCGTTTGGACGTTTCCCGTCAAGCCGTTTCCAAATGGGAAATGGGCGCGTCCCTGCCCGAAGTGGATAAAATCTTGAAAATGAGCGAACTTTTCGATTGTTCCACTGATTATTTATTAAAAGACGGTTGCAAAGAAAGTCGTTGCGTACCCGTGGAAGAAACGGAAGAAAACCCTAAAGACACCATACAGGTATGCGATGAAGATTGCTGCGCGTACATACAAACAATGAAAAATGCGGCTTGGAAAATCGCCGTCGGCGTAATGCTGTGCATTTGTTCGCCCATTACGCTGTTCTTGCTTTTAGGTGCGGCGGATAAGGGTGCTTTGCCCGATAAGATCGCTGCGGCAATCGGCGTGCCGACCATTTTGGTGTTTGTCGTAATCGCGGTTGCGTTCTTTATCGTAGGCGGTAGAAAAATAGCGGCGTTTGAGCGTTTTGAAGACGTGCATTTGTCTATGTCTAACGACTTGCGTGCGGAAATGCAAAAGAAAAAGGACGAATTTTCAACGCCCTTTACCGTTGCCATTACAATCGGCGTTGCCTTGTGTATTCTTGCCGTTATCCCTTTAATCGTTTTCGGCGCGCTGGAAAAATCGGACGAAATACTTATGTATGCGCTTGCGACTATGTTTTTTGTCGTGTCCATCGGTGTGTTTTTATTCGTGCGGTTTGGTATGGTTTGGGGTACGTATGAACTTTTTACTACGCAAGGAAAAATAGATAAATCGGGGCATTTTTCCGTGACGGTTAAAAACGGCGGAGATAGCGAAGACCTGTTAAGCAATATGTACTGGTGCTTGGTTTTGGGCGGATATTTGCTTTGGAGTTTTCTTTCGGGTGACTGGGGGATCACTTGGATTGTTTGGCCGATTGCAGGGGTGCTCTCTTCGGCGGCCTCCGCTTTGATACGTCTTATCAAATTAAAGAAGAAAAAAGCAAAAGGCGGCATACAGGTACGCGATGAAATGCAGGAATAAGCGAAAAACGGACGGTGAAAACCGTCCGTTTTTATATGCTAAAAAGCAGGAATTTGCAAAATAATCCGCCTGTGCCGCACCTCGGCAAAAAGATGAACCCAGCCACTGCTAGGTGGGTGCCGCATCTTGGCGCGTCGGACTTTCCGAAAATCAGACCTTGCCTATCGCCACGAATAACCTGCTCCCGATTAAATATTGTGGATTCCGTTATATGCCGAACTC
>JAZQWZ010000047.1:0-2943 GCA_045632625.1 Candidatus Scatosoma sp. | reverse complement strand
TATTTATAAAAATTTTAATGCGGCGGTAACTATGCTGAAAAGTAACGAAAACGGACTTGCGGACGCCACAACAGCGGAAGCAGTGCGCTTATTCGTACACAACATTTTCGATGCCAACGTGCGTATCGTGCTTGCTTACGGATTAGCTTAAATTTATCAAATTACATCATTGTAGGCGTAATTTTCGCAGTATTTGCGAACGGTTACGCCTTTTTGCTACTTTTTTATCGAATTATCGATAAAAAATACGACTAAATCGATAAAAATGTAACGAAAGTGAAAAAATCTTTGACAAAATTTTCCGTATATGTATAATAGGATATGTTGTGCTTGCGGAATGCCAAATCCGTAGGTGGAAAACAAGTAAATTTTTTATACAAGGAGAAATGAAAAAATGGCAAGATTTACTCTTCCCAGAGACCTTTATCACGGCAAAGGTGCTTTGGAAACGTTGAAGACGCTCAAAGGTAAAAGAGCAATGGTGTGCGTGGGCGGCGGCTCGATGAAAAAGTTTGGCTTTTTGGATAGAGCAGTAGCCTACTTGAAAGAAGCAGGTATGGAAGTAGAGCTTATTGAAGGGATCGAACCCGATCCTTCCGTAGAAACGGTTATGCGCGGCGCGGAAGCTATGCAAAAATTCCAACCCGACTGGATTGTAGCAATGGGTGGCGGCTCGCCGATCGATGCTGCAAAGGCAATGTGGATTAAATACGAATATCCCGAAATCACGTTTGAAGAAATGTGCGTGGTATTTGGTATTCCCGAACTTAGAAAGAAAGCAAGATTTTGCGCTATCCCTTCCACGTCCGGTACGGCAACGGAAGTTACGGCGTTCTCGGTTATCACCGATTATGCAAAGGGTATCAAATATCCCTTGGCAGACTTTGAAATTACGCCCGACGTGGCTATCGTAGACCCTGATTTGGCGGAAACGATGCCTAAAAAGTTGGTTGCGCACACGGGTATGGACGCAATGACGCACGCAATCGAAGCCTACGTATCCACGGCAAACTGCGAATTTACCGATCCTTTGGCAATCTTTGCTATTACGATGATTCAAAAGGATTTGGTTGCATCTTATAACGGCGATATGAGCAAGCGCGCAAGCATGCACAATGCACAATGCTTGGCGGGGATGGCATTCTCCAACGCACTCCTTGGTATCGTACACTCCATGGCGCACAAAACGGGCGCAATCTTCGAAGATTTCGGCGCGCACATCATTCACGGCGCGGCAAACGCTATGTACTTGCCTAAGGTAATCGCGTTTAACGCAAAAGACGCAACGGCGAAAAAACGCTACGGCGAAATTGCTGATTATATGGGCTTGGGCGGAGCAAACGACGATGAAAAAGTAGCGCTTTTGATTGCATATTTGAGAAAGATGAACGACGATTTGAATATTCCTCAATGTATTCAACAATACGGCGCGGACAGCTATCCTTGCGCACAAGGGTTTGTTCCCGAAGAAGTATTCTTGGAAAGATTGCCTGAAATTGCAAAGAACGCAGTAGCCGATGCTTGCACGGGCTCTAACCCTCGCCAACCTTCCGTTGCGGAAATGGAAAAATTGCTTAAATGCTGCTATTACGATACGGAAGTAGATTTCTAATTGTATAAAGAGTATATAAATGCAACCGCCTGCTATTTTGCAGGCGGTTGGTCTTTTAAAATACGTTTTCAAAGCTAAATCGATAGGATTGCGGAATATTTTTACACATTCCCAGCAAAATTTCAATTTTGGGTAGGGCACTTTTATAATCATGCACGTAGATATATCCCACCGCCTCATACAGCTGATAATCAATTTCCAAAATCGCGGTGTGGGGTAGCCAAATATGCAAGGTGTTTTTCCTGTTTTCCCAAAATTCCTCTGTTGCAGTGCCGTCCTCATAGGTGACCTTCCCTGCTTCCGTTTTATCGTAAAGCGAAGTGAGGATGCTTTCAAATTTGCTAAACGTGGAACGTATACGGCAATCTTCCCAAATAGATAGCCCAACGATAATACCTAACGCAATTAAAATGCTTACAATAGATAAAAGCAGGCTGTGAGATTCTTGATTACCAGAGTTGTTCTTGCCATTCGAGTTCAAAGACACGGTATTTTTCCCCCTTGTTTTGTAGATATACCTTTCCGTTTCCGTCAACCGTCATTACCAGCACTTTTTTCAGTTCGTCGCATCCCTGCCCCCTTAAAACGTCTAAAAAATACGCTTTATCTCTTTGTGTATACTTCAAATTTTTCTCGTCAAATTTGCCTTCGTTGATAAGCAGTAAAGGTAGGGAGTCTTGCATAGCTTGATAATTTTTTTTCGGGAGCGCGGAAAACGTGCCTTCTGCTTCGTAGAGCGCATACGCTACGGCGTCTAAGGAAAAATATCCTTCTACTCGCAAGCTTTCAATTAAGTCGGATACGTCTAAATTGTTCTTTTTCAGCTGTTTATCGTCGATACCGTTTTGGTTGAGTACAATGCTCGGCACGCCGCTGATAATGGATTTTGCAAACGGTACGTGTAAATCCAAAAGACACATAATTTGATGGATAAAATACACGGATAAAATGGCGACTACGCCGTATAAAAGCGGAATAGAGATATCCGCCATCGGGATACATGCCAATTCGGCGATAACCAGCGTAATCACCAGCTCATAGGGTTGCATTTCCCCGATTTGCCGCTTGCCCATAAGCCGCATAACAATCAACGTGGTTATAAAGATAACGATTGTGCGTACAAAGATAAGTCCCATATGCTCAGTTTGCGATGATGTAAAAAAATTATGCGTTTTTTTCGTCAAACGCTTGCGTTTTTTTATACAGAAGAGTATAATATAGCCAAGATAAAAAGTATGAGTAGCTTTGACGCGTAAAGTGCCATCGAACGGGACGTTGTCGGTGGACGAAAGAAAAACGTGTTTCGCGTTTGTTTTTCTGCGGTGTCAAAG
>JAZQWZ010000046.1:0-4116 GCA_045632625.1 Candidatus Scatosoma sp. | reverse complement strand
TTCCCCTGCACTTTGCGAAGCGGCGGTAAACGGCGTAATCTGCACGGGGCATAACGCGGTCGTTACGGGACTTTCGTCCACCCCGTCTATGTTTGCTTTACTCAAAGACGAAGCGTTTAACGGCGAATACGGCTGCCACGGTTCGATGATGATTACCGCCAGCCATTTGCCCTTCAACCGCAACGGTGTGAAATTCTTTTCGCAAAACGGCGGCTTGGAAAGCGCAGACGTAACGGAAATACTCAACCTTGCCGCAACCTACCGCTTTGCCGAAGTACAAAACCAAGGCGAGCGCAAAGACGCCCCCTATTTAGATAAATATGCCAGCGGACTTGTGGAAAAGGTACGCGCTACAACGGGAGAAGAAATGCCGCTTGCAGGCAAACGCATTATCGTAGACGCAGGCAACGGCGCAGGCGGATTTTTCGTAGACAAAGTGCTTGCTCCACTTGGCGCAGACACGACGGGTTCGCAATTTTTAGACCCTGACGGATATTTCCCTAATCATATCCCTAACCCCGAAAATAAAGACGCCATGGCATCCATTTGCGCGGCAGTGAAAAAGGCAAACGCCGATTTCGGTATTATTTTCGATACCGACGTAGATAGAGCGGGCGCTGTGGACAAAAACGGTGAAGAAATCAACCGCAACCGCTTAATCGCGCTTATTTCCGCTATTTTGCTTGCAGAAAAGCCCGGTACGATTGTTACCGACTCGGTTACCAGCGACGGTTTAACTAAATTTATTCAAGCACGCGGCGGCAAACACTTGCGTTTCAAACGCGGTTACAAAAACGTAATCAATCAATCTCTGCACCTTAACGAAATGGGTGAATATTCGCCTTTGGCCATTGAAACGAGCGGTCATGCGGCGCTGCTTGAAAATTATTTCTTGGACGACGGTGCTTATTTAATTACGCGGCTTTTAATCGCTATGGCGCAAGCGGCAAAACAAGGCAAAGAGCTCACCGATTACATTACCGATTTACAAATGCCGTTGGAAGCAACGGAAATTCGTTTGCGTTTTAAGGACGGCGTGGATTTCAAAACACTCGGCAAACAAATTATCGAAAGCTACACCGTACACGGTGAACAAGCGTACTACGCTACCCCTGCCAAGGATAATTACGAAGGGTTCCGCCTTTGCTACGACACCTATCACGGCGACGGTTGGGCGTTGATGCGTATGAGCTTACACGAACCCATTTTGCCCATTAACGTGGAATCAGACAGCGCAAACGGCGTTATTAAAATTGTAAAAGACATTTATTATTTCCTGCGCGCGTACGATTGCTTGGATACGCAACCGCTTGTCGATTTTATGCAAGCTTGGCGCAAACAAACGATTGCAGCTACCAACAAAAAATTTGCCGCAGTAGGCAAAGCGAAGTTAAAATCCTTTTAACTTTGCCCTTTTAACAACGTAAAAATTTTTATCAGGAGACGTATAGATCTATGGACGTACAAAAAACAACAATCAACGCTATCAGAGTTTTATCCGCAGAAGCGATTGAAAAAGCAAAATCCGGCCACCCCGGTTTACCCCTTGGTTGCGCGCCGATTGCTTACACGCTTTATCAACACTTTTTGAAATTTAATCCTGCGCAACCCACGTGGGACAACCGCGACCGTTTCGTGTTGTCGGCAGGACACGGCTCGATGCTGTATTATTCCTTACTCCACCTTTACGGATTTGGTTTGACCAAGGAAGATTTGATGCAATTCCGTCAACTCGGTTCGAAAACGCCCGGCCATCCCGAATACGGTCACACTGTAGGTGTGGAAACGACTACCGGTCCTTTGGGACAAGGTATTGCAAACGCGGTGGGTATGGCACTTGCGGAAGCGCATTTAGCGGCAAAATATAACCGCCCTGGTTTCCCCGTAGTTGACCATTATACCTATGCTATTTGCGGCGACGGTTGCTTGGAAGAAGGTATTTCCTACGAAGCTTGCTCGTTTGCAGGTACAAATAAATTAAACAAGCTTATCCTTTTCTATGATGATAACGATATCACCATCGAAGGGAATACCGACGTTACGTTCAAGGAAAACGTTGGTGCGCGTTTCGCAGCGCAAAACTGGCAAGTATTGCGCGTGGATTTGACCTGCTCGCCCGACGACGTAGACGCTATCAAGGAAGCGGTTGAAAAAGCAAAAGCAAATAAAGAAAAACCGTCGGTAATTATTTGCCGCACGTATATCGGCTACGGCTCGCCTTTGCAAAACAGCGAAAAGAGCCACGGTGCTCCTCTCGGTGCGGATAATTTGGAAAAAACCAAGCAAAAGCTTGGTTGGGAATACGCTCCGTTTGAATGTCCCGAAGAAGTATTTGCGCACTGCGCAGAAGCAGGCGAACGCGGTAAGAACGCACAAGTCCACTGGAAGAAAATGATGGTGGATTACGAAAATCAATACCCCGAATTATACGCGGAATACCAGGCTGTAATGTCTGGCGAAATGCCCAACTTCGACGAAATCGACGGCTTGTATGACTTTGCAAAACCTATGGCTACCCGCCAAACGTCCGCGCAAGTGCTTAATCTGCTTGCGGCGAAAATTCCTTCGCTGATGGGCGGCTCGGCAGACTTAGGTCCTTCCAACCTTTCTGAAATGAAAGACTCGGAAACGGTCAAATACGGCACTTTCTCAGCTGAAAATTACGCAGGCAGAAATATGCATTTCGGTATCCGTGAACAAGCCATGGTAGCCATTGCAAACGGTATGCAATTACACGGCGGTATTCAAGCATACTGCGCAACCTTCTTCGTGTTCACCGATTACTGCAAATCTTCCATTCGTCTTTCCGCATTGATGGGCTTGCCCGTAACGTATATCTTCACGCACGATTCTATCGGCGTTGGCGAAGACGGCCCTACCCATCAGCCTATTGAACATTTGGTTATGCTCCGTTCTATCCCTAATATAAAAGTATATCGCCCTGCTGACGGTAAAGAAACGGCGGCGGCGTGGGTATCCGCGCTTAGCGGCAAGCAACCTACCGCGCTCGTACTCACCCGTCAAGCATTGCCGCAATACGAAAACAGCGGCAAACAAGCATTAAGCGGCGGTTATATTTTGGAAGACTGCGAAGGTACGCCCGACGTATTGTTAATTGCTACGGGTTCGGAAGTAGAGCTTTGCGTAAAAGCGAAAGCTGTGTTGGCAGAACAAAACGTGAAAGCGCGCGTTGTTTCGATGCCTTGCTTGGAAGTATTTGAAAAGCAAAGCGAAGAATACAAGCAAAGCGTATTGCCCTGCGACGTAAAAGCAAGAGTTTGCGTAGAAGCGGCTTCCCCTTATAGCTGGTATAAATATGCAGGCGAAAAGGGTGAAATTTTGGCAATCGATAGCTTTGGTATCTCCGCCCCCGCAAAAGACGCGTTTGCGCATTTCGGTTTCAACGTAGAAAACGTAGTTTCCAAAGCGCTTGCATCCATTAAAAAATGCCACTAATTGCCCAATAAAAAACATGACAGCTTAGGCGAAACCGCCTAAGCTGTTTTTTCATTGATTGCGTACCTGCTATGCGCATTTTTAATTTTTTCAGTGAAATATCTCAGAAATTGCATCCTGCAATTCCGCTTCATCTTGCTCGTTCGCTACCACCCATTTTGTACCGCTATTTTGCGTAATACCGATATCGTGGATGCACGTTTGTGTTTTCGGCCACACAATACGCGCCGTAGTCAATTTCACCGCGTCCGTTTTGCCGCCACTGAGCGGATACGTCGTTTGCATAATGCCTTTTCCGTACGTTTTCGCCACGCCGTTTTTAGAGGTTAAACAAATATTTCCATAAGAAGTTGCGCCGTAATCCAACATACAGCCCATCAAGGCTTCAGCCGCCGACGCCGTCCCGTCGTCTGCTAATACGTAAATCGCGCTATCCGTCCCAAAATACTTTGCATATAGGTTTTTTGACGCCTGATAATATTCCTTACTCACGCCGTAATCGGCAATCGCCACCGTGGGCTTATCGCCGCCGTCCTTACAAAAATACGCGGCTATTTCCGTCAATATATGCAAATAACCGCCGCCGTTTTGGCGTAAATCCAACACGAGCGTTTGCTTATTTTGTTCTTTGAACAAGGACATGGCTTGGGCAAATTGCTC
>JAZQWZ010000045.1:0-23785 GCA_045632625.1 Candidatus Scatosoma sp. | reverse complement strand
CCTGCACCTGTTGCAGCACCTGCTCCCGCGGCTGCTCCTGCGCCCGTGGCGGCTCCTGCTCCCAAAGCAGCGCCTGCAAACGGCGAAAAGGTACTTTCTCCGTTCCCCGGTCTTATTAAAAACCTTTTGGTTGCAGACGGCGCAAGTGTAAAGAAAGATGAACCGATCTTGGTTCTTGAAGCCATGAAAATGGACAATGATATCACGGCTCCTTGCGACGGCGTTGTGCATTTCCAAACAACGAAGGGTGCAAACGTGGAATCGGATGCAGTGTTGGCGGTAATAAGCTAATCTGTTAGAGGAAGTAAAAATGTTAAATAATTTGCTTATAAATTTCGGCGAAGTTTTTAAGGACTTGTGGACATCGTCGGGGTTGGCACAAGGTTCGTGGGCGAACTACGTTATGCTGTTGGTTTCGTTTGTTTTGATGTACCTTGCAATCGTGAAAAAATTCGAGCCGTTGCTCTTGTTACCGATTGCGTTTGGTATGTTCTTGATTAACTTACCTGGTGCCTACAGTGTGCTTTGGGGTACGTATCCCAACGCAATGGAAATTTCTTCACAAGAACAGTTGACGCAATACATTATTGCCGAAGATTTTAACTATCTTCGATTTGAAAATGGTGTATGGCAATATTTTAACGATGGACAATGGTTTACATTAACCGAAAAGGCTTTTAATGACTTAGAACTTGCTGAATTATTTACCTATACGAATGGTGAGTTGGTATACAATGCGTTAAAATTTGACGGTAGCATGTGGACATACAATTTACCGGGTAGTAATGAGTGGGTAGCGTTAACTGAACAAGCATTTGAGGGGCTGGATTTTTCAACTTGTTTGACGTTTAATGCCGAAAAAGGTAAAATATTCTATGAAGCGGCGCATGTATATGACAATGTTGAAAACCGTGGACTTTTGTGGTATTTGTTCTATGGCGTGCAAAACGTTATTTATCCGCCGTTGATTTTCTTGGGAATCGGCGCTATGACTGATTTTGGACCGTTGATTTCTAACCCCAAGAGTATGCTTTTGGGCGCGGCGGCACAGCTTGGCGTATTCCTGACTTTGATTGCAGCTACGGCTATCGGCTTTAACTTGGCGGCAGCGGCATCCATCGCAATTATCGGCGGCGCGGATGGTCCTACGGCAATTTACGTAACGCAAAAACTTGCAAGCTTGGCGCAGTTCAACGGTCAAAACACCGATTTGCTTTCGGCGATTGCGGTTGCGGCGTATTCGTATATGGCGCTTATTCCCGTTATCCAAAAGCCGCTTATGAAATTGATTGTTCCTAAGCGTGAACGTACAATCAAAATGAAGCCTTTGCGTACGGTTAGCAAGGTGGAAAAAATTATTTTCCCTGTTGTCGTAACGTTGGTTGTCGGCTTATTATTGCCCGATGCTGTGCCTTTGCTGGGTATGTTGATGCTTGGTAACCTTTTGAAGGAATCGGGTGTGTGCGATAGATTGTCTTCGCAGGCACAAAACGGCTTGATGAATACGATTACCATTTTCCTTGGCGTTTCTGTTGGTTGTAAAGCATACGGTCAAACGTTCTTGCAATTACAAACGCTGGGTATCATCGGTCTTGGTCTTGTGGCGTTTAGCTTTGGTACGATCGGCGGTCTTTTGGTTGGTAGACTTATGTGCAAGCTTTCGGGCGGTAAAATTAACCCGCTTATCGGTAGCGCAGGCGTTTCCGCTGTGCCTATGGCGGCGCGTATATCCGAAGACGTTGGGCGTGAAGAAGATCCTAACAATCACTTGTTGATGCATGCTATGGGTCCTAATGTAGCAGGTGTAATCGGCTCGGCTATTGCGGCGGGGTTCCTGCTTGCTATTGTTTAACATATAGAGGTATATAATTATGGAAATGAAATTTGAAAATAGAAAAGTAATGCTCACGGAAACCATTTTGCGTGACGCGCATCAATCGCAAGCGGCAACGCGTATGCGTATTGATGAAATGTTGCCCGTTTTGGAACAACTGGATGATATCGGCTATTATTCCATTGAAGCTTGGGGTGGGGCTACGTTCGACTCCTGTCTTCGTTTCTTGAATGAAGACCCTTGGGAAAGATTAAGAACGTTGAAATCGCACTTAAAAACGCCTATTCAAATGTTGTTGCGTGGCCAAAATTTGCTTGGCTATCGTCACTATGCAGACGACGTTGTAGAAAAATTCGTTGCAAAATCTATTGAAAATGGTGTTGGTGTTGTACGTGTGTTCGACGCATTGAACGACCCTAGAAACTTGGAAACTTCTATGCGCGCCATCAAGAAATACGGCGGTGTTTGCGAAGCTACGATTTGCTATACCAGCGCGGTTGTAGACGGTAAAGAAGTATTCACGAATGAATATTTCATCAATCTTGCAAAAGAATTAGAAGCAAACGGCGCGGATAATATTTGCTTAAAAGATATGGCAAACTTATTGTTGCCGTTCAAAGCATACGAACTTATCAAGGCATTGAAAGCTGCTTTGAAACCTACGACGAAAATACATCTTCATACGCACAATACGACGGGTACCGGTGATATGGTATATCTTATGGCTATCCTTGCTGGTGTTGACATTGTTGATACGGCATTGTCGCCTCTTGGTAACGGTACGTCGCAGCCTGCAACCGAACCGCTTGTTGCTACGTTGCAAGGTACGCCGTATGATACGGGTATTGATATCAATAAATTGTTGCCTATCATTAAACACTTCAAAACAGTTGAAAAACGCTTGAAAGATGATAAGATTTTGAATGAAAAATCCAAAGGGATTGACGTTAATACGTTGTTGTATCAAGTTCCCGGCGGTATGCTTTCCAACCTTATCAATCAGCTTGAAAAAGCAGGTAAAGCAGATAAGCTTATGGAATGTCTTGCTGAAGTACCTAACGTTCGTAAAGATAGCGGTTATCCTCCTTTGGTTACGCCTTCTTCGCAAATCGTTGGTACGCAAGCTGTATTGAATGTAGTTATGGGCGAACGTTATAAAATGGTTACCAAAGAAACCAAAGATTTGTTGGCGGGTAAATACGGTAAATTGCCTATGCCTATCGATGAAGAAGTTGCAAAGAAAGCACTTGGCAACGCGGAAAGAATTTCCTGCAGACCTGCAGACCTTCTTTCCCCCGAATACGAAGAAATTAAAAAGAAAGTTATCGAACTTGGCTATTATGAAAAAGAAGAAGACGTGCTTTCCTATGCAGTATTCGAACAAGTAGCTGAGAATTTCTTCAAATGGAGAGAAGCTCAAAAGAAAGGTATCGATAGAGATATGGCAAAATCGGGCGTATATCCCGTATAATCAATTTATAAACGAAATGCATACGCAACCGACCGTTTGATCGGTTGCGTATAACTTTAATAAAACACACTCGTGAAACATTTTTTGTGAAACGAATTTATGAAGGATAAACCTATGGGGAATGTATGCGTTATCGGCGGTGGCGCTGCGGGGCTGATGGCGGCCTATGCCGCGGCAAATAAAGGCCATCACGTCGTATTATTTGAAAAGAATGAAAAGTTGGGTAAAAAGATATATATAACAGGTAAGGGGCGTTGTAATTTTACAAACAGCGTTGCGCCTGATGATTTCCTGCGTAACGTTGTACGCGGTGAAAAGTTTTTGCGCGGTGCAATTTATTCCTTTTCACCCGATAAAACCCTGCAATTTATGGAAAATTACGGATTAAGCGTGAAAATTGAGCGTGGGAATAGGGCGTTTCCTGTATCCGACCATGCAAGCGACGTGACAAAAACCTTAGAAAAAGCATGCAAAAATGTAGGTGTTTATATTCATTTAAACGAAAAAGTAGAGAAAATTATCACCGAGCAAAGTGCTATGCCAGACATAGGTATTATGTCACGCGTAGTAGAGGTCTTGACTGATAAGCAAAAATACCCGTGCGACGTTGCTATTGTTGCTACGGGTGGATTAAGCTATCCTTCTACTGGTTCTACGGGTGATGGATATATATTTGCACAGGAAGCAGGGCATGAGGTAACTGATTTAAAATGCGGGCTTTGCGGATTGAATACAAAAGACGATTTTTATACGCAATTACAAGGATTGACGCTGAAAAACGTTACGTTTTCCGTAAAAAGAGGCGGAAAAACGGTATATGAAGAATTTGGCGAAATGTTATTTACGCATTTTGGGATATCTGGACCGATTGTACTTTCCGCATCTTCGATTATTAACCGTATGGATTTTAAGCAGTTGCAAGCCTATATTGATTTAAAACCTGCGCTGGATATGGATACGTTAGACAAACGGCTTTTAAGGGATTTTGACATATATAAAAATAAGCAAATTTTCAATGGTTTGAGCGATGTTTTGCCGCAAAAACTTATTCCTTGCGTGTTAAAGCTGGCAACCGTTGCTGAAAATAAGCCAGTTAACGCCATTACAAGGGCGGAGCGGTTGCGTATATTGCAAGCGATTAAGCAATTCCCTGTCTATTTGCAGGATTTGCGGGGTTTTCAAGAAGCTATTATCACGTCGGGCGGGGTAGCGCTGTCGCAAATTAACCCTAAAACAATGGAAAGCAAAAAGGTTTTGGGGTTAAAATTTTGTGGGGAAGTTTTAGACGTAGACGCATTTACGGGCGGATTTAATATGCAAATTGCGTTTTCAACGGGATTTGCGGCTGGAAACAGTATAGAAATTTAACTTTTACAGCCTAAAAGCTTGACGAAAGATGTTTTTTTGAATATAATTATATTATATTTAGATGCAAGGAGTGCAGTATGAAAGTAATACGCGGCGCAACGACCATTGATTTTGATGAAAAACAGCAAATAATTGACGCCGTAAAAGCGCTCTTAGACGAGGTTTTTTTATTAAATGCTATTAAAAAACAAGATGTAACCGCATTTGTGTTTTCTCTTACGTCGGATATTCATTCCTATCATCCAGCAAAAGCCGCAAGGGAGTGTGGTTACGATTTCGCGCCGCTGTTTGCAGCTGTCGAGCCCGATATTGACGGTGGGCTGAAAAAATGTATTCGTTTGATGCTCTTGACGGAACTAAAAAACGACGAAAAGGTTAAACATATTTATCAAAAAGGTGCTAAAGTGTTAAGAAAAGATATTTCGGAAGTGTACAATATAGCGTTCGATGGTCCTGCAGGTAGTGGGAAAAGCACCGTTGCAAAAATTCTTGCGGCGGATTATAACATTTTGCATTTGGATACGGGTGCAATGTACCGTGCGTGCGGATTAAAGGCTTTGCGTATGGGAATTGACCCTGCAGATAAGGACGGCGTAGAGAAAATTTTACCTAATCTTGATTTAAAAATTGAATATAAAGACGGTACGCAGCATACAATATTAGACGGCGAAGACGTTTCTAAGGCGATTCGCGAAAACGCGGTTTCTATGGCTGCTTCTACGATTTCGGCCCACCACGCTGTTCGTGTTAAGATGGTGGAAATGCAACGAGAAATCGCAAAAAGTATGTCTTGCGTTTTGGACGGGCGTGATATCGGTACGGCAGTATTGCCCGACGCTAAATTTAAATTTTTTATAACAGCGGATAGCAAAGTGCGCGCAATGCGTCGTTTTAAGGAGCTGGAACAACGCGGTCAACACGTAGATTTTGAAAAATTGCACGCGGAAATTGTGGCAAGGGATAAACAGGATAGCGAACGTGAATTTTCGCCTCTTACATGCGCAGCGGACGCTGTTTTGATGGATACGTCTACTATGTCGGTTGAAGAAGTTGTGGCGAAAGTAAAAGCGTATATACAGACTAAAATTTAACGGAGGACTGTTATGGTGGAGCAAAACGTTATGCAGTCGAACGTTAAATCGACAAAAAAGAAAATAAAACCGTATAAATTAACGATAAAAGCGAATAAAAAAGGTAAGCACGTTAGTCATGCGTTAAATATATTGCGCTTGTTGGTAATACCTGCCTTTTATTTGTTTAAGCCGTTTCGTTTTTACGGTAAGAAGCAAAAACACGACGGAGCGTGCATTTACGTTGGTAACCATTATAAAATGATGGATATCGTGTATATTGCGGCGCAAACGTGGGAATGCTTGCATTTTGTTTCTAAGCGTGAAAATTTTGAAAAAAAATTTGTGGGCTTTTTAGCGCGTTCTATTAAGGCAATTCCTGTAAATCGCGATGGTAGCGACGTGCGTGGTTTACTCGATTGTTTTAAATGTTTAAAAAACGGCGAAAAAATTGCAATTTATCCCGAAGGCACGCGTAATAGAACGGATGCGGAGATGTTACCGTTTAAACACGGTGCAGCGGTTATGGCAATTAAAACGAAAACGCCCGTTGTGCCTATCGTCACCTATAAACGCCCCAGATGGTTTAGAATGACGCACATACTTGTAGGCGAGCCTATTGATTTGAGTATGTATTACGATAAAAAATTGTCGGAAGAAGAAATCAGCGAGGCGGATAATAAAATTCGCCAAACAATGCTGGATATGAAAGCGGCGCACACGCAATTTCTAGCCGACAAAAATAAGAGACGGTAAACGGTATGGAAATTATCGTTGCAAAAAACGGCGGCTTTTGTCGCGGAGTACAAAAAGCTGTAGATACCGCTATGTCGATTGCTCCTGATAATACGTATATTTTTGGGGAGATTATACACAATCCCGAAGTATTGGAGACAATTGCAAAACGCGGTATTCGTTCGGTGGAAACGCTAAAAGAACTTCCTGATGGTGCTACGCTAATTATTCGTTCGCACGGCGTTGGTAAAAAAGTGTACGAGGAGTGTGCGGCTCGTGGTATCCAAGTGGTGGATTGTACTTGCGAATTTGTTTTGCGGACGCAAAGAATTATCCGCGAACAATATGCGCTTGGGAAGTCCATTGTAATCGTTGGAGAACCGACGCATCCTGAGGTGGTTGGTTTGAACGGATGGTGCGAGAACACGGCGCACGTATTTTCGTCGCTTGACGATGATTTTTCCGTTTTGCCTGACGAAAATTGCATAATTGTGGCGCAAACTACCTTTTCAAAGGAAAAATTTGAAAAAATTATAAAAAAACTTAATAATTGTGTAGGGAAAACACTTGAAGTTTTTTCTACAATTTGTTATACTACTATAGGACGGCAAAATGAAGCGCGCGAAATTGCGCGTCAATGTGATGCGGTTTTGGTTATCGGTGGCTTGAATAGCAGCAACACAAACAAGCTTTACGATATCTGTAAAGAGCATTGCAAACACGTAATTCGTTTAGCAAGTTTTGCGCAGTTCGAAAAAAATACAATCAAAAGATTTAAAAAGGTAGGTCTTGTTATGGGTGCAAGCACCCCTAACGTGCAAACTCAGGAGGTTCTCTTAAAAATGGAAATGGAAACAGAAGCAAAAGCAACGGCAATGGAAGAAACGATGGAAAACGTCGTTGCAAAAATGGACAGTCAACCCAAGTTCAAAAAAGGACAGTTGATTAAGGCTACGATTTCGTCGGCGGACGACACGGGTGTTGCAGTGTTGTTGCCTCTTGCGAAGAAAGAAATTATTCTCGCCAAAGAAGAGGTAGACTGCGAAGTGTACAACAAAGAAGATTTCAATGCTAAAACAGGCGAAGAAATCGAACTTATGGTTGTTGCAGTAAATCCCGTAAAACTTTCTCAAAAGCTTATTAAGCAAGTGAAAGAAGAAGAAGCGTTGATCGCGGAAATCCAAGCAGGTAAAGAATTCGAGGTTGAATGCACCGGCTTCAATAAGGGCGGTTTGACGGCTCAAATCGGTACGTACACCGTATTTGTTCCCGCTCGCGAAATCCGTATGGGTTTTGTAAAAGAATTAGATAAATATGTTGGCAAAAAATTGCGTCTTCGTATGCTCGAAGTAAGAACGGAAAGAAGAAAAGAAATTATTGCTTCCCAACGTGCTATCATTGAAGAAGAAAGAGCAGCGAAAGAAGCGGCTAAGGCAGCGAAAGAAGCGGAATTCTTTGCATCTATTCACGTTGACGATGTTGTGGAAGGTACGGTTGAAAGAATTACCGCATTCGGCGCATTCGTTTCCGTAAATGGTTTCGACTGCTTGGCGCACATTTCCGATCTTTCTTGGACGGGTGTTAAGGCGGTTGCTGACGTGCTTGAAATTGGCAAGAAATATCAATTCAAGGTATTGAAAGTTGACGAAGAAGCTAAGAAAGTTTCCATTGGTTATAAACAGTTGCAAGCGCAACCTTGGGAGTTGGCTGCTGAAAAATATGCGGAAGGCGACGTAATTCACGGTAAAGTGGTTCGTATCGTACCTTTTGGTGCGTTCGTGGAAGTTGAAAAAGGTATTGATGGTTTGGTACACGTTTCCCAAATTTCTCACGAATTCCTTGAAAATCCTACGACGGCTTTGACAATCGGTCAAGAAATTGATGCCAAGATTTTAAAACTTGACTGCGTGGAAAAGAAAATGACGCTTTCCATCAAAGCGCTTGAACCGAAGCCTGAAAACGTAGAAAGAAAGCCTCGCGCTGCTAAAGAAGAAGGCGAAGGCGAAAAGAAAGCAAGAAAACCTAGAGCACCTAAGCCCGTTGAAGAAGTTACCGAATGGAACGAAGACGACGCAAGCGGTGTTTCGATTGCAGACCTTTTGAATAAGAACGCTTGATTGTATAAAAAATAAGGATAAAGCTCGCTTTTAGTTAATTAAAAGCGAGCTTTTTTTACAGCAAACACCTTTTCATTGTGATGGGGTGTTTTTCTTTTTATAGTGTTCTATTCTTAAAATAAACAACATATAGTATATAGATGTTAGATTTTTTACCACAACACATAAAAGATGCCTTGCAGTACTTAAATGAACGGCAAGTGTTTGAAATTCGTATACGGCTAAATCGTCCAACTATGATAAATTATCTGGGAAAATATCATTATTTAGGGGCATTTGGCGTTACAAATAGCGTAACAAACGCTTTAATATGCGATTTTGATGATATAACGCAGTGCATATATTTGGCTGGAAAATGTTCTGTTTATGCAGTGGAAGAGCAAATTAAACGTGGATTTATCACTGCAGCAAACGGTGAAAGAATAGGTTTAGCGGGGGAATACGTATACGAAAAGGGACAGCCTTTGACAATACGAAATATTACGTCCTTGTGTATACGTGTGCCACACGAAGTACTCAATAGTGGTCAAGCCATTTTTGATTTATGTATGTCTGACAAACTATGTAGTGTATTGATATGTTCGCCTCCTGGATTAGGCAAAACAACGATTTTGCGTGATTTGTCTAGGATGATTAGTGAAAAATATAAAAAAAACGTGCTTATTTGTGATGAACGTGGTGAAATAGCCATTTGTGAAAGCGAAATGCAATGTGACGTATTGAAATTTGCAACGAAAGATATAGCATTTGAGGCGGGGATACGCGCGATGCGCCCGGATATAATTGTAACGGACGAGCTGTTGGCGCAGGATTGTATTGCCGTAGAGCGAGCCGTAAGTGCAGGTGTTTACGTACTTGCATCGGCACATTTTTCAAAAATAGATGCGATTGCAGCTCCTTTTCGTAATATTTTTGAACGGTATGTGTTTTTAGACTGTGTTGAAGTGGGTAAATTGCGTGCAATATACGATAAAAACGGCAAGGAATTAGCGTTTTATGATTAAATTTTTGTTGGGTGTTGCAATTATTGGTTTAAGCACGTGTTTTGGATATTTACTGGCAAGTAATTATCGAAATAAAAAGCAATTTTATAAACAACTGCGTGCTTTTAATGAACATTTTCTTAATGAAATTGCTTATTATAAACGCCCTTTGGGGGAATTTATTGCTAAATATACATATAGCGGATGTTTCAATGAACTTTTGATTGATTTCCAAAAAAATATGCATGAACCGTTGCGGCAAATAGGATTAAATTTAAAGGAATACACTTTTTTAAAAAAGGAAGAAGTCTGTTTTTTGGAGGATTATTTTCAGATGCTTGGAAAAGGCGATTCGTCCTCTCAAAAAACGTATTTTTCCGCGATGAAGGATGAGATACAAAAACGCTATAGTGTAGCGGAAAACGAATATAAAAAATATGGCGATTTATACATAAAACTTGGATTTTTATGCGGTTTATTTTTGCTGATTTTAATTATATAGCAGATGGAGCGAGATATGGATATTACCATTTTATTTCAGATGGCGGCAATCGGTATTATTATAACAGTTATTTGTCAAATTCTAAAAAAATCCGATCGTGATGATATTGCCACGCTTGTCAGTATTGTTGGTTTGGTGATTGTACTTGCAATGGTTGTCGGGATGATCGGAGATTTATTTGAACAAATAAAAGATATATTTCATTTGTCCTAGTGTGGTGTTCTATGGATATATTTAAGATTATAGGTGTAGCATTTGTAACAGCGATCACTTCGTTGCTGTTAAAGAGTACAAAGCCGGAATTGTCTTTTGCTGTTACGGTTTGCGGTATTATCGTTATTTTACTTTTCTTAGTGGATTTACTAAAAAATTCGCTGTTGATATTTTCGTCGCTTGCGCAAATGTCGGGGGTGGAAAACGGACTTGTAAAGATATTATTGAAAATTGTAGGAGTGGGATATTTAACGGAATTCGGCGCAGGTATTTTGCGGGATTTTGGTAGTGCTGCTATAGCGGACAAGGTGGTGCTTGCCGGTAAAATTACCGTTGCTGTGTTGTCGCTTCCTGTAATTGAAGGTTTGCTGGGTATTGTAAAAAGTTTTTTATCACTGGTATGAAAAAATTGTTTTTTAAAAAAAGTTTTCGACTGTATATTTGTATATTTATGCATATAATATTGCTTTCCGTTTTGGTGTGTGATGACCTAAGGATAGTATGTGCCAGTACTAGTGAAACGACCATCAACGAACAGTTAAACGAACGGGTTTTGCAACTGCTTTCCGAGCTGGATTTACAGGCATTGCAAGCATATATGGATTCATTAAACGGCTTTACGAAAGGCAGTGTAACCGAACGCTTGCTTGCGTACATACGAGGTGATGTTTTTGAATATCAAACATTTTGGAATGCAATATTTGACATAATGTTTCAAGAAGTAAAAAACGTAATGCCTGCATTTGCAACAGTTGCCGCAATATCGTTATTATCGGGATTGTTATCTATGTTAAAAAGCGGCACAATGTCGACAAGTTCTTCTGAAATGATCATATTGATAACGTATCTTGCGTCGCTTATTCCGCTTTTAAGCATAATCACAGAATGTCTGCAAAGCGCGTATGCTTGCATAGACGATATGTATACGCAAATGCAAATTATTTATCCGTTATTATTGACCTTGCTGGCGGCTAGCGGCGCGGTTGTATCCGCGTCAGTTTGCCGTCCAACGGTGGCCTTCTTTACAAATACGATTGTTTCGGTAGTGCGTAACATTGTATTTCCTTTAACAATTACTATAATAGCCTTTTCTATTGCTGGGAATTTAACAAAAGAGTTGAAAATTAGCAAGTTTTCGGCGTTTTTTAAGAGCATGAATAAATGGCTTATTGGCATTTGTGTATCGGTGTTTGGATTATTTTTTACGTTACAAGGGATAACGGCGGCAACGCACGATGGCATAGTGCGCCGGGCGATGAAATATGCAATTGGCAATGGCGTGCCTATTGTGGGAGGCTTTTTATCTGGTGGCTTTGATTTGGCGGTTGCAGGCAGTATTTTGATTAAAAATGCGTTAGGGAGTATGAGTATTTTTTTAATGGTTGCCGTACTGTTTGAGCCGCTTATATTATTGATAAGCGTAAGTGTAATGTTGCGTTTTACGGCGGCGATTACACAGCCGTTTGGTGAAAGCCGTGTTTCCGATTTTTTAGAAGAAACGGCAGGGAATATACAATATGCAACGGCAGGTTTGCTGTTTACGGCGTTTATGTACTTTTTGTCTATTTTATTAATTGTATATGCATCGGAGGCGCTCATTTGAACGGATATTTACTTAGCATTATCGGTACGGTCTTGTTTTCGTCGTTTATTGTGGCGATATTGCCTGAAGGTAAAATGTCGGGGACGATAAAAGGTGTTGCAAAAATGGTTTGTTTATTAGCGATTATTGCGCCGATTCCGCAATATATGCAAAAACAAAAAAATTTAAAAAATACGGAAGAAGTGCAAAATTTTTTTTCTATAACAGGCATACAATCGGACGTAAGTTTCATACAGTATTACAGTGAAATGCGAATTAAGGATGCGGAGCAACTTTTAGAAAGGGAAATACAGGAAAAATTTTCCTATCAGGCGGACGTCCTATTGAAAATAGACGATACGTATTCGGGGGCAGATGCTATTGATATAAAAATTGCCTGCATATGCCTATGTATACCAAATGCGGAGAGTGAAATGGAAGCGCAAATACAAATGTATTTGGTCGAAAAATATGGTTGCGAGGTGTTGTTTGAATAAGAGCATAGAAAAAATAGAAGCTACGATACAGACGCGAAAAAAATTGCAGGCAAGGGATTTGTTGGTGATTTGCCTATTAGGTATTTTTGTATTAGTAGGCATTTGGGTGGTTTTTCGCGAAGAAAAAAATGGTGCGGAAAGCGCGGTTGCTGTCACGCAAACGGAGCAAAGTGTTAGCGATTTGCTAAGCCAAATACAAGGTGTTGGCGAGGCGGACGTTATGATATGTGAAACAGAAGAAGGTGTGCAAAGCGTAGTGGTAGTATGTGAAGGCGCAAGGGATTTACAAGTGATTATCAACGTACGGGAAGCGGTAGCCGCGGCACTCGGTACGCAGGAAAAAGCGGTGAAAGTGTATTTAAAAAAAGATTAAAGGAGAAATATTTATGTCAAACAAAAAGAAAATTGTTGTAATGTCTTCGCTGGTGGCGGTGCTTGCCGCAACTGCCGTATTTAACTTCGTGCTTGCGAACACGAATGAGCCTACTGCATCGGATGGGGTTACTACGGCAAATTACTTTTCAACGTATCGTTCTGAACGTACGACGACGAGAAATGAAGAACTTGTGCAGCTGGACAGCGTAATTGCATTGTATCAAGAAGGTGACGAAAAATACGAAGAAGCAACAGCGATGAAAATGGAAATTGTAGCGGCGATGGAACAAGAGCTTATTTTGGAAAATATGGTAAAATCGTTGGGCTTTTCCGATACGGTAGTTTCCGTTTCTGCGGATTCAGATAACGTAAACGTTTTTATCAATGCCGCGGAGCTCAATTTTGATACCGCATTGTCCATTTATAATATGATGAAAAACGAAACGGGTATTGTTGCAGGAAATATCATCATTATGCCTGTTTATGCTGAAAGCTAAAAAAATAGAGAAAATACTGAGAAAATATCGTCAAAACAGTAGAAATATTCAAAAAGATGTGCTATAATATACTTGCAGTATATTAAGGAGATCTTTTTGTATGTTAAATATTAAGTTGAACACAAAAGATAATCAAAGCGGCAAAGTAGTTTATAACGCGAATATCGTGCAAAATATTGTGGCACTTGCAATTCGTGAAGTAGAAGGAGCGATGCCGGTAGAAGGAAAACGCAACGGGATTTCTCTTTATTTAGAAAAAGATGGAATTTATGCGGATGTTTCTGTGGTAGTAAAATACGGTTATAATGTACCTGAGCTTGCTTACCGTATTCAACAATCGGTTAAGCAAAACGTGGAAAATATGACGCGTTATAAGGTCGCGGAAGTGAACGTTCACATTCAGGACGTTGTGTTTGAAGAATCGTCCGTTGAAACGGTAGAACGTGAAAGGGAAACACAAGAAACGGAAAATTAATTTTATTACGATTTACCCTTGGCTTAGCGCTAGGGGTTTTCGTCGTATTTACGGAGTAAGATATGAGAAATGCAGCAAGAGAAGCGGCGCTGAACGTTGTGTTTGCGCAACAATTTAACACGGACTGTTTAGATGCCTTAAAGAAAAAGGTTTTTAAACAATTTAAACTGGAAAAAGAAGACGATATAGTATTCGCCTGCGATTTAATTGCATCGGTGGAAGAACATCGCTTGCAACTGATTGAAGGTATTGAAAACGCTTGTCACCATTATTTGGAAAACCGTATCAATCCTATGGATAAAAGTATTTTATTGATTGCTATGGCGGAAATTAACTATTTCGATGAGATTCCCAAAGTTGTATCCGTTTCGGAAGCTACGGGGCTCGCGAGAAAGTATTCTACGGAAAAGAGCGCGGATTTTGTAAACGGCGTTTTGTCTGGTGTTATTAATGCTAAGGAGAACTAATATGAAGTTGATCGATGGTAAAGCTTTGGCAACGCGCATGCGCACACAGTTGCGCGAAAAGATTGAAAATTCCGAAATTTGCCCTGGACTTGCAGTAGTGCTTGTTGGTTGCGATCCTGCCTCTCAAATATACGTGCGAAATAAAATTAAAGCTTGCGCGGAAGTGGGGATAACATCGTATTCCTACGAATTGCCTGAAACGGCTACGCAGCAAGAAGTGGAAGATTTGTTGGACAAGTTGGCGAAAGACGATAAAATACATGGTATTTTGTTGCAGTTGCCTTTACCCAAGGGCTTAAATGCGGAAGCAGCGATGGCGCGCATTCCGTTTGAAAAGGACGTTGATGGTTTTTCGGCGGAAAATTTAGGGCTTTTAACGTTAAACAAACCCAAGCTTGTAGCTTGCACGCCGCTTGGTGTTATGAAAATGCTGGAAGCGGAAGGCATTGATTTAACAGGTAAAAATGCCGTGGTAATCGGCAGAAGCGATACGGTTGGCAAGCCCATGGCGTTACTTCTATTGAATGCAAACGCTACGGTTACCATTTGTCATAGTAAAACGCAAAATTTAAAAGAAATTTGCCAAAAGGCAGACGTTTTAGTTGCTGCCATCGGGCGAGCTAAATTTGTAACCGCGGACATGGTCAAAGAGGGGGCAGTTGTAGTAGACGTTGGTATTAACCGTGATGAAAATGGGAAAATTTGCGGTGACGTTGATTTTGAAAACGTAAAGGAAAAAACGTCCTTTATTACCCCTGTTCCCGGTGGTGTTGGTCCTATGACGATTACTATGTTAATGTATAATACTTGCGTAGCGGCTTTTAAGGAGTGAGTATTTTGACGGATTTTAACGTAAAATATCAAGAATATGTTTTTGAGTTTGAAAGTTATTTGAAAACGTATACGGATAAATTAAAAACCAATCCGGATGTGTTAGCTGAAAGCATGAAATATAGCTTATTGAACGGTGGAAAACGTGTGCGCCCTGTTTTGGCGCTTGCTAGCGCGGATGTGTTGGGGGTGGATAAAACGGATATTTTGCCGTTTGCATTAGCGATTGAAATGATTCATTGCTATTCGCTTATTCACGATGATTTACCTGCTATGGATAATGACGATTTTCGTCGCGGAAAGCCGTCTAACCACAAAGTTTTTGGAGAGGCGAATGCTATTTTAGCAGGGGACGCATTGCTAAATCAAGCCTACTTTGTGTGCATGCAAGAGTGTATGAAAGGCGAAAAATACGTGCTTGCATCGCAATTTTTGAACGAATGTGCTGGGATTTACGGTATGCTTGCGGGGCAATCGGCGGATTTGCTTTTTGAAAATACAAATCAAGAAGTAACCGAGGGTGATTTGCATTACATTGACGAACAAAAAACGGGAAAGCTGCTTTTGGCGCCCATTGTCATTGCGAGTATTTTATCGGGCAATAAGTGGTATTTAGCTTTGGAACGTTTTGGAAAACAGCTGGGTAAGCTTTTCCAAATGACGGATGATATTTTAGACGTGACGGGCGATTTTGATAAAGTTGGTAAATCGCTTGGAAAAGATGCGTCCGTAAATAAATTGACTTGCGTGCGTTTGTACGGTTTAGATGGCGCAAAACTGCGTGCGGATATGTGTGCGGCGGATTGTCACGCGCTGCTTGACGGCGTTGACGGAAACGTAGAGTTTCTGCACGCCTTAATTGATTACGTGCGCGTAAGATGTTCTTAATAAAATGAGATTTGGGGAAAGAAAATGCTGAAAACGATTACACCGCAACAAATTCAATCATTGACAAAGCAAGAAACGTTGCATTTGTGTGAAGAGTTGCGTACAACGATATACGACACTGTGATGCAATGCGGGGGGCATTTATCGTCTAATTTAGGGGCGATCGAGTCAACTGTTGCGCTGTTTCGTGTGTTTGATTTTCCAAAAGATAAAATTGTTTTCGACGTAGGGCATCAATGTTATGCCTATAAATTGCTTAGCGGTCGCGCCGATAGATTTTCCACGCTTAGAAAGGCGGGCGGCATTTCCGGCTTCCCTAAGCGCGAGGAAAGCGTTTACGATAGTTACGATACAGGACACGCAGGCACGTCTATTTCTGCGGCGATAGGGCTTGCAAAAGCGCGTGATTTACAAAAGCAAGACCATACGGTAATTGCGTATATCGGGGACGGCTCGTTTAATAACGGGCTTGTTTATGAAGCTTTATGTAGCTTGAAAATCATGCAAACCAACATACTTATTATCTTGAATGATAACGATATGTCTATATCGCCTACGGTGGGTGGTATGCATGACATACTATTTGATTTAAAAAACAAGCAAAAATCCGATAACGTACAGCTTTTACAACAATTTGGATTGCAATATTTAGGCGTAAGGGACGGAAATGATGTAGAAGAGATGCAAACAGCGCTTTTGCAGGCAAAGCACCTTTTGAAAAACGGTTCGGTATTATTGCATATTGCTACTCGTAAAGGCAAAGGCTATGAATTTTCCGAAGAAGATCCCACGGGCACGCACGGAGTTTCTCCAACGGGGGGCGCAAAAGATACGGAATATTCGGAGGCGCTTGGGGAAACACTTTGTGAATTAGCGAAAAACAACGATAAAATTGCTGTGGTATCCGCGGCGATGAAAGAAGCGTTAGGGCTTGCTAAATTTTTTGAAGCGTATCCCGAACGGGCTTTTGACGTTGGGATATGCGAAGAAAATGCGGCGGTTTTATGTGCGTCCATGGCAGCGGGCGGTTTGAAACCGTATTATGCTATCTATTCAACATTTTTACAACGAGCTTTTGACGAAATCATCCACGACGTATGCGCGCAAGATATGCCTGTAACGTTTTGTATTGACCGTGCAGGTATTTCCGGCCCTGATGGGGAAACGCATCAAGGGGTATTCGATTTGTCGTATCTTTCATTAATTCCTAATTTGACGATAGCTGTGCCGAAAAATATTGCCGAATTTAAGCAAATGCTGAAAATGAGTGCAACGTATATGCATCCGTTGGCTATTCGCTATCCAAGAGCTGGCCGCGCGCAACTTGGCGAAATGGATACAGCGTTACAAGTTGGTAAATGGGAGTATTTACACAAGGTAAACGCGGAAAATGATGCGCCCGTAACCGTTATCGCGGCAGGGGAACGCTGTTTAACGATGGCGATGCAAGTCTTACAAAGCTTACAAAAGCAAGGCAAAGCTTTTGATTTAGTAAATGCGCGTTTTGTGAAGCCGTTGGATATGGATTTGCTTACAAATTTGCAGTCTAAACACGTAATTACGATAGAAGACAACGCTTATTTAGGCGGTTTGGGGTTGATGATCGGCGGTGAAATTTTGCGGTTGAAAAAGCAATGCAGCGTAAAGAATTTTGCCTATAAAGATATATTTATTCCGCATGGAAAGGTCGGAGAATTGCAAGAGCAATACGGCGTGAATATGTTGGAAATTCAAGAATATATCGATAAGTGTTTATTATGAGAGCGGATAAGTTTTTAGCGGAGCGCTTCGGTTCGCGAACAAAAGCCGCAGAAGCGATTGAAAAGGGCTTGGTGCTTGTCAACGGTAAAACGGTGCGAACCAAAGACGAAGTTTCGGAGCAAGACGATATTATAGTGTTGCAAGCGGAAGAACAGTTTGTTTCCAACGGTGGTTATAAATTACAGCGCGCAATTAAAACGTTTGCTTATGATTGTAATGGCAAGGTTTTTGCTGATTTGGGCGCAAGTACGGGCGGCTTTACCGATTGCTTATTGCAAAATGGCGCGAAAAAGGTATATACCGTAGACGTAGGCGAAAGTTTGTTGCATGAAAGTTTGTACAACGACGAACGCGTTGTTCGTATGGAAAATACAAACGCACGCTATTTAACAGACGCGGATTTTCCTGAAAAGATAGACGGTGTTGTTGCAGACGTAAGCTTTATATCCTTGCGCTTGATTTTTCCAACGATTTCCAAGATACTTGATGGACAAGGCGATGTTTTTGCTTTGATAAAGCCGCAATTTGAGTGCGAAAAGAAGAATATCGGTAAAAGCGGAATCGTGCATACGTTTGCTCATGCAGATATTGTGGATAAAGTGTGCGGTTATGCGGAAGAAAATGCGTTGTATCCACGTGCCATTGTCAATGCCCCCATTCGAAAAGGGAAAAACGTGGAATACGTTGTGTGGCTGTCGCCCGAGAAAAAGGGCGCAGCATCTAAAAAACAAATTTTGGATACCGTTCGATTGCTTTTAAAAAGCGAAAATAACAGTGAAAGCAAGTGATTATTTTAGGAGTAACTCATGAAAGTTGGCGTACTTGGAACGAAAGCAAAAATTAAATACGAAAACATTATTCACGAAGTTGTTACATACGTGCAATCGCTTGGTTATCAAGCTGTTGAGTTTGAAAGTCCGCAAGATATAGCCGGTGTAGACGTAGTAGTTGTGCTTGGCGGTGACGGTGCGATTTTGCACGCGGCATTAACTTCGGCGCAAAATGGGGTAAAAATCGTTGGCGTAAACTATGGCTCGCTCGGTTTTTTGACGGAGTTTGAAAAGGACGAAAAACAAGGGCTTGCGACAATATTAGCTCAGTTTGAAAAAGGGCTTTGTCGTGTTGTTAAACGCAGCTTATTACAGGTAGAAGTTGGTGGTAAAACTTATTACGCCTTAAATGAAGTGGCTATGCAACGCGATTGTGGCTATACACATGAAAAGCAAACACAGTTGCTTAAAATCAATGCGCATACACACGAAGGTGCTTATACAATTGCCGGTGACGGAGCTTTGATTTGCACGCCGACTGGTTCTACAGCGTATTCCTTGTCAGCAGGCGGGGCGATTTTAACGCCGGAAGTACCCGTGTTTATGCTTACGCCTATTTGTGCGTTCTCTATGCGTGCTCGCCCGATTGTTTTTTCAAATGAAGAAGAGGTGGCTTTGCAAGTGGAAAAAGGCAGGGCGGTTGTAACTGTGGACGGATTAACGGTTACTTCTTTGCCGGAAACTGCTACTATCTTTGTAAAAAAGGCACCGTTTACAGCGGATTTTCTTGTGAAAGAGAATTCCGATTTCTTTACAAAAGTAAAAACGAAGTTGAACGAATAATAGCTAAGTAAGAAGGGAGAATGATTATGTTGCGATCGGCAAGACATGCTAAAATTTTAGAGATTATATCACGCAAAGAAATTGAGACACAGGAAGAGCTTTGTCAGGAATTGCAAGCAATGGACCTTTTGGTGACGCAAGCGACGATTTCGAGAGATATTCGTGATTTGCATTTGTTTAAAGTTGCAGGTATTGAAAAGAAATATCGGTATGCGTATATGAATCGCACCGTATCGGAAATATCCCCGAAAATGCGCAGCTTGTTCCGCGATTGTATGGTATCCATAAAATCGGCGAAAAATATGGTGGTTATTCGTACGTTGGCTGGTAATGCGGCGAATGCAGGTGCGGTTGTCGATCAATTAAATTATCAAGAAATTGTTGGTTCAGTAGCAGGCGACGATACACTTCTTATCGTTTGCGAAAGTGATGAATCAGCACAAAAAGTAGTAACGAAAATTAACGAATTTCTCAATTAAACGTAAAATAGGAAAAGAATATGTTAGCAAAGCTTACCATCAAAAACGTAGCTTTAATTGAACAGGCGGAAATATCTTTTGATAGCGGACTTAACGTGCTTTCAGGGGAGACGGGGGCAGGTAAATCGGTGATTCTGGATTCCGTCAATTTTGTGTTGGGCGCAAAAGCGGATAGGTCTATGATTCGCTATGGGGAAACGGAATGTATGGTAAAGGCAGAATTTTTCGTAGACGAATCGTCTAAGGCTGTGCAAACGTTGCATGATTTGGATATTGATAGCGATGGAGAGATTATCATTTCGCGCCGTTTTTCAGAGATGGGTAAAAATAGCATTAAAGTCAACGGTTGTAGCGTTACGGCTTCTATGCTTAGACAAGTTACGGACAGTTTAGTGGACGTGCATGGTCAAAGCGAGCATTTTTACTTATTAAAAGAAAGCAATCAGTTGAAAATGTTGGACACGGTTGTTGGACAACCGCTTGTAAAAGAAAAGCAAGCATTGCAAAATGCATTAAAAGAAAAACATGCCATTGATGAAAAAATAGCGCTTTTAGGCGGTGATGAAACGGAAAGAGCAAGACGTTTGGAACTGCTTGCCTATCAAATTGAAGAAATTGTATCCGTGGATTTAAAAGACGGCGAAGAAGAAGAGCTTGTCAATCGTCGTGATAAAATGATGCATTTAGAGAAAATTATCAATGGTTTGCAGGAAGCGACAAACGTTTTGTCGGGCGACGTGGGGGTTTTAGATGGATTGAACGTTGCGGTTCGCGCAATTACTCCTATCGTAAAATATGATGATGGTTACGTATCGTTATTAGAGCGTTTAGAAAATTTACAAGCGGAGCTTGAAGACGTCAGCGAGTCGCTTTCGGATGCGGGAAACGAGCTGTATTTTGACGAAAATGAAGCAGCGGAAATAGAAGCGCGCTTGGATGTTATTCGCTCCTTAAAACGCAAATATGGCACGAATAAACAAGCGATTGACGAATATTTACAAAAGATACAAGCCGAGCACGATTTGTTGCAAGATTGTGCAGGGCAATACACAGCGTTAATGGAACAACGTGTTAAAATTGTAAAAGAGATTTATGCCATTTGTAAGCGTATCACGAAATTGCGTAAGGATACGGCTGTAAGCTTTGCCGAGCAAATCGTGGAAGAATTACGTACGCTAAATATGGCGCAACCGCAATTTACCATTGATTTTACTGCATATTCGGAGCAAGACGCCGAGCATGCTACACAAAATGGATTAGACGGCGTAACGTTCTTATTTTCCGCGAATGCAGGCGAGCCGGTAAAACCGCTTGGAAAAATTATTAGTGGCGGTGAAATGAGCCGATTTATGTTAGCTGTAAAAACACGCCTGTCTGGCTTAAATGGTATTGTTACTTATATTTTTGATGAAATCGACGCGGGTATCAGCGGAAAAACGGCAAAAGTTGTTGGTGAGAAATTAGCAAAAATTGCCAAGAGTACGCAAATCATAGCGGTATCGCATCTTGCACAAATTGCTTGTATGAGCGATAGTTCGTTTTTAATTGAAAAGACGGAAAACAATGGAAAAACGTTGACGCACATTGAAAAACTTGACGAAAACGCCCGTTTGATAGAACTGGTGCGGTTGCTAGGTGGCGATGAGGCTAATGATTTTGCCTTAAAGCATGCGCAAGAGCTTGTAAATCAAGCCTGTGAGTTTAAAAACGCCATTTAATAGTTTTTTATTTTAATAATTGAATAGCTTTTCGGAATAAAATTGCTCAATTTACGCAAACTGCCTTTAACGGAGGAAATTATGCGCAAATTGAGTTTTTTTATTTTTAATGCGCTTTCAGTTGGCGTATTTGCGATGGGGGTAATTTATACGCCTGTTAATTTTGAGGTGAATGCGGCGACGAATATTGTTTATGTAGGCGGAATGTCCGCAGGATTTACTTTAAAATTTGACGGCGCGCAAATTGTCGGTATGTGTGAAGTGGTAACAGAAAACGGTTTAACCTCGCCGGCAGTACGGGCGGGATTGCGTGCTGGTGATAAGATTTTAAAAGTAAATAGTGTTGCTGTGCAATCGATTGCGCAGTTAAACGAATTGATTAATGCATCAAAGGGAAACGAAGTGGAGCTTGAAATACAGCGTAATACGGAAACATTACACATACGCATTAAGTCCGTCTGCGATAAAGCAACAGGTCGCTATAAAATAGGCATTTTAGCGCGTGACAGCGTTTCGGGGATAGGTACGGTTACCTATATAAATAAGGAAAACGGGCGTTTTGGTGCGTTGGGACACGCTGTTGTTGGGGAAAATAAACAAGAATTGACTATTTTTGACGGTAGTGTTTATGCGTGCAGTATTGTTGGGGTGAGCAAAGGCGTTCGCGGTAAAGCAGGAGAACTTCGCGGAATGTTTTTAAACAATCAAACTCTGGGTGTGGCGGATAAGTTGTGCGCAAGCGGTATTTTTGGTTGTATTAGCAAGGAATTTCAAGTAAATGATTTGATGCAAAGCGTAGCCGATTCGGAAGACGTAATGCCTGGAAATGCCTATATTTATTCCACGGTTGATGGGTTGCAACCGCAAAAGTATGAAATTGAAATTGTCAAAATTGATAAAGGAAACCGAGAAAATAAAAACTATGTAATCAAAATTACGGATAATGCATTGATTGAGCAAACAGGCGGTATTGTGCAGGGAATGAGTGGAAGTCCTATTATGCAGAATGGAAGACTAATAGGGGCGGTTACACACGTTTTTGTCAATGATCCAACGCGTGGCTATGGTATCGATATACAAAAAATGATGCAAGAATAAATGCTATGTCTAACACAACTATTATGTGTGATAGAGTAGTTTTATTTCGTTAAGCAAAAAGGAGGGTAAATTTGAAAAAAAGTATAAAATATATGATAAGTTCAGCAGCTTTGGCTGTGATTATGGGAATGGGTTTTTCACGGGCAATTCATTTTACAAATGCGCAAGAGGTAAATACGGCGTACGTGCAAGCGGCTTCTATTGATAAGAATATGCCTAACGGCATAATAACGCACGGAAAATCGGCATTTTTAATGGATTTTACAACAAATAGTGTGATTCTTGCGCAAAATGAAACAGAACATTTACCCATTGCAAGTATGTGTAAAATTATGACGCTAATTTTGGCGTTTGATGCTATTTCCGCGGGCGATTTAAGTCTTGACGAAGAAATTTTCGTTAGTGAACGTGCCGCATCGATGGGCGGTTCGCAGGTATTCTTAGAGAAAAATGCAAAATATCCCGTGCGAGAATTGCTGAAAAGCATTGTTGTTTGTTCCGCCAACGATAGTTGTGTTGCAATCGCCGAACGCGTTGCAGGTAACGAAGAAGCGTTCACCGATCGTATGTGTGAAAGAGCGAAATCACTTGGCGCTAACGATACGTTGTTCGCTAATTGTACGGGGTTACCGAAAGAACCGCAGTATTCTTGCGCAAAGGACGTTGCCATTATGCTCAAAGAGTTATTAAAACACGAGGAATATTATAAATTCGGAAATGTTTGGCTGGATAAATTTAACCATCCAAAAGGTAGATTTACGGAAATTACAAATACAAATAAGCTTATTCGTTTTTACGATGGGTGTGATGGCGGCAAAACTGGTTTTACAAACCAAGCAGGATTTTGTTTGGCTGCAACGGCAAAACGCAACGGTTTGCGCGTAATTTCTGTGGTGATCGGCGCGGATACAAGTCAACATCGTTTTGACGATGTGCGCGGTATGTTTGACTATGCGTTTGCGAATTATATAATGACACCGATTGCGGAGGCAAACGTGGCGCTTGAACAATGCGCGCCTATTGTAAACGGCAAAGAAAAAACGGTTGCTGTATGCCCTGAAAGAACGGCCGCTGCATTTCAAAAACGCGGTGAAAAGTCGGGGATTAGCACGGATACACGTTTTTATACAATGAGTGCGCCTATTCAAAAAGGGCAAAAAGTCGGCGAATTAGTTGTATATAAAGACGGTGTAGAAACGGATAGAGTGGCA
>JAZQWZ010000044.1:0-10323 GCA_045632625.1 Candidatus Scatosoma sp. | reverse complement strand
GCCTGAAAGCTATTATCAAGAACACGGCGTTACGTTTGTACGTTTGGGCTACACGATGAACAACGTCAATTACGAAGGGATGGACGGCGAGCATTTGGGCGTAAAGGAGTTTTATGCTTTATTGCGCGGCGGCGCTATGCCAACCACCTATCAGGTAACGGGGGAAACGGCGGCTACGTATATCGAACGAAGTTTCCGCGACGGGCGCGACGTACTTGTACTCACCTTTTCTTCGGGACTTTCGGGGACGGCGGATAGTTTCCGCGTAGCGGCGCGTGCGCTTTCCAAACAATATAAAAACCGTAAAATTTGCGTAGTGGATAGCTTGTGCGCGTCTATGGGGCAGGGGTTACTTCTCGATTACTTAGTAAAAAAGGCGGACGAAGGCGCAAGCTTGGAAGAAACGGCGCAGTATGCCGAAGACTTGAAATTGCACATTTGCCATCAATTTACGGTGGATAATTTATTCCACTTAAAGCGCGGGGGAAGAGTATCTTCCGCAACGGCAATCGTGGGTACGATACTTAAAATCAAACCCGTTTTGCACGTGGACGATGCGGGGCATTTGGTTGCCGTAGCCAAGGCGATGGGCAGGAAGAAAGCACTGCACACGTTGGTGGAAAGAATGCTTGCCACGAAAGATATCACGGAGCAAGATCCCATCTTCATCAGCCACGGCGATTGTATAGAAGACGTCGAATACGTCAAGAGCTTGTTACAAGAGCATTTCCCTAAAAACCCTGTATTCGTGCATTATATCGGACCGGTCATCGGTACGCATTCGGGCGCAGGCACGGTGGCGCTCTTCCATAAAGGTACGCATAGATAATAGGATAAAAACCGCAAATAAAAATCACCCCTGCTTGGAAAGCCCGGCAGGGGTGATTTTTAGAAGGGGTAACCATAAAATTTTTTCCGCGCAGGGTATTGACATTTCAACAAACGTAAGTTATAATGGGGATGTAGCCCACCTCACAATATATACTATTCGTTCCCTTGGGAACGTATGGCTGATTGGTTGGGTGGCATCCATAGAAATAATTATTATGATTTTTGGTATAAAGATAATTTTATATTTTGGTGATATAATGAAAAAAATTAAAGTTATTTTGGTTGCTATATTAACAATTTGTAGTTTGTGCTTATTTTCGGCATGCAGTTTTGCATTTGATGAATGGTCTAAAGGATTTGTACGCGCCGAACTGGTTTATATTGATTGTCCGGAATTAGCGAAAACGGAACATGTAATCGATGTGGCATATCAGTTAAGCGAGGAGGAAGGTAAGGACTTGGTTGTAAATTTGGCTCAAATTGATTTTAAAAGGTTTTATGTCACGAGCCCGTCGTGGGTGCCAATCGGAGAGTATTCATTTAGGTTGTTTTACGTTGATAAGACAATAGTAATACGAAGAAATCAAATTATTTGTTATGATTTGAATAATCAGATAATTCAAGTAGATGGTAGTTCAGGGCATCCAAGAGGGTTTCCAATGAGATTGAATGCGGAATTACTTGATTTATTGGACTATTATATCATGAAGGTAAATGGGATAACAGCATGAGAAGAAAAAAGATTATGAAAAAATTTCCATATTTAATTCTTGTTGGTGTTTTGATGTTCTTTGGCGGTTGTTTTTATCAAGGGGATAATAGTTCTTCTTGGCAAAATGAATATTGGTTCTTTCCACAAAATACGAACGAAGTAAAAGAAATAAAAATAGTGGAAGTTGGTTATCCGAAAGATTATTATGTAGTAGGGATGTGGACGCCAGAAGATTGTGTGGTCAAAGAGATAGATGTTGCTTATGCGGAGGAACTGTATAAAGATATAGAAAATATAGATATGGAGCATGATCCTTATGCTCCAGCACCAACCGGGAAAGGATTCTTGATTAGTTACAGTGATGGTGATAAGGTTTTATTTATGGCAACGAGTCCCAGTACATTTATAGATAGAGGATTTATTGAACATATCGAGGTTGATCGAATATATGTCAAATGTTGCAATCAAGAAGAGTTTGACGCATTGATTGACAAATATCTAAATTTACCATAATATCATTAAGTTCAACAACCAGCAGTGCGAGAAATCGCACTGCTGACGTTATATGGAAAGATTTTCGATAACAAAAACCGCAAATAAAAATCCCCTGCTTGGGTAACCGAGCAGGGGGAATTTTAAGCCGATATGTTTGTGTGTTTATTCTACTTCTATTACTGTTAAAACGTCGTCTTGGACGGTGAATTTAATTTGGAAATTTGCAAACGCCATGCCGTATATACGGTCGGGCTGGCGTTGATAGGCAGGGATAGGATCGTCGGCTAAGCATTGTAACAGGCCGTCACGTTTTTCCATCGGTATTCTTTCAAGCAGAGCAGGCGGAAACTGTACTTCTATGCTGTGGTCTGCGTTTTCGTCCGCGTACCCGCCCGTAGCCGTAGGGATACAATCGGCGTGGGGAACGTAGGGCTTGATGTCGAAGATAGGCGTGCCGTCCAACAAATCCGCACCGCTGACAATCAGCGTATCGCCGTATTCGGCGGTGTGTTCAACGCCTTCTAATTTCACGCAAGAAAGCCCGATATGGTTAGGGCGGAAAGGGGAGCGAGTGGCAAAAACGCCTACGCGCGTATTTCCGCCTAAGCGGGGCGGGCGCACCGTTGCCGAAAAGCCGTTTGCGCGGGTTGCCGAAAAATCGAATAATACCCAAAGATGGGAAAAATTTTCGATACCGCGTAACATATCGGGGTTGCGATAGGGGGAATGAAAAATAATTTGCGCTTGCAGGGCGGTTGCGCGCCCGCTTTGGCGGGGAATGCCGAATTTTTCTTTAAAGTCGGTTTGAATATAGCCGATGGGTTGTATACACACTTGATTTTTCATATTTTTATTATAAAATAATAAAGAAAAATTGTCAAGCGATAGAAAGAGAATAAAAAAATACACGCGCGTGTGCGTAAACACTTGCGATAATTTTCCGTTTGTATTATAATGTAAAATGCAATATTATTTGTCAGGGGCAAAAAACGCAATGAAATTGACGCAAATTTTTCAAAAACAGCAATATTCCTTGTCCTTTGAAGTGTTTCCGCCTAAAACGGACGACGCGTTTGACAGCGTAAAAGCGGCTACCGAAGAAATAGCCCGTTTGCGCCCGTCCTTTATGAGCGTTACTTACGGCGCGGGCGGCGGTACGAGCAAATATACCTTAGCAATGGCGCAGGATATCAAAGAAACGTGCGGCGTGGAATCGTTGGCGCATTTGACGTGCGTATCTTCGACTAAGGAAACCGTGCGCGCGCGTATTGCCGATTTCAAGGCGTCTGGCATTGAAAACGTAATGGCGTTGCGCGGGGATATTCCCAAGGAAAAGGCGAACGAAGACCGTTCGCTTTGGGATTACCGCCACGCGGTGGAGCTGGTGCGTGAATTAAAACAAAGCGGTGATTTTTGCGTGGGCGGTGCGTGTTATCCCGAGGTGCATCCCGAAAGCGAAAATCAAAAACAGGATATTGCGTATTTAAAAGAAAAGGTAGAGGCGGGCTGCGATTTTTTAACTACGCAAATGTTTTTTGATAACAATTTGTTCTTTAACTTTTTATATAAAATCCGTGAAGCTGGCGTGGAAGTGCCTATCGTGGCAGGGATTATGCCCATCACGAACGCCAACCAAGTAAAGCGCGCGGTAGAACTTTCCGGCTCTTTCGTCCCCCGTCGGTTTATGAGCCTTGTCGACACCTTTGGCAACAATGCCGAAGCAATGAAACAGGCAGGTATTGCGTACGCCACCGATCAAATTATTGATTTATACGCAAACGGCGTAAAAAACGTGCACGTGTATTCTATGAATAAGCCCGACGTAGCGCAAAAAATTCAAGCCAACGTATCGGCAATTTTAGGCAAAAATGTATAAGGTATTGCAAGAAAATTTACAGCTCCCTACCCCCGATATTGCGGAAATTTACCGCTATGCAGGCGGAAAAGGGCAAATGGACGCGCAAACGGCGCAGCTTTTGCAGGCGTGCTTACAAGAATGTGAAAGCGAGCTTGCGCCGCGCGTGTGCTATTGCTTTTTAAGCGCAGAACAAGCATTACAAATCTTTGGCGCGGATAGCCAACTGCTTAAAAGCCGTTTATGCGGCGCAAAGAATGCGTTGGTGTTTGCCGCGACGGTGGGGTTGGGGATAGATCGGCTTATCCGTAAATATGCCACGATTTCGCCGAGCAAGGCGTTGTATTTCCAAGCCATCGGTGCGGAGCGTATCGAAAGCGTGTGCGATAGTTTTTGTCAAAGTATTTCCAAGCGGTTGCAAGAAAGCAGGCAAACGCTTTCTAAGCGGTTTAGCCCTGGATATGGCGATTTTTCCTTACAGGCGCAAAAGGATATATGCGCATTGCTGGATACCTATAAACAAATCGGCGTGGCGTTAAACGATAGCTTTTTGATGTCGCCAAGTAAATCGGTGACGGCGCTTTGTGCAGTGCAAACAGACGAAGAAAATCAAGAAAGTAAATGCGAAGCGTGCGCTTTAAAAACTTGCGCGTTTCGTCAATAGGGAAGATATGCAATTTAGACAATTTCTACAAGAGGATATCGTGCTTTTAGACGGTGGCACGGGTACGCTTTTACAATCGGCAGGGTTGCCGATCGGCGAGCTTCCCGAACGCTGGAATTTGTCGCACCCTAAGCAAATACAGGCGATACACAAAGCGTATTTCGATGCGGGGAGCAACGTGGTTTGCACAAACACTTTTGGGGCGAATACGCTTAAATTTTCGGTAGCTGAGCTGGAAGAAATTGTTAAAAACGCCATTGCGCTTGCTAAAAATGCGGCGCAAGCGTCCGTAGGTAAGCAGCAAAAGTTTGTGGCACTCGATATCGGCCCGCTTGGCAAGCTGTTGCAACCGTACGGCGATTTGGCGTTTGAAAACGCGGTGGAGATCTTTGCGCAAACGGTAAAACTCGGCGCAAAATACGGCGCGGATTTGGTGCTTATCGAAACGATGAGTGATTGTTATGAAGCGAAGGCGGCGCTTTTGGCGGTAAAAGAAAACTGCGATTTGCCTGTATTGATTTCTTGCGCGTATGGCGCGGATGAAAAGCTGATGACGGGCGCGTCGGCGGAAGTAATCGTGGCTATGTTTGAAGGTATGGGCGCGGACGCAATCGGTGCGAACTGCTCGCTTGGCCCTAAACAATTACAAGGCGTGGCACAAATGCTTTTACAGCGTGCCAGCATTCCCGTACTCATGAAACCCAACGCAGGCTTGCCGAAAACGGACGGCGAGCGCACCTATTACGACGTAGACGAAACGCAGTTTGCTAGCGAAATTCGTGATTTGGTGGAAAAGGGCGTGCGCCTGATAGGCGGCTGTTGCGGTACTACGCCTGCGTACATTCAGGCGGTGAAAAGGGCGATTGCGGACTGCAAACCTATGCCTATACAAAAGAAAAATATTACGTGCGTATCGTCGTATACGCATACGGTAGATATCGACGCGCCCGTGATTATCGGCGAGCGTATCAATCCCACGGGCAAAAAGCGGTTTAAGCAAGCGCTTTTGGACGGTGAAATGGATTATGCGCTTTTGGAAGCGTTGTCGCAAAAGGAACACGGTGCGCATATTTTAGACGTGAACGTGGGCTTGCCTGGGATAGACGAAGCGCAAACCTTGAAAACGTACGTGGAGCGTATTCAGGAAGTGGTAGATTTGCCCTTGCAGTTGGATACGGCAAACACGGACGCGTTGGAAAAGGCGTTGCGCGTGTATAACGGCAAACCGCTTGTCAATTCCGTCAACGGTAAAAAGGAAAGCTTGCAAACGGTTTTACCGCTAGTGAAAAAGTACGGCGCGGCGGTGGTGGCGCTTACCTTAGACGAAAAGGGAATTCCGCCTACGGTAGAAGGACGTATGGAAATTGCCAAACGCATTGTTGCCGAAGCGGAAAAGTACGGCATTGACAAAAAGGATATTTTCATCGACGCGCTGACCTTAACGGTGGCGACGGATAAAAATGCGGCGAAAACTACGCTAGATACCGTGCGTTGTGTGCGTGAACAATTAGGCGTGCATACGGTACTTGGCGTTTCCAACGTATCGTTTGGTTTGCCTGCAAGGGATAGTATCAATGCAGCGTTCTTTACAGCGGCGTTGCATAGCGGACTTTCCGCGGCGATTATCAACCCCCTGTCCTTGCCTATGCAAAGGGCGTACACTGCGTATATGGCGATTAGCGGGCGTGACGATAACTGTGAGAAGTATATCCGCTTTGAAACGCAAACGGCGCTTTCTATGCAAACGGCAGTGCAAACACAGGTGCAAGCGGAAAACAAAACGGAAGAAACGCTTTCGCCTTTGCAAAGCGCTATCGTGCACGGCTTAAAAGAACGCGCCGAGAAAGCTTGCGCAGAATGTTTACAAACGCAAAATGCGCTGGAAACCGTCAACACGCAAATTATCCCTGCGCTCGATATCGTGGGCAAAGCGTACGAAGAAAAACGTGCGTATCTTCCCCAGCTTTTGATGAGCGCGGAAGCGGCGAAAGCGGCGTTTGAAGTGATTAAAACGCATGCGCTGAAAACAGGCGAAAGCAGCCAAAGCAAATGCTCGTTCGTGATTGCGACCGTGCAGGGCGACATTCACGATATCGGCAAAAATATCGTAAAAACGCTTTTGGAAAATTACGGCTTTTCCGTGGTGGATTTAGGGCGCGACGTACCGCCTGAAACAGTGGTGCAAACCGTGGCGCAAATCAAAGCGCCTTTGGTCGGTTTGTCGGCACTGATGACGACTACGCTTCCCGCTATGCAAAAAACAGTGGGGCTGTTAAAAGAACAAACACCTTGGTGTAACATCGTAGTGGGCGGTGCGGTAGTAAACGAAGACTGCGCGAAAGCCATGGGTGCGGATTTTTACGCAAAAGACGCCATGGAAACGGTGCGTTACAGTGAGCAAATATACCAAAAAATATGCAAATATTCATAAATATTCACGTTTTATGCATTTATGCAAAGTATGCAAAAAGTATTCATAAAATCTTTATAAATAAAGAGAATAATTGATTGACAAGCATAAAAAACGCGTGTATAATATGCGTATAAAAAGAATAAATATGCAATTTGCAAGGAGAAAATAAAGTTATGGATAAAAAAGATATTAAAAAAGTAGTGCTTGCCTATTCGGGCGGTTTGGATACGTCGATTATCATTCCTTGGTTGAAGGAAAATTACAACAACTGCGAAGTTATTGCGGTAAGCGGTAACGTGGGGCAAGCGGACGAGTTGGACGGTTTGGAAGAAAAGGCGTTGAAAACGGGCGCGTCCAAATTGTACGTGGAAGATTTGACGGATGAATTTGTAGATGATTATATCGTGCCTACCATGATGGCGGGCGCGAAATATGAAGAATATTTGCTTGGTACGTCCTTTGCGCGTCCTATCATTGCAAAGCGTATCGTGGAAATTGCCAAAAAGGAAGGTGCGGACGCTATCTGCCACGGCTGTACGGGCAAGGGCAACGATCAGGTGCGTTTTGAATTGACGATTAAGGCGTTTGCGCCCGATATGAAAATTATCGCGCCTTGGCGTGAATGGTCGATTAAATCGCGTGAGGAAGAAATCGATTATGCAGAAGCGCACAACGTGCCTTTGAAGATTAACCGCGAAACCAACTATTCCAAGGATAAAAACCTTTGGCATTTGAGCCACGAGGGCTTGGATTTGGAAGATGCAGGCAACGAACCCTTGTATGAAAAGGAAGGGTTTTTGGAAATGGGCGTATCCCCTTTGCAAGCGCCCGATAAACCTACCTATATCGAGCTGGAATTTGAAAAGGGCCGCCCCGTGGCTTTGGACGGCAAGAAAATGAGCGCGAAAGATATTATCCTTGCGCTCAATAAAGTGGGTGGTGCAAACGGCATCGGGCTTTTGGATATCGTAGAAAACCGTTTGGTTGGTATGAAGTGCCGCGGTGTATATGAAACCCCGGGCGGGGAAATTTTGTATGCGGCGCACGCGTATTTGGAAACGCTTTGCTTGGATAAATACACGATGCACAAAAAACAAGAACTTTCCGTATGTTTTGCGGAACTTGTTTACAACGGACAATGGTTCACACCGCTGAGAGAAGCGCTTTCCGCATTCGTGGATAAAACGCAGGAAACCGTTACGGGTAAAGTGCGTTTGAAACTGTACAAAGGCAACATCATCAAAGCGGGCGCTTGGAGTGATTATTCCTTGTATTCGGAAGAAATTGCAACGTTTGGCGAAGACAACGTGTACAACCAAGCAGATGCGACGGGCTTTATCAATTTGTTCGGTTTGCCTATCAAAGTACAAGCGGAAGTCAATCAAAAGAACAATAAATAAGCGTTAAAGACGCAGTAAAAAAGAAAAAAGGATTTTGCCTATCGCATGCGCGGTAGGCAAAAGGTGTTTTAAAAGATATGGAAAAAATGTGGGCAGGACGCTTTGAAAAAGCGCTGGATAAAACGGCGGATGATTTCAATTCTTCCATTCGCGTCGATTGCAGAATGTATAAACACGATATTCTCGGTTCTATGGCGCACGCTACTATGCTTGCCAAACAAGGCATTTTAAGCGGGGCGGAAGTGGATACCATTATCGACGGATTGGAAAGCATTTTGCACGATATTGAAAGCGGTAAGCTGGCTATTGATATGGGTGCGGAAGATATCCACATGTTCGTGGAAGCCGAACTCACCAAACGCATCGGCGAAGCAGGCAAGCGTTTGCACACGGCAAGAAGCCGGAATGATCAAGTGGCGGTGGATATCCGTTTGTATCTTCGCGACCAAGCGGAAGAGGTGCTTGCACTCATCAAGGAAAGCATCGCGGCGCTTATGGAGCAAGCGGAGAAAAACGCGGAAACGATTGCCCCTGGGTATACGCATTTGCAACGCGCGCAACCCATTTCCTTTGGACATCACTTGCTTGCGTACGCGCAAATGTTATTGCGGGATTGTACGCGTTTGCAAGATGCCGTTAAGCGTATGAATTTTTCTCCCCTTGGCAGTTGCGCGTTGGCAGGGACTACCTATCCCACGGACAGAGTGTTCACGGCGCAAAAGCTGGGCTTTGACGGTATTACGCAAAACAGTATCGACGGCGTGTCGGACAGAGATTTTTGCGTGGAGCTGTTAAGCGCGTTTGCCATTTTGATGATGCACTTATCGCGGTTGAGCGAAGAAATCGTGCTTTGGTCGAGCTGGGAATTTAAGTTTATTGAATTAGACGATGCCTACACGACGGGCTCGTCGATTATGCCGCAAAAGAAAAATCCCGATATGGCGGAGCTTATTCGCGGAAAAACGGGGCGCGTATACGGCGATTTGATGGCGCTTTTGACCACTTTGAAAGGTTTGCCGCTTGCGTATAACAAGGATATGCAGGAAGATAAGGAAGCTATTTTCGATGCGGTGGATACCGTTAAAATGTGCTTGCAGGTGCTTGCGCCTATGTTGAAAACTATGTCGGTATTGCCGGAAAATACCTACAAGGCGGCGCAAAAGGGGTTTATCAACGCAACCGATTTGGCGGATTATTTGGCGAAAAAGAATATGCCGTTCCGTTCCGCGTACAAAATCGTGGGGCAAATCGTAGCGGAATGTATCCAAAGGGATTGCGTGTTGGACACGTTGCCGTTGCAGGAATATCAAAAATACACGCCGCTTTTTGAAGAAGATTTATACATGGAAATTTCGCTGAAAACTTGCGTGGAAAAACGCACCAGTGCAGGCGGCGGTTCGCCTACGTCCGTGCGTGAACAACTCATTTGGCTCGAAAAGGAATTGAAAAATATATGAAAAAAGTATTTATAGACGGCAGCGCGGGTACGACGGGGCTGCGCATTTACGAGCGTTTAGCGGCGCGCGACGACGTGGAGCTGATTACGCTGACGGAAGAAAATCGCAAAGATGCGGCGGCAAGAAAGCAAGCGATTAACAGCGCGGACGTGGTGTTTTTGTGCTTGCCCGACGACGCGGCAAGGGAAGCGGTGGCGATGGTGGAAAACCCCGAAGTAACCGTAATCGACGCGTCTACGGCACATCGCACTTTGGACGGCTGGGCGTACGGCTTTCCCGAACTTTCCAAGGGTTTTGAAGAAAAAGTGCTTTCGTCCAAGCGTATTGCCGTCCCCGGGTGCCACGCAAGCGGGTTTATCGCGCTGGTGTATCCGTTGGTGGAAGCGGGTATTTTGGAAAAGGACGCGCTGTTGACCTGTTTTTCCGTAACGGGCTATTCGGGTGGCGGTAAAAAGATGATTGCCGAATACGAAAGTCAAGATAGAAACACGCTTTT
>JAZQWZ010000043.1:0-5081 GCA_045632625.1 Candidatus Scatosoma sp. | reverse complement strand
ACCGGACGTGGAAGGGATAGCGCAAAATCTTGCTTTCTTTCTAAGTTCGGGAATGCCGAATACTACGCACATTTCTTCAAACGTAATTTCGGGATATTCGTATTTAATCCACATTGCCTTTGCCGCGTCGATCGGCGAACCGCCGCCCATTGCTACAATCCAGTCGGGTTGGAATTTTTGCATAGCTTCCGCCCCGCGCATAACCGTTTCTACGGAAGGATCGGGTTCAATGCCTTCGATAAGCTCTACTTCCATACCAGCTTCTTTTAAGTACGCTACCGCTCTATCCAAAAAGCCGAACTTTTTCATCGAACCGCCGCCTACACACACCATTGCTCTTTTACCTTTGAGCGTCTTCAACGTTTCCAAAGAACCTTTGCCGTGATAAAGGTCTCTAGGAAGAGTAAATCTTGCCATTTTCATTTCTCCTTGTATAAAAAATTTACTTGTTTCCCCTGCGGCTTTGGCGTTCCGCAAGCACAACATATCCTATTATACATATTAGGAAAATTTTGTCAAAGATTTTTTCACTTTCGTTACATTTTTATCGATTTAACTGTATTTTTTATCGATAATTCGATAAAAAAGTAGCAAAAAGGCGTAATCCTTCGCATAAACTGCGAAAATTACGCCTTACGATCGTGTTTTATGAAATTTAAGCTAAGCCGTAAGCAAGCACGATACGCACGTTGGCATCGAAAATGTTATGTACGAATAAGCGCACTGCTTCCGCTGTTGTGGCGTCCGCAAGTCCGTTTTCGTTACTTTTCAGCATAGTTACCGCCGCATTAAAATTTTTATAAATAACCTGTGCGTCTTCTTCAATGGCGGTATACGCTTCTTCTTTGCCGTTTTGCTGAATGTTGAAAATTTCTTCGACAGTACCATTCATCGCCGTTAAAATTTTCACGTCGCCCGTCTTCAAAAACGCTACGGCTTCATTGTTCAAATCACACAAAAGCTTGATAAAATGCTGTAATTGTTCGTTGCCTACAAGTTCCGTTGCCATTATAATTCCACTCCGTTTAATTTCAAAAGTTCGCGCGCCGATTCCACGCTGTCAACGCCCGTTTTGTTTTTAATGGGCGCAAATTCCTTTTCGCGTACTACTTCAAACGGCAATACACTGCCCATGGGTTTGATAAGGTCTACGGCAAGCGTTTCAAATTTTTTACCGTTTTCCTTGTCGGGTTTACGCGTTTGACCGTCTTCGCAAAGGCATTCGATTTTCTTTTCTACGATATGTACGGGGATTTTTTGTTCTACAATTTCTTCCAACTTGGACAAGCGGAATAAATAATTCATAATCGCGCCGTAGCAATACGCTAAATTGCCGTCTTCGTCCTTTTGGTTTGCCATTTCGTCCGTCAATTCGTAATATTCGATGATATCGGGCTTGTCACCGTCCATACAAAGTACGCCCACCTTTTCATAGGGGTTAGTTTTACAAATAACTTTTGCCCCGCAATTTACGCCCGATTGCATGGTCGCGCCGACAAACACGGGGTCGGCAATACGTTGCAACACGTTATCTACCGCGTAAATATTCAGCCATTCTACGCCTTTTGCGTGTAAATCTTCGCAAAGCCCAGCTTTTTGCAAGGAGCTAAACCAGCCGCCGTTACCGTTGGGCGAAAGTGCGGGCGTATCCTTTCTTTCCAACATAATTTTACCATTATAATCTACCGCAGGTGCCATTTCTTGTTTGAAGAAATGCACTTCTTCCGCCGCATAGCCAAAATAGCCGTGCGCTTTCCAAAACGACGTTGTTTGTTCGTGGTTTTTATCGCTAGTCATGATATACAAAGGCACGCGAACGCCGCATTTTTCGTTCACTTCCTGCAAATTTTTCATTTGCTGTTCAAAAATATACAAGGATTTGGTTACCCCGATATCATACGCCCCTTTCGGCCCGTCTACGCCAAGACGCGTACCCATACCGCCTGCGAGCAATACCGCCGCCACTTTGCCCGCGCGAATGGCTTGCACGCCAAGCGTTTCAAACGCTTCTTTACTCTTTTCAATATCCGCTAATTTTAAACCGTTAATAGGACGGATATCACGGTCTTTACCGCTCATATCCACGGGATTTTTTAAAGCGTCTTCAAAATCCCAACTGATGTTTGCAATCGATTGCAACAAATTCGCTTTGCCTTGCTCGTCTAATTCATCATAATAAGCAAGCAGTTGGACTTGATTTTTTTCTTGTAATAGCTTTTTTGCCTGTTGATACGTCATAAAAACACCTCTTTCGAATTCTCTATACGTATTTTATCAAATTTATAAACGAAAAGCAAGTTTTTCAACTCACTTTTTGTATACATTTTCATAAGATTATGTGCGCACACGTGCGCACGCATACATATATGCTACAATAAATAAAAACGGAGCCAACGGCTCCGTTATATTTTTAATAGCGGCGATAGCCACCCCTAGGGGGCATCATGGGCACGTTCATTGCCATGGCTTGCGCCGTCCATTGCGCTTGACGCACAAGGCGGTCTTCTTCAAACTGGTCAATTTGCCCCAAGATAACGCTCTTAAATTCGTCGGCGTTATGGATACGCTCTTCAATCACACCTTCGGGGGTAGTGATGTAAATTTTGTTGGTATTAAACATCCTACCAAAGAACGTAGTTTTTACGCGTACGTCTTGAATTTTATTCAAGGGAACGTCGAAGGAACGAGTATTGAAAACGCCTTCTTTATGCACGATACGTTTGTTGGTCAACACCAGCTCGATATGCGTAAAGATAATCGTTTTGACAATCGCTCTGATCAAGGGAATTAACAACATCCAAAAACATAAAACACCGAATACCCACTGGCCGAAAAGTCTCCATCTGCAACGCTTTGCATAATCGGCAATCAGTTCGTTTTCGTATAAATGTTTTTCCACATATTTGCCCATAGCCATAACTCCTTACTATATTGCGCGTGCCACATTCGTGGCAGTATTCCTTTTATCTTATCAATATTGTACCGCAAAATATTTAAAAAGTCAATGCTTTTTCGCAAATTATCCTAGCTTTATATGATTATTTTTCTTGAATTTTCTCTTTTTGCGCACGATAGGTTGTCGTTAGCGTTCGTTTCGCTGCAAAAAAAACTTTTACCATAGGTAAAAAAAGTATACTGACACTCACTGCGGTACAAATAACCTGTGGCAACATAAACGGCAAGGACGCCAACAAATATGCCTTTGTCGCACGCGGCGAATAACCGTACCAAAGGGGTGTTAAAAGATTGTCAAACATAGAAAAGAACACGGTACACAGACATGCAGTCAATACAAGCCAAACAAGGTTTTTACCGCTAAGACACATCTTTTTCCCAAGCAAACCGAATAACAGAGCAAGCAAATTGAAATACACAAGATATAAAATGAGCACGGTTGCAAAAAAACCAAACACAAGCTGTCTTAAAAGCGCAAACGCCGTTGCCGCAATACAGCCGCGCTTTATCCCAAACGCAAAAGAGTACGCCACAAAGCTTGCCGTGACAAGCTCCACCCCGGGCACTGCCGAAAAAACGAGCTGCAAGGAAATTACAAGCGCGACGAACGCGGCAAGATACGCGCATTCCTTTGCCGAATACATCCCCACCGCTTTTGCCTTGCTTTTACGTTGTTCTTTTTTTAAATCTTGCTTGTTCATCGCATACCTGCCCTATGCATTTTGTATTTTTTAGAAAGCTACGTACACCCAAATGTAATAGGCGCCGTCGATAACGGGCATCGCGTCCGCACCCAAGATAGCGCTGCCATAAACGACATCGTTATAGGTATACGTGCCCCATTCGGCATTCGCCATTTCCGCATCCGACGTGTACAACATCCAACAGAAAGACCAGTCTGCAGGATTTTCCTTGCCGTTAATCGCTGTTACCATCGTGCCCGAAAGCGTATACGACATTTTTCCTTCCGCTTGCAAAGCTTGCATCACGTCAAGTACCGTTTGGTTGTCGTCTGCTTTGTTTACCTTGATAATTACGCTCGTTTCCGTCGTTTCTACCACCAAGAACTTTGCCTCGGGTGGAACAAGCACCGACGAGCAGGACGAACTGCTAGAAGAACTGCTTTGAGAAAAAAGCGAACACCCCGCAAGCATACACACGCTTACCACAAAAGAAGCCAAAATTGATATTAAATGAGCAATTTTACGTTTCATACAAACGCCTCCTAACATAAAAATTTCCGCATGTCTTATTTTTCAAGGCATGCGGAAAAAGCGCAACAAAACAAACCGCCCAAAAGCGGTACGTTCTTTTTCGCATCCCCTCGAAAAATACGTTATCCCATGCGTGGCAGGTCTCCCGGCTTACAACGTCCTTGGCAAACGGAAACTGTGTTTCATCGCATACCTGCCCCTATCCTTCCCATATTTTTCACAGTGGATACAAGCAGACGTTCTTACGGTTGCGGGGGCAGCGGAGCAACTTGTAAAAATACAATTTCTCTCTTCCCTATTAAACGCTTTCCTTAAAAAGCATACCGCACACGGTTATATTGTATATTATCAGTATAGCACGCCGCCATAACAAAAGCAAGCGTTTTCTACATAGAAAAACCCACAAAAAAACTGCCAAAAACAAATATTTATAAAAAAAATTTCCGCAATCGCGTTTTTTTTCTTTCAAAGACTTGATAAAAATGGATAAATCCGTTATAATAGACGTATGTAAAAACGGCGGTTGCTATTTATAGCAACGCAAAGCCGTAAAAACATACGGGAGATTTTACAAATGACCGCACAAGAATACTTACAATTAAAGAACGGTTCGGACGTACGCGGCATCGCATGCGAGGGCGTAGACGGCGAAAACGTTACGCTTACGGCTGAAGCCGTAGAAACCATAGCCAAGGCATTTTGCGTTTGGCTGATATCCCACACGGGCAAAACGACAGTTACCATTGCCATCGGGCACGATTCGCGTATTACTTCCCCTGCACTTTGCGAAGCGGCGGTAAACGGCGTAATCTGCACGGGGCATAACGCGGTCGTTACGGGACTTTCGTCCACCCCGTCTATGTTTGCTTTACTCAAAGACGAAGCGTTTAACGGCGAATACGGCTGCCACGG
>JAZQWZ010000042.1:0-1965 GCA_045632625.1 Candidatus Scatosoma sp. | reverse complement strand
TTTTTCCACTCGTTTACAAAATCAATTAAGGTTTTATTTTCGGGGTATTTCACGGCATATTCCACGCTTGCCATAATGGGGTAGGACGGGCTTGTCGTGCGGAAGATATCCACCGCCAAGGCAAGCGCCTTTGCCGGCTCTTCCGTCCTTGCGGAAACCACCGCGCCTTGCGTGAAAGCAGGCAGGCTTTTATGTACGCCATCCACCCAAAAATCCGCATAAGCGCCTGCGTAAAGTTCGCTGTCAAAATGTAAATGTCCGCCGTGCGCGCCGTCAACCACGAGCAGTTTTTTGTGGATATCGCAGTAATCGCGAATGGCTTTCAAGTCGGCAATATTGCCAAAATAATCAGGTGACGTTAAAAAAATCACGTCGGCTTTTTGCGTGAAATCAGGGTAGTTTTCCAGCTCGGTTATTGTAAACGGCAGGGGAATATCCTTGTTTGCTTGTGTGGGCAAAAGTAACAGCTCTAACCCAAGCAACGCACAGCCGTTATATAAGCTCTTGTGGCTGTCTTCCCGTGCAAGTACGCATTTTGCGCCTAACGTTTTTGCTGCAAACAGCATAGATAAAACTCCGCAAGTGCTGCCGTCCGTTACAATAAAGCTTTGATGCGACCCAAGCAGTTTTGTGATATCGTTCTGCGCCCGTTTAATTACGCCTTTCGGGGAAGACAAATTGTCGGAATAGCAAAGCTCCGTAATGTCGAATTTTGGGTTTTTATGCCCAGGGGTATGCAAGGAAATATGCCTATCCTTTGCCTGCTTTTCCAGCATAGTTAAGATATGGCATTTGGCGCGTACTTGCGCATTTTTAAGAATTCGTCGCATACCTGCCCCCTATCTTTCGCTATTTTAAGCGGTAGTTCTGCCTTTTTCAATCAAATCGACAACGAAAAGCAAGCTTTCGTATTCAAAAGTTTTTTCCGTATCCGGACCATAGAAAAACGCTACGCTCATATCTTGTGCTATGTAATGAGAAACACCCAAAATGGCCGTTTGGTCTTCGTTGTAGATATACACGGGATAGGAAACGTATTTTTTCAAATTTTGCATTTTGCTTTCATCAGGACAAATATTCAAGGAAATAATACCGTCGTAAGGCGTAATATCGTCTAATTCTTTGCCTTTAATATGCGACGGCGCGTTGAAACAAACAAGCCCTTCATCGATAAAGCCGTACAATTTCGCAAGTGCGTCACGATATTTTTTAATGCGCTCAATTTCCGTTTGCACACCCGCTTGCAATTTAGATTTACGTCTATAACGCTTATCGCGGCTTTCTTGCACGCGTGCTTTAAACGCCGCTTCGATTTTGCTTTCGTCGATGCTTTCGGGGTGTTCCCAACCTTGCGTGTAAAAACCGTTTAAGTATTGAATAAGCTCGTAAAAATAACCGCCTTCTTCCTTATCGCTCAAATTTGTTACGTACGGGCGATAGGGCACGACCAAACTTTCGGGACAGGTAAATTTCCCATCTGTGCCCGAACCTTCCGTGGTATCTACGGACGCATAGTTGGTGATATTTGGCAAAAGGATAATATCGCCTTGGCTAACACCCAGCATGGAAATCAACGTTTGGTAGGTGTACATATCCGCCGTAGCCAAATCTTGAATATCCATTTCCATAACTTCCGAAGAAAAAACGTTTTCGGTTAAAGCACGTTCTAATCTGGATTGTATTTCCGGCGTAACGGAACGGTTTTCTTGATAATTAAAAATGGTAAAACGTTGCGACGGGCGAATGCGCGTTTCCGTCAACTCAAAAACAACCAACCAACCGAAAATAAACGCCAGTATAAATGCCGCGATTTTAATCCAGTCGTACGTAAATAACCTTGACAGGCGTTTTTTTGTAATTTTTGCGTCCATATAGTTCTCCTAGCACACAATTACAGTTTGCGTAAACGGTATTTGCTTATACAAAACACCGTTCTCCGCCGTGCAAATACCTTAAAAAAGACAA
>JAZQWZ010000041.1:0-3324 GCA_045632625.1 Candidatus Scatosoma sp. | reverse complement strand
TATTGCATAACGTTGAGTTCTTGCGTACAGCTCTTGGTGCATGCGTTGCAACCGATACACGAATAAATTTCGGGATACAACTGCATCATAATTTGTTCCGTGGGTTTAATTTGATTGATGTCATACACTTGTTTTACAAGGGGGAAGAACGGCAACGTTGCTACGTACATACCTTCTTCCACTTGTTGTTGACAAGCAAGGCAGGTTTTCAATTCTTGTTGACCTTTGATACGGTAAATGGTTGCACAAGCGCCGCAGAAACCGTTTCTGCAACCGCAACCGCGTACAAGTTGATACCCTGCGTATTCCATCGCTTTCATAATCGTCAAACTTTCCGGCACTTGATAACGTTTACCGAAAAGAAATACGTTTACCATCTTTTCCATGTTTCTCTCTCCTTAGTACTCATCGGGAAGTTCGTCAAGTTCCGTCATTCTAAATACGGGACCGTCTTTGCAAACGAATTTATCGCCTACGTTACATCTGCCGCATTTACCGATACCGCATTTCATACGAAGTTCCAACGTCGTATATACGCGCGACTTGTCAAAGCCAAGTTCCAAAAGCCCTGCAAGCGTGAATTTAATCATGATAGGCGGACCGCAAAGCACCGCCGTCATGTTGGGGTTCAAGCCAAGTTCTTTTACGTATGCGGGAACAAAGCCAACGTGTCCATCCCAGCCTTCTTGGGGACGGTCAATCGTAAGGTATACTTCCGTATTCGGTTCGTTCATCCATTCCGTTTGAATTTCTTCAATATCCACAAGGTCGTCTTTACTTCTTGCACCGTAAACAATCACTACCTTGCCGTAATTTTTGCGATAATGACGCACATAATTGATAACACTGCGCAAAGGTGCAAGCCCGATACCGCCTGCGATAAAGAGCAAATCTTTACCCTTAAAATCTTCTTCCACGGGGAAATTTTTACCATAAGGACCGCGAACGGTGATTTGTTGACCAACTTCCATTGCGTGGATAACTTCCGTTACGCAACCGCATTTTTTAATGGAAAATTCCATATATTCTTCGTTGGTGGGCGACGACGTGATAGAGAACATACATTCGCCAACGCCAGGTACAGATACCATAGCGCATTGACCGGGCATGTGCTTGAACAGCTTTTTGCCGTCCGTGCCCACTACGCGGAACGTTTTTACGTCGGGCGTGTCTTTACGAATATCCGTGATGACACCGACTTTCGGAATCAAATTTTCTTCAATCATGCTTTTTACCCCCTAACGTTTTAATCACCTTGACAATGTTCAATTTTTGCGGGCATTTATTTACACAACGACCGCAACCTACGCACGAATACAACCCATCGTTTTGCGAAGGATAATACACAAGCTTGTGCATAAATCTTTGACGGAAACGTTGCATTTGCGTAGTACGGCTGTTGCCGTGCGCCATAAGCGTGAAATCGGAATACATGCAAGAATCCCAGCAACGGTAACGCACAACGCCGTCGTGCGTTTTAAAATCGCGAATATCGAAGCATTGACAGGTAGGACATACAAAGGTGCACGTACCGCAGCCCAAGCATGCTTCGCTCATTTTGCCCCATTCTTCCGCGTTGAAAAGTTCGTTCAAGTTTTTAGGCGTGAACGCGCTCAAATCGAGGCCTGCAAAAGGTAATTTTTCAAGCGTTTGCTTAGTTTCGGCTTGTTGTGCAGCCACTGCGTCTTCCCCGCCGTTTTCCGCAAATGCTTGCGCAATTTGAGCAAGTTGTTCGCCTTTTTCCGTGTTTGCCTGCAAATACAAATAGCTATCGTCAAGCCAAGCGGTCATATCGCCAGCAGGAGCCGTAGCGTCGATGCCGAACACCGAACAAAAACAGCTTTCTTCGGGTTTGGAGCATGCAAGCGTAACAATCGTCGTTGCATTTCTTCTTGCTTGGTAATAAGTATCTACGGGATCGGCAAGGAATACCCTGTCAAGCACTTCGATTGCCTTATAATCGCAGGCTTTTACGCCAAAGAGTACGAAAGGTTTCAATTCTTCGCCTTGTTTACGGATACCCGCTTCCAAAATTTCGATATTTTTGCCTTCCGTTTTGAATTTCATCATGTTTTCCGTTTGCGGGAAGAACATGCTCTTGGGCGATTTTACCGTTTTCAACGTTTCCAACGATACTTCTTTACCTTCGCCCCAAACGTGATAATTCACTTCTCCGCCTTTCTTAATGGGAATATACAAACCCATCGTTTCATTTATCTTTGCGTAAAAAGCGTTTAATTTTTCTTTTGCTATCTTTAACATTAGTTTGCCCCTCCGTTTACCGCGTCTTTCGCTTCCACGTCGCCTTCCGTATACGACGTGAGCGGAGTTTTGCCTTCTGCCGTTTCCCCAGCTTGATATTCGCCGTACAACGTATCGATATCCTTGATAAATTTACGGTTCAACAAGTGCAAAGGAATGTTTTGGGGACATACACGGCTGCATTCGCCGCAATCGGTACATCTACCCGCTACGTGGAACGCACGAATGATATGGAAAAGCTGTTCTTCAAACGAATCGTCGTTTGCTTTTGCCGCAATGCCCGACGCAGGGTTATCAAATACGCATTTTACGCAAGAGCATGCAGGACATACGTTTCTGCACGCGTTGCAACGAATACATTTGGAAAGTTGTTCTTTCCAGAAGGCAAAACGTTCGTCTTCCGTCATGGCTTCCAACTTTTTCACCATATCGAAACGATCAGCGTCTACCGCTTCGCGTTCGTGCAAAATAATTTCTTCGTCTTTAATTTGGTGCGTTTTATTGCAAACGGAGCATTTTACAAGCTTCACGTCCGCTTTCGCCAGCGTTACTTGTTCGCCCGAAAGCGTCGTTACCGTAACTTCCGTAGCAGTTTCGCTTGCATCTACCACGCTGGAAACGCCGTTTGCTTTGATTTTTTCAATATCAAGCTTACCAAGACATTCAATAGCGATTACGTAGATTTTTTCTCTATCCACGCGGTGTTCTTTCAAAAGTTGGTTCAAGCTGTAGGAATCGCAGGGTTTCATGAAAACCGCCGTTTTTCCTTCTTTTTTGCTTGCTTGAATGAGATATTTAGAAAGATTTGCACCGCAAAAACCATTGTAAACGAATTCGTTTAAATCTTCTACGCTTTCAAACGTTGCAGGCGCAGGGTCAAAATAGAAATCCCCTTTCTTCCAACCGATTACGCGCGCTACTTCACCGCTTTCAAGAAGAGCTTTTGCGCGTTCTAACATTTTCGTCTCTACTTCGCACATATTATTCGCCCTCCTTTACTCTCAAATCGGTCAAGCGTTTGTTTTCGCCAAGCGCAGTTACCGTTTTAACAAAATCGTTCAT
>JAZQWZ010000040.1:0-32928 GCA_045632625.1 Candidatus Scatosoma sp. | reverse complement strand
ATAAAAAGGAGAAAATCCGCGTGCAAAAGACGATAGAAGTGGTGGCTGCGCTCATTTGGGAGCAAGATAAATTTCTAATTTGTCAACGCCCTAACAACAAGGCAAGGGCACTGATGTGGGAATTTGTCGGCGGTAAAGTGGAAAAGGGGGAAAGTAAGGAACAGGCGCTTATTCGCGAATGCCAAGAGGAACTGAATATCACGCTTTCGGTCGGCGGCGTATTTATGGACGTAACGCATACGTATCCCGACGTAACCGTGCATTTAACTTTATTTCACGCGGCGATTGAGAAAGGAATTCCGCAAAAGCTGGAGCACAACGATATGCGGTGGATTACGGTTGGAGAGATAGATAATTTTGCCTTTTGTCCTGCGGATGAAAGCATTTTAGAAAAATTAAAAGCGATGGCGTAAACAACAAAATAAAAGGGGCAGGTATGCGTTGAAAGTAAAAACGTGTACATATACAACAAGCAAAAAAACGAAAAGCAAACTATATTTTGATGGAAGAAAGATACGACGTGGATATACGTATATAAAAACAAAAACAGGCGACCCGAAAAGGGAAGCCTGTTTTTGGTGCTCGTGGCCGGACTTGTTCCTTTAGCGGAGACGCCCCGCTCGACAATTATCAATTGTCGCCTTTGCCGTTGTGCATATTCGAAGAAATACTATATAGAGGCAAAGCAATCCACACGCGTGGATTGGCTCCCACCCACAAGTCCGTCCAAATATACGAAAAACAACCAAAAAAAGCCGTATCAAGCGATACGACTTTTTTGGTGCTCGTGGCCGGACTTGAACCGGCACGGTATCTCTACCGAGGGATTTTAAGGCTTGGAGGCAAAAAAATCGCTGTTTTCTGGGTAACACAGCAAAGTGCGAAAACGGGGCAAAAACGCACGAAAACCCCCTAAAAATGCCCCAAAATCGACGTTCCGCACGACTGTTCAAAATCTTCTAAAAATCACAAAAAAATGTGAACTTCCCAAATCTACCCAATGGCAAATTCACACTTGAGCCCAATTTTGCCTAAAAAATTGTGAATAGTGGCATTTTTTCATGGATACCCTCTAAAATAAGCTTAATTTTTGTAAAGAGATTGACCCAAGGGATTTTTTGTAAAACTTCCCAATTTTTCCCAAATAGTTTGGCGAGGTGTAGATGAAACTGCTTTTATTGGGGAAAATAGCATTAATATTACGCTTTGAAACCTAATTTTAAGCATAAATAAGCTTAAAAAGAGATAAAAAGTGTGATTTTTTTGCATTTTTTCTCACCCAAAAGATTTTCCGTCCCTAAAAAACAGCAAAATTGGGAAGTAAAAATATTGTTGAGGGTGCGTCAATTATTACAAAAAAGAGATATTTTTATAGAAAACTATTGACAATCAATGTCAAAATGTGTATAATATATAAAAAGACGAATACTAAGCATAGGAGGGTATTATGGTTTTGATGGAAAAATTAAATAGCGCATTCAAGCCGAACACGCCTATTTTTATGGAGGAAATACAAGCACTTCTTTCGGATTATTCTCGTCCACGTATTTATCAATTCATTGCGGAGGCAGTAAAAAACGGCGCGTTGATGCGTTATGATAACGGCGTTTATTATATTCCTACTAAAACATTGCTTGGTGTATCGAAGTTGAATCCGCAAAAGATAATTGAAAAAAAGTATATTAGCTCAGGAAATTCTATTTACGGTATTTATGGCGGAACATTACTCTTAAATTCTATGGGGGTAACTACGCAGGTACCTACTGTAATGGAAATTTTTACGAATAACGAAACATGGCGCCGTCGTGAAGTTATGATAGGATATCAAAAGGTGATTTTGCGTAAAGCTCGTATGACGATTACAGCGGAGAACGTGGAATTATTCCGTTTGATGGAGTTTTTTAATGGCATAGATATCAATAAAATGGATAAGGATACGAGTTTTGCTGGGGTAATAGCATATATTCGTGACAAAAAGTGGACGCGGGATGAGGTTGTGGCATATGCACAAAATTTCCCGGCGAAAGCGGTGAAGAATTTGTTGCAAAGCGGGGTGCTGTATGAGATTGCATAAAGAAAAAGAATTGTTCGAGCAGGTTGTTTTAGGCGCAAGTGAATGGAAAAAAAGTGCCGCCTGCAATTATTGAGAAAGATTATTACGTAACGCTTGTTTTAGGTGAGCTTGCTAAAAGAGTACCCGAATTGATTTTCAAGGGCGGTACGTCGCTTTCTAAATGTTATAAACTGATTGAACGTTTTTCTGAAGATATTGATATTACGATTTCTTCCGATCCTACGAATAGTAAAAAGCAAAATTTGAAGAAAGCAATCGTGGAAATTTGTAAGGAATACGAATTGCCTATCTTGAATGAGGAAAAAATCCAAAGCCGCAATCAGTTCAACCGTTATGAAATTAATTATACGCCTATTTATTCTTTGCGAGGTGTAAAAGAAAATTTATATATCGAAACGGTTTTGATGGTTAAGTCTTTCCCTTGCGTAAAGATGCTTGCGTCGAGCCTTATTTATGATTATTTGACGAACTTAGAAAGACGGGATATCGTTGAAGCGTATACTTTGCAACCGTTTGAAGTGAGCGTACAAGCGTTGGATAGAACGTTTATCGACAAAGTTTTTGCCGTTTGCGATTATTATTTAGATGGACGAATATTCGAGCATTCCAGACATTTATACGATTTATATAAAATGTATCCGCTGGTAAAATTCGATGACAATTTTAAGGCGTTGGTAAAGGAAGTCAGGGAGGCGCGTAAAGGCAAAGGATTTTGTTTGTCTGCGCAAGACGGCGTGAGTGTTCCCGAATTGTTGAATAAGATTATAAAAGAAGATACGTATAAGAGCGATTACGAAGAAATTACCGCAAAATTATTGTATGAAGAAGTGTCGTATGCGGAGGCGATGACGGTCTTAAAGAATGTCATTGAAAGCGAAACATTTAATTAAATAGACTTTTAAGGCTTGGAGGCGCAAAAATCGCTGTTTTCTGGGTAACACAGCAAAGTGCGAAAACGGGGCAAAAACGCACGAAAAACCCTTAAAAATGCCCCAAAATCGACGTTCCGCGTGACTGTTCAAAATCTCTTAAAAATCACAAAAAAATGTGAACTTCCCAAATCTACCCAATGGCAAATTCACACTTTGGTCCAATTTTGCCTAAAAAATGTGAAAAGTGGCATTTTTTCATGGATACCCTCCAAAACAAGCTTAATTTTTGTAAAGAGGTTGACCCAAGGGATTTTTTGTAAAACTTCCCAATTTTTCCCAAATGGTTTGGAGGGGGGTAGATGAAACTGCTTTTATTGGGGGAAATAGCATTAATATTACGCTTTGAAACCTAATTTTAAGCATAAATAAGCTTAAAAAGAGATAAAAAGTGTGATTTTTTTGCATTTTTTTAAACCCAAAAGATTTTCCGTCCCTAAAAAACAGCAAAATTGGGAAGTGTTTTGGTGGAGTGATTAGAATCTTATATTATAATGAAAATAGATTGTTGTACGAGAGGATAAAAACGGGCAAATGATAAAAATATCAAAATTAAAGAAAATTTTTCATTTATTTTTATAAAATCGCTTGACATGAGTACGCAATCTGTGTATAATACAACCAATGGTACACAAATTGTGTACTAATTTGGTGGAGGTGATAATAATGAAAGTTAGTGATTTAAGGCGTGCAACAAATATGTCACAGCGGGAATTTGCTGAACACTTTGGGATTCCCGTAGGAACATTGAGGAATTGGGAGCAGGGTATTGCAAGTCCTCCCGATTATGTTTTTCAAATGATATTTACAAGTATGAGGAGGGATAAAATGATTAATCTTGAAACTATTAAATTTGTTAAGATGCTCGATGAGCTTGCTGCGCTTTCGCAAAATGGTATAGAGCCTTTTAAAAATGCAACTGAGGAAAGTTTTAGACAAAAAGTGTTTTACGATGTTGAGGCGTTAGAAGAAAAGGGTGGATATAAAATTGTGTTGGATGCTTGTATTGTGGATGATCCCCAATGCTATCACCACGATATTATCTCTTATTATGGCGAGCATAACCTTGAATATAATATTAGAGTTGTAATTGATGAAGACTCTGCGTATATAGAAGTTAGCTTGTTGGTGAGCGAGGAAATTATAGTAATTGAAAATGGCAAATGGTATTTTGCGTGATTCTTTTTGATATACAGTGAAGTCAATAAATAGGATTAAGAGATTGAGGTTAGGCGTAAATGTATGCCTAACCTCATTTTTCTTGCTAAAAGGGTAACTTTTCCCGTAAGAGTAGTTATAAAATATTTTGAAATTAGGTCAATTATTATTGACAAAAGTATAATATTTGTATATAATAGTAAACATTAAGAGATATTCATATCTTTTTGTGGAGAAAAGTATATTATGAAAAGAAAAACAGTAGTGTTATTTCCAGAAACGCAAAAAATATTAGCGCAAATGGGCGAGCAAATTAAATTGGCTCGTCTTAGAAGAAATTTGTCGATGGAATTGGTTTGTGAACGTGCTAATATCAGTAGGGCAACGTTATGGTCGATTGAAAATGGAAGTCCGTCCGTTGCTATCGGGTATTATGCTGCTGTTTTGCATGCGCTGAATAATATGGATAAAGACTTATTATTGGTTGCAAAAGACGACGTGTGGGGAAGAACGATGCAGGACTTAAAATTGCCCGTTCGCCAACGCGCGAAGAAGAAGGAGGATTAACGTATGGCGCAAGGAAAGAAAATTTATGTCTATATAGACAATGACGTTGACGTGAAGATAAAAGTCGGATGTTTATTTGCTGATTATCAAAGAGGTGCAGAAAAATTCTCTTTTGAGTATGATAAGGCATTTTTGCAAAGTGAATTTGCTGAGCATTTTTTTGATTATGATTTGCAGTTGTACAGCGGTAGGCAGTATTTGCCGTTGGAGAAATCTCTTTTTGGTGTATTTTCCGATACAGCTCCCGATCGCTGGGGACGGATTTTGATGAAACGTCGTGAAAAAATTGCAGCAAACGAAGAAGGTAGATTAAAGCCAAGACCGTTAAATGAAAGCGATTTTTTATTGGGCGTTTACGATGAAGCGAGAATGGGTGCTTTGCGTTTTTCTTTGGAGGAAGGTGGAGAATATCTTTCGAGTGAAAAAGATTTATCCACACCGCCGTTTGAGAATTTGCGCACGTTGGAAGAAGCGTCCAGAGAATTTGAAAAAGACGAAAATCTTTTGGATGGAAAATGGCTGAAACAATTACTTGCGCCCGGTTCTTCGTTGGGTGGTGCAAGACCGAAAGCAACGGTAAAGGATGTTGATGGAAGCCTTTGGATTGCAAAATTCCCGTCTAAACACGACGAATACGATTCTGGTGCGTGGGAAAAGACGGTACACGATTTGGCAAAATTATGTAGATTGAATGTTCCCGAATCAAGATTGATGAAGTTTTCCAAGTTCGGTAGTACGTTTTTGGTGAAACGCTTTGACCGTGAGGGAGTAAAAAGAATTCACTTTATGTCTGCGATGACAGCTCTTGGGAAAAAGGACGGCGCAAACGCAACGGACGGAACGGGATATTTGGATATTGCTGCGTTTATTGGAGCATACGGAGCCGCTCCGCAGGAAGATTTGAAAGAACTTTGGAGGCGAATCGTATTTAATATGGCGGTTTCCAACACGGACGACCATTTAAGAAATCACGGTTTCATTCTTACGTCTAAGGGTTGGAGATTATCTGCCTTATACGACGTGAATCCGATTCCCGACGGGGCGAGCTTATCTTTGAACGTTTCCGAAGAAGATAATTCGCTTTCCGTTGATTTGGCGGTTGAAGTTGCGGAACAGTTTATGATACCCCAAAAAGAAGCGGTTGCTTTGGCAGATGAAATCGTGTCTACGGTGCGTGATAATTGGCGCAAAATAGCCGAGAAAAACGGTTTAAGCAAGAGCTCGATTGAATATATGAAGTCGGCGTTTGCGTTGTGTTATTAACAAATAAAGGGCTTGAGGTTAAGCGTAAAGTGTATGCTTAACCTCATTTTTTCATGAAAAAGTTGAGAAAATTTTGAGTTTCATTAGCATTTTTCTGGGTTTGCCCAAAAAATAACTTGCGAACAATATAGCGGGAATCTTCTTTGAAAAAACAATACACCCCATCGGGTATAATACGTTAATTTTTAATAAAAATCAACCCGAAAGGGTATAAGGCAACGTGTTTGTGGTAAAGTGTACCGCTTAAGTGCAAAATAAGAAAAATTGCACTTTAAATTGTTGCACTTTACATTTTTTTGTGGTATAATATACCTATAAAAAGGAGTAAAGAAATGAGCGACGAAATTTTTGAAGAATATTCCAAAGAGAAAGAACCTACAAAATATTATAAAAGTTATGCTTGGAAAACGGCAATCGGATTGCAACAGGTGGACGGGTTAGAACCATCAGAGTATTTGATTAAAACTGCCGAACAAAACATCAACGGGGATATTTCTTTTGACGATGCGCACGCGTTGATTTCGTCTTATTATAAAACGAGCAAAACCAAAGCAGACCGTACGGAAGAAGCAGATAAAGTGTCCGTTCGCATTGCACAGATTATATCCGAAAACTCATTTGTATTTTCTCCCGTAGAGCTTATGGCTATTCATAAACGTCTTTTTGAAGGGATATATTCTCACGCGGGGCGGATCCGTGATTATAACATAACCAAAGACGAGTGGGTTTTAGATGGGGACACCGTTACGTATGGAAATGCTTTTAATCTTCGCGAAACGTTAGAATACGATTTCGGGGTGGAAAAGAATTTTAATTATAACGGACTTTCGACCGAACACATCATATCGCATATTGCAAGATTTATATCGAATTTATGGCAAATTCACATTTTTGGCGAAGGGAATACAAGGACGACCGCGGTTTTCCTTATTAAGTATTTAGGAAAGCTTGGCTTTAACGTAACCAATGATATCTTTGCGGAAAATTCTTGGTATTTTAGAAACGCGCTTGTTCGGGCAAATTATAATAATAGAGCGAAAGGCGTGTTTGAAACAACGAAGTATTTGGAACTCTTTTTGCGTAATTTGCTTTTAGGGGAAGATAACATTCTTTCTAACAGGGAAATGCACGTTAATTACAAAGAAGTAAAGAGTTCGACGGAAGAAACCGTTACGAGAGAGCAGCTAATTGTTGAGATTTTGCAAAAACAGCCTAAAATTACTTTGCAAGAAATTGCAGATAAAATAGGGAAATCTTTGCGAACGGTAAAAACGTCTATTAAGGCATTACAAGAAAGTGGCAAGATAGAACGTGTTGGCGGAAAGAAAGAGGGAATCTGGAAAGTTCTTTGATTTTTCCTATAAAACAGTTGAAATAATAGATTGAGGGGATGAATGAAATATTATGTAGTTGCGGATGTTCACGGGTTTTACACGGAACTAATTGCCGCATTGACGGAAAAAGGTTTTTTTGAAGATAGAGAGCCGCATAAGCTGATTGTTTGTGGGGATTTATTTGACCGTGGTCCTGAACCGAAGGAATTGCAAAAATTTATAGTGGATTTATTGGATAAGGACGAAGTTATTCTTATTCGTGGTAATCATGAGGATTTAGCGATTGAACTTGTTAAAAATATTCATAGATGGATGAATTCTGCGGTTATATTTACGCACCATTGGAAGAACGGGACGGTCGATACGATTATAAAGCTTTCAGATATGTCTTTAAGTGAGGCGTATGCTAATCCGACAAAGTGCAGTGAAGCGGTTGAAAATAGTCCGCTCTTTCAACGGATTATTCCAGCGATGGTAGATTATTTTGAGACAAAAAATCATATTTTTGTTCATGGTTGGATTCCCTGCGATGCGCTTGGTTACGGTGGTAGAGCGGATACGTTCTATTATAAAGAGAATTGGCGTGAAGTGGATGCAACCGAGTGGAATTATGCGCGTTGGTATAATGGAATGGAAGCAGCTCGTCAAGGCGTTATTGAGCCTGATAAAACGATAGTCTGTGGACATTGGCATTGTTCTTATGGACATGCAAAAATCGAAGGGAATGGCGAAGAGCGAGGCGATAATGCGGATTATTCGCCGTATTATGGAAAAGGTATCATTGCTTTGGATGCGTGTACGGTGCGTAGCAAACGAATTAATTGCATTATAATAGAAGAATAAAAGGAGCATTAAATATATGTTAGAAGTTGGAATGAAAGCACCGCAGTTTACGTTGCCCGATAAAAACGGGAAGATGGTTTCGTTGTCCGATTTTCTCGGCAAGAAAGTAGTGTTGTATTTTTACCCGAAAGACAATACGCCTGGTTGCACAAGGCAAGCATGCGCGTTCGCGCTTAAAAATAAGGAAATTGAAAATAAAAACGCGGTGGTTATCGGCATTAGCAAGGATAGCGTGAATTCGCACTTAAATTTTGCAACCAAGCATAATTTGCCGTTTGTTTTGTTGTCGGATAGCGACCTTTCGGCAATTCAAGCGTATGGAGTTTGGCAAGAGAAAAAGCTGTACGGCAAAGTAAATATGGGTGTTGTGAGAACGACGTTCTTAATCGACGAGCAAGGCATTATACAAGCGATTATGCCCAAAGTAAAACCCGACACCAACGCCGATGAAATTTTAGGGATGTTAGGTAATTGAAAGCGAATAAAGATTGTTGCAATGGAACAGTATAGAAGGAAATAAAAGAGAAATGGAACATAAATTTAGAGACGTATTAGAACATGATATGGATATGCTTTTTTTGGAAGAGTTTGCTTGTTCTAATGGGTTTTGTGAAATATTTTTAGATAAAATAGGGATAACTAATGCTACAGTATGTCTTACGTGGCAATCAAAGACAGATGAACAGCTTGGCGAATCTGATATGACTGTTATTTTTGATTATAGCGGTAAAAAGCTTGCGCTACTTATTGAGGATAAAATTGACGCGATAGCGATGCCTGAACAACCTATTAGATATGCTTTGCGTGGTGATAAAGGGATTCATGATGGCGAGTATGACAAATACTATATCTTTATTGTCGCGCCACAAGAATATTTAGACAAGAACGAAAAAGCAAAAGAATATCCAAACCATGTTTCATACGAAGAAATAAAAGAGTATTTTGAAAGACTTAATGATAGAAGAAGTGGTTTTAAGCTTGCTCAACTGAATTTAGCTATAGAAAAGCAAAAGAATGGTTATCAATTAATTAAAAATGCAGAGGTAACGGAATTTTGGAATAAGTATGTTGAATATAAGAAGCAACATTTCCCTGATTTAAATTTGGCAGTACATAGTGATATAAAACCGACAAATGGAGTTTGGCCGCATTTTAGAACAAATAAAGTTGGCACTTTCATATATCATAAATCCAATATGGGACGGGTTGATTTAACTTATAACCGTCAAGCAGATAAAATAGACGATATTAAAAAATTTTTAGTTGGGCTTATTGGGGATTATTACGAAAAGGGATTTAATGTTGTTAAAACGGGAAAATCGTGTGCTATAAGAATAAATGTGCCGGTCATTACATTTTTAAAGTCTTTTGAAGAGCAGAAAGATCTCGTAAATCAAGCATTTCAAGCTGTTGATAAGTTACTTAATCTTTCAATGAAGTTAGAGATGAAGGGAATTTACGATTTGTTTGACTGACACATCAGAAGTATCATTAAACTATGTTTACAAAAGTAAAAAAATCATTAAGTAAAATCAATTATAAACTGTTTTTGGCGCTACTCGTATTAGGGCTTTGTCCGACGATTTATACGACGGTTCGGGTGTTCTTCTTAGGGCAACTTCCTGGCGAATATTCGTTTTCGATTGCAGGGCAACTCTCGTGGGTAAATCTATTATATGAGATATTAAGCGAAGCAATAGTTTTGCCGTTATTCTTCTTTATCGGAAAGGTTTTAACGGATAAAAAAGAGTTTGCCAATCGTATGCGGACAGGCTTGCTTGTATCCGTCGGCGCGTACATGGTACTGTCATTTTTGATTATAGCCCTTGCAAAACCGTTGCTTTCGCTGATGGCAACCGATACAAGTATTATTAATGTTTCGGCAACCTACATAAGAATTGAAAGCGTGGCAAGTATTTTCTCGCTTGCGTTCAACTTTGTAATGGTAGGTATGGTGATGCTCGGCAAAGAAAAATACGTTTACGTGCTTACGGCAGTAAAACTCGTTTTGTGTTTGCTTGTCGATACGTTTATGGTTTCCACCTTGCCCGTCTCCTTAAATCTTGGCGTAAACGGAATTGCGTTCTCGAATATCATCGTCAACGTTTTGCTTGTTGCAACAGCGATTGTGTTGTTGCATAAAGAAGGAATTACGCTTTTCAAAAAAGAAAAGCTGTCTTTCGGTTGGATGAAAGAGTTTGCGAAAGTCGGCGGGGTTTCGGGGGTGGAATCGTTTGTGAGAAATATCGCCTACATGCTGATGATTGCACGCATGGTGAATATGGTGGGCGAACAAGGAACGTACTGGGTGGCAAACAACTTCATTTGGGGTTGGCTGTTGCTTCCGATTTTACAGCTTGGCGAACTTATCAAGCGAGAAACGGCAACGGACGAAAACGCGGTAAGAAACAACTCGCTTGGGTATTTTGTTATCACGGCAGTCGTATGTGTTTTGTGGTGTGTCACCATTCCGCTTTGGAAACCGTTTATGACGCACGTATTGAATTTTAATGACGTGGATAAATTGTTTGAACTAGTGATGGTATTGCTTGGGTTTTATATGCTTTATGCGTTCCAAAACGTGTTTGATTCTACCTTTTACGGGCTTGGTAAAACCAACTATATGCTGTTTGAATCGGTTGTAACAAATACGATTTATTACGGAGTAGCGTTTATCCTTTATCTCTGCGGAGCGTGGACATCGTCGCTTATCGGTATAGCCCTGCTGTTTGGTATCGGTAATGCGTTTGATGCGATTGTATCGCTTATAGCATATATATTCTTGCTTAAAAAGAAGAAAATCAATATTTTAAATATTGAGTAATCCATATTCCGTTTCGGAATCTAATAACAGCAACAGGTCGGACATTATGTCCGACTTTTGTTTTTGCGCGCAAATTTGTTTCAAGTCGTAAACACCCTCTTTATATACGCGGTAAAAGGCATATTCCACCAATTTTGCGATGTCTTCGTCTTTATTTGTAGTTTCATTGATACAGTAAATCGCGCTTAAAATAGCGTGAATTTCGTCGGTATGCCGCATAATTCTTTTTTTATCCATAGTAAGCTCCTTATCTAAAGGTTTTGTAATATCTGCCGTGGATGTTGATAACACCGTCCAGTTTTTCCACCTTGCCTTTCATGCAAGCGCGTAAGATGAATTGGTCGGTTTTTTCTTTTATTGGCGGTATGTCGCCAAAGTCAAATTGCCCTTGTCCTGCGACGTCAATAATCTTGAATTTCAGTTTTACAAGGTATGCGCTAAATTGCCAAATTTCATCGTATTTTCCGTAAGTGTCCATAATACAGGAAATGTCTTCCGCGGGATGATATGCGGTAAGTCTAAAATAAGTTTTGTCCATAAAAGCCACTCCTTTTAAGTGATATAATTTATTACAAGCAAAATACCCCTAATCGTAAATGACAGGGGCATGTACGCGTTGAATTAGAAAAATAACGCTTTATATTTTACCTGCGCACGCGTTCTTCTACGCCATACGGTTATACGGTCGATGTCGAGAAAGTCTGCGATTTCGTTGCAAGTCATACCTGCCATATAGCAATCTAATACAGCGCGGTCACGAGGTTTAAGGTTAAGAAGTTCAATTTTGTTATCCACCTCGGTATAATCTTTTTCTTCATAGTGGTCGATTTCCACAGAGAGTTCTTCCGTGTAATCGTTAATATTACGACTTCTTGACATGTATCTACGCATTCTATCAATGGTACGACCAACCAATAAGTATGTAGCTCTTTTAATGGTAATTTCTTGACCGTTTTTAATCATATACACGTCATTTAAGCTCTTACCTACAAATTCGCATAAGAAGCAGATAGCAGTTTGTGCAAGGTCATACGCATCCGAAAATACGTGATGGGAATCATTACTACGATTCAAATCTTTAACGAATCCGACGTAGAGCCATTCCAAAGTTTGGCGAGCATAAGCGTAACGACCACGCAGAGTTTTCAGGGCGATCATTTCACCCATTAGTTGAACGTTTTCGAAAGAGATAGTTTCCGATAATACGTCATAGGGATTAGAGTAATTAAGCATTTGAGTTTACCTCCGATTTTATCTTTTGCCTTTTGGGCAGGGGCAAAGGAGCATAGGATAAAGAGTTGGTAAACTTGGTTTTATAATCTTCCCGAAAGTCAACGAGAAACAAAAAAAATGTTGCTCGGATAAAGCAACAATTGATAAAAAGGCAAGATTTTTTTTGCGTTTACTTTCGGGTTAGCCTATGCTACCATAGCCACAACCGAAAGGTAAAAAATCGGAAAAGTTTTAAAATTTTCTAGAAATTCTTAAAAAAACTGTAAAAATTTGTTGAGGTGTCGCGCTAATTGTACAACTCGCCATTTACAAAACTGGAAAAGTATGGTATAATGGCATTAATCGGAGGACGAATCTTATGAAAACGGATAAGATATTGAAATTAAAGCTCGTTAAGATATGGGAAATATTGTCACAGGAAACCGACGAAGAGCATCCTATGGGCACAACGGAGCTTTTACAAAAGCTTAGTGTGCTTGGTATCGAATGCGATAGAAGAACGCTTTACGCAGATATAGATGCTCTCAATGAGTGTGGTTATGAAATTCTCTGCCGTCGCTCTACGAGCAATATGTATTATGCGAAGGATCGAAAATTTTCTATTGCAGAAATTCGTATCATGATGGATGCGGTGCAAGCAGCAGGCTTTATTACGGAAAAGCAAACGGATATGTTTGTTGATAAACTTGCGGCGTTGGCAGGGAGTAGAAGAGGGGAAACATTAAAAGATAATATTGTTGCGTTCAATGCAACCAAAACGGATCATCCAAGCGTTTATAACAATGTGGAAGTGATTACAAACGCCATTCAGAGTAAGAAAAAAATATTGTTTACTTATTTTGATTTTGATATTCGTCGCAAGAAAGTTTATCGAAAAGAGGGCAGATTTTATTGTCAAAATCCAATTGCTCTGATTATTGATGACGGCAATTATTATTTTATTGGTTATGATGAACGATATAAAAAGCCGATTAATTATCGAGTAGATAGAATGGATCAAGTACGGCTTTGTTCTTATGATAAAGTGGAAGTGCGAGAGTTTGAAAACTTTGATGTTAAACGACACAAGAAACAACAATTTGGAATGTTTAGCGGTGAAAAAACGGAGGTTCGTTTTCGCGTGAATAAAAAGCTTGTGGACGTTATTTTCGATGTGTTCGGCATAGATACAAAATTTAGTGTATTAGACGATACCATGTACGAGTTCACGGCTGAAGTTCAGCTTAGTCCACAGTTCTATGGATGGTGTTGTTCATTTGGGGATGAGCTGAAAGTGGTTGCCCCGAATGCAGTTGTTAATGCGTTGAAAGCATACATCGAAGATTTAACAAAAAACTATTAATAAGGAGAATAAAAGATGAGTTTATTATTTGCGTTTTTAGATGCATTATTGGGTGAGCCTACCCATACAACGAAGACGGTGAAAAAAGCGGGCTATGACGATGATTTGGATTGGGAAGAAGAATGCTATGGTTGCGGCGAACATTTTGAAGATTGTTCTTGTGATGATTGTAATGATGAAGATTGTGAAGAGTGGGATTAAAGTATGTATATTTTATTAGGTATAGTTGTATTTGTTGTAACTTTTTTTGGCGATATTATGAAATGGCATAAATAATTTTTTTGTCATATTTTTTAACTCCTTTTTTTGTGGGATAATACACTTGCGTTTTTTGTGAATTATCCCACCCCGGAAGGGGGTATTAAAAAATAAGTTCTAGGAGTTTAAACTGTGTCACGAGGTTTTTTTAGAAAAATATCATTCAATAAAATGGTAGGCGCATGGAAATCGCAATGGAAGCGAGCATTAAAGCGCTTTTTTATGCCGTGGTATGGGAAAAAGGGAACGGGTTGGTGGACGAATCCGAGAAAAGCGTTATATAATTGGTGGTATCATAGAACGTCTATGAGCGTGTTTGATTTATTTGGCAGACGACACAAGCACCAATCTTGTTCAAAAGGATTTGCATTATTTTTGGGTGTAGTTGGATGGTTGTTTTTGCCTGTTGCTTGTTTGGCTGCAGTAATGGATGTGAGCGTTTCCAAAGTTAAGAAACCATACAGCGACCATAAAAAGAAAAAAACAAACGCTAAGACGGGCAAAGCGACAAACAGCTCGGCACGTAAGACTGTTCTAAAACAAGAGGCAAGAATAAAGCTCAATGGGCAGGTAAGTGTAGAAAAACGAGCGCTTCAAGTCAAGGAAAATTATGTCGCAAGTCAAAGCGATACATTGGAGCGCGACGGTAAGGATGTGATTCTTGATGAACCATTACAAGAAATAGAGACGCAAGAAATTTTACATAGCGGCGAGAATAAAAAGCTTACTTTGGAAGAGATGAAGGCGTATAAATTATCGGTATTGAAAGACGGAGAGGAAGATGTAAATGCGGTTGTGGAAGACGAAAGTAAGCCGTTGAGTGTTTTATGGAATGAAAACATTGATAGATTTTTCTCAGATTGCGTTACGCAATTACAGGAAGGGAAACTATTAAAGGATAGCGTAAAAGATTTGGTGATTTCCAAGGGAAGAATTACGGCGGATGTCCTTGGAAATCGAGTAGTTCCTTATAAAGTAATCATAACGATTGAACCTATGGCAATGGAAAAAGGCCAAAAGGTAAATCAAGCGGAAATAGAAGATTTATTCCCTACCAAAAAAGACTTTTGGTTGTTTTGTAATTGCGGGGAAGAAATTTGTGAGCATATGATGGCTGTTTTGTATGCCGCAGGAAGGGTTTTTGATGAAAACTGCGAAAGATTCTTTTGTTTGCGAGGCGTGAACTAAAGGTTGATAAGGAAATATATAAGTAAAGATATAATGTTTCCACACGGGAAATTTAAAAAGGTAGAGATTTGCAAGCAGGTATTTGCTTGATAACTGATTAGAACGATATGATACTGCGGCGTGAGTTGAATTTAATTCTTAGCATAATAAGGAGTAACTATGAGCGATTTTACTTTATTTGATTTTATGGACGAAACTGACGGAATTGATAAAAAGCCTTCGTCTTCAAAAAAACTTGATGTTGTACAAATGGAATTTGTTGCAGCCCTTCCTATGACGTGGGTAGAGCTTTTTTCAGGGTACTCAAAAATTAAAGCCATCACTTTTTCGTCGGGAATAAATTTCGTATATAAACTTTTTGATATGTTTACAGACGCCGAAATAATTTTTGGTTGTGAGAATGTAATGTCGAATACTGTTCAAAACATTATGGCATATCAAGCAAAATTGATGAATAAAATCCGTAAAACAAAAGATAGGTGTAAATCTAACTTTTTGGATAGGATTGATAACGGTTCTATACGTTTATTTGTTTCTAGATTAAAATTATCCCACGAAAAAGTTTATCTTCTTGAGTCTGAAGAAGGAAAAAGGCGTGTAATATTTGGTTCTGCAAACTTGTCTTATAATGCATTTAGCGGAGCTCAGCGTGAAAACATATCGTATGTTGACGGTGATGCCGCTTACGATTGGTATTTAACCGTGTATAATGAATTAAAAGAAAGTAGTACGGATAACATCTCTCGTAATGCGATAGAGATGGGTGATGCTGATGAAAATCTTGATTTCTTACCTATATCGAATACAGTCAAAGCGAAGAAATATCTTGTGATTGAGCCTGACAAGAGTAAGCTTGATGAAATTGAATATATATTAGATGTGAGAAAGCTTTCTGAAAAAATAAAGCCAATAGCTCCGAAAGAAGAGAAGAAGACGGAAAAAATCACTCTTACCGCTGAAATGATTACAAGAATGCGTCGAAATATAATTGAAGACATCCAACGAGAAAAAGAATTAAGAAGTGAATACCCTCAGTTGGTGGTTGATACATACGATAAAACAGTTGCTTTAAATGATAAGGTTTTGGATTTACACCCATCCACTGAAGATGTAAAAAAAGACGTAGATTTATTTCTCAATTATATGAACGGATATAGTAAATTTCACGGCGATTATGAAGGGATGCAGTTTCGTTATTTTGAGTTCGCCAACTGGTTTTTCTGCTCACCGTTTATGGGAGTGATGCGTGATACCGCAGCGAGAAATAATGTTCAAAATTTGCCTTATCCTGCTTTCGGGTTGGTTTATGGTAAAAGTAAGGCGGGTAAAACTACGTTCCTTGAAACGTTATTGAAAATGATGATTGGCCAAAAGCCTAAAATTGCAGCCCCAGAATTTACACGAAAAACAATAGATGCTTTAAAATATACAGTAAAAGGTGCTCCTATTATTGTTGATGATTTAACGCAAATACGTTTTACCCAACATGCAATAGAAACTATCAAAAACGATGATTTTGGGGTAAATGGACATTTAATACATTATCCCGCGGTTGTTATTAGTGCAAACGAAGATGTAAAGGTTGTTGCCCCCGAAGTGGTAAGAAGAACGGTAATTTGTAGAATAAATGCCGCTATGACTAATACAGAAGTTATGCGTAACAATATTGTTCGTCAAACACAAGGAAAAATTGGTACAGCTTTCTATAGAGAATATCTTCGTAGAATGTTGGATATTGTACCTGATTTGCTTGAAATATTGAAGGATGAAAAAACAGATAGGGCTCCTGATATTTTGTCGTATTCTTCTAAAGTTTTGTGTGATATCGTTAAAGATTACACTGAAGAGCTACCTGTGTATATTCGTGAGCTTTCTTTGGATGATTATTTTAGTGAGCAGGTAACAGGTAAGCATGCAATAATGACGATACAAAATGCGTGGAAAGTAAATAAGAAGGCATTTGTAATCAATAAACGTAACAATGAGCTGCATTACAATGCGGGCCAAACTTATGATGCAGATCGTATTATAAAAGAATTGCCAGAAACATTAGAACCACGACGTTCGAGAGAGATAGTTATTATGCGGTTGGATGAAGCAAAGAAATATTTTGAAATTGACTTTAAGAAAGTTTTATTTTGGTAGTCGATTGTGAAAAGTATATTTAATTACTAATAAGAGGCGTTTTTATGCATAAATTGGTTGAAATTGGAAAGCAGAGATTTGTTGAATTAAAAAATACTATGATGCGTCATCAATTTACACGAGACGATGCAGTTGATGGATATTTTAATAGACTTGAAGAATATCCGCATTTGTATGTTTTATCGTGTCTTATGGATAGAGGAATAAAAGCGGAGAAGGCATGGTCTATTCCCTATTATCTTTGTAAATATTTTAATGCATTTGAAATGTCAGAGCTGATAAAGCTTGAAAAAGATGAAATACGAAAGTATTTTTTGGAAAGAAAACCACATCGCTTTAATGAAGAAATGGCAGAAATTTTTTATAACGGCGTACAAAGGATACAAAAGGTTTATGGTGGTGATGCTTCGCGTATATGGAAAAATAGACCGAGCAGTGCGCACGTTGTATACGAGTTTTTACAATTTGATGGTTGTGGAATAAAAATAGCCACAATGATGACAAATATTTTGGTGAGACATTATGGGATAGAATTAAGTGATTATTATTCGATTGATGTTTCCCCTGACGTACATATAAAACGTATTTTTTATCGTGTTGGGTTAACGGCAAATCGAGATGATGTGGACTCTGTAATTTATAAGGCAAGAGAATTATATCCTGAATTTCCGGGGATCGTTGACTTGTCGTGTTGGGAAATAGGCAGAAATTATTGTCATCCCAAAGATCCTGAATGCGAAAGATGTTCGTTAAATAAAGATTGCCAAAAGAGAATTAAATAAAAGGGCGGTAGAAAAAATGGACATTTTTTTCTACCGCTAAAAAATATGCTATAATAGGAATACCAAGGAAACGGTTAATTGATAAAATAGGGGGATTTAAAAATGGATATAGTGAAATTGGGTTCAGTGGTAACTATTTATGATTTTGATTTAGAAGAAGAGGTTTCCTACAAAATTGTTGATTCGCTTGAATGTTCAACTAATCATAATGAAATTTCTATTCATAGTCCTTTAGCAAAGGCGTTAATGAATAAATTCGCTGGGGTACAAGCAGTGAAAGCTCCTGAGGGGGAATATAAAGTAGAAATTCGAAATGTTGACAATACACATGTAAATATTAATGAAAAGGCTGAAATGGTAGCAAATCTTAGGCGAATTATAAAAAAAGTAGAAAAGGAAAAAGCGATCGAAAAGGATGAAAAAGAAAAAGCTAAAAGTTTAAGGGGGTATTATCTGTCTCATCCTTTTCAAGGCGGAGGTTGTTCGGGGAAATAATATGGATTGGAATCACGATGGAAAAATAGATTATACAGACCACGCATTTTATAATAACGTTGTTGAGCCGGGTATGAAAAGGGATGAGCCAAGTTTAAGTGGAAAGTCAAATAAAACTACGCAATCTAACTCGTCGGAATATAAAGGGAGTGGTGCGTTTTTTATCGGTTTGTGTGTATTGTATTTAATAATAAAGCTTATTGGAGGTTGATATGGATATTGATAAAAAGCAACGATTGGAAAAGATTAAAAAACTACCTTTAGCAGAAATGGACGTTTCGGTGCGTACATATAATTGCTTAAAAAGAGCTAATATTGTTTGCGTAGGAGATATAGTAGATAAAACGGAAGAGGAATTGGCGTCGGTTCGTAATCTTGGCAGACGACAATATGAGGAAGTCATTGACAAGCTTCAACTTTATGGGCTTTATTTAAAAGGAGCTGCTTATTCGATTCCATTTAGAAAAGTTGTTGGCAATTTATGTATAGTTCTTGATGCAGCCTCCTTGGCTAGTTATACGCAGAGCGATATTAAGGATTCTGAAAAAATCGAAGGTGCAAATTCACTTCTTTGCTATGTTTATATCGATAATATGATGGGAGTTACTTATGAGGTTTTAGCTGCTACATATTTTTATTTTGGCGATTACTATTTGGTTGGTGAACGTTCTCAATTAAGTATGAAAATCCGTGCGGAATCACTGGCTTATAATCGCGTATATCCTATTGACAATAGAGCTCTTATGAAAAAGTATCATCAACAAATAATGTTCATAGACGAGCATTATACATGTAGTGAAGAGATGGAAAAATTACGGTCTTTGGAGGGGTTAGATAGTTTTAGACATCCTGCGATTCCTGATGATGTAATTGTGACGCTTTATAGTGATAAATATGATAAATGCGAAGGCGTTTGGGTAACTTTGCGCAAGCAACTAAAAACCATGTATAATGGTGAACAAGCTTTTATGGGAAAGCTTTTGAGTGAACCTTGGAAAGACTATGGCGTTCATGCCGGGCAAGATATATATTTCTTAAATCATAAAGTTGACGATCGTTCCGTATTACTCTATAGCCCTGGGCTTAATGAAGTTTTAAATGAGGATAAATAAAATGATTGAAAAAATTAAAGCCGTAGTTATCGGACATGCGGTTGGAGATGCGTTAGGGGTTCCCGTAGAGTTTGCAACCCGTCAAGAATTAGATAATGCTCCTGTAACAGATATGGAAGAGTTCGGTACATATCCAGTACCCAAAGGGGCTTGGTCGGATGATACAAGTATGTCGCTTTGCACTTTAGATGTATTAGGAAAGTATGGGCTTGATTATGACCGTATTATGGTTAATTTTGGAAAGTGGTATTATAATGACGAATTTACGCCTACGGGAGAAATGTTCGACGTAGGAAATACTTGTAGCCTAGCGATTGAAAATTATGTGGTTGGGAAAAAGTCCTATTTGGAATGTGGACGAAGCGGTGAAAGGGATAACGGAAACGGCTCTTTAATGCGGATTCATCCTGTGGTTTTATACTTAGCAAATAAGGATATGACGATAGAACAAAAAATTGAAATCGTGCATACCATGTCTGCGTTGACGCATGCCCATGACCGTTCGAAAATTGCTTGTGGGATTTATGCTTTTATGCTTTGGGAATTGTTAAAGAACCCTACCATGTCTGCGATTAAAGATGGGTTGAGTAAGGCAGAGAGGTTTTATAAAGGGGAAATCGAGCTTGTACATTATCGGCGTTTATTTGAAAGAACTTTTATTATTACACCGAGAAATGCAATAAAGAGTGGTGGATATATCGTAGATACATTAGAGGCGGCAATATGGTGCTTGTCAACGACGAATAGCTATAAAGATGCTGTATTAAAAGCGGTGAATCTCGGCGATGATACAGATACAGTTGCAGCTATTACAGGCGGTTTGGCTGGCGCTTTATATGGATATGATGCAATTCCAGAGAAATGGCGTAATAACCTTCTCAAGCGAGATTATATTGAAGATTTATGTTCCACGTTATAAAAACCCAATAATTATTTAAATGCATTTAAATAAAAACCGTGAAACCCTTGAAAAAGTATAGCGTTTGTGCTATAATATGATTGATATAGCATTTTAGGAGGCTAAAACGATGAGTTTTGCGGATAAAGTGAAAGAGGTAAGAAAGCGGCTTAATATAAGTCAAGAGAAATTGGCGGCAAAATTAGGTGTTTCATTCTCGACCGTAAATCGTTGGGAAAAGGGGCATTCTTTCCCCAGTTATAAGGCGCAATCTCAGTTCGAATCGCTGTGCAAAGAAAACGGTATTGTTTTCTCGAATGAAGAGTAAGGAGGGGCGAATATGGAACTGATTGATAATAAGTCCAAATTGCTGGGTGACGACCTTAAAAGAGAAATTGCCAAAGATGCAAATGTAAAAATGGTTGCATCCTATTTCTCCATATACGCATTTGAAGCCTTAAAGGAAGAGTTATCAAATGTTGAAGAGCTTCAGTTTATTTTCCCGGCTCCGACATTTGTGCGTCAAGGTATTCAGGAGAACATTAAAAAGGAACGCAGAGAGTATTATATTCCCAAGCATATTGCGGAAAATTCTCTTTACGGTACTGAATTTGAGATTCGACTTCGCAATCAACTTACGCAAAAAGTAATTGCCAGAGAATGTGCCGAGTGGATACGTTCTAAGGTGCGTTTTAAGTCGAATATTACAAATAGCGAATTGCAAAATTTTATCCATATAGAAACGGAAGATAAATCAACGACCTATACGCCAATTAAAGGTTTTACCTCTGTTGACTTAGGTTATGAAAAGAACAATATGCTGTTCCAAGGCATTTTCAAAAATTCTGAATCGAGTTATGCGAAATTCTTTTTTAACCAATTCAAGAGCGTATGGGACGACGACTCTAAACTTGAAGATGTAACGGAAGCTATCATCGATTACATATCGTCTGCCTACGAGGATAATTCGCCTGAATTTATTTACTTTGTAACGCTTTATAATATCTTCAGTGAATTTCTTGATGATATTATGTCAGAAGACTTTCTTCCTAACGAAGGGACAGGATTTAGGAACTCGCTTGTATGGCAGAAACTTTACCATTTCCAACGAGATGGTGCAATTGGCGTTATCCAAAAACTTGAAAAATACAACGGTTGTATTTTAGCCGATTCCGTAGGTTTAGGTAAAACGTTTACAGCTCTTGCTGTAATGAAATATTACGCATCGCGCAATAAGAATATCCTTGTCCTCACACCAAAAAAGTTGGCAAATAACTGGAATAAATATCGTGATAATGTGCGCACCAACCTCTTCCAAAAGGATCGCATTCATTTTGACGTGCTTTATCATACCGACTTGGGTAGAAAGAGAGGGTATTCCAATGGTCACGATTTAGCACAGTTTAATTGGGATAACTATGATTTAATCGTTATTGACGAATCGCATAATTTCCGCAATGCGGACTCTTACCGTGATAGAGAAACGCGTTATTCTTTCTTGATGAACAAAGTGTTGAAACCTGGGGTGAAAACGAAGGTATTGATGCTTTCAGCAACGCCTGTAAACAATCGTTTTGCAGACTTGAAGAATCAGCTTGCTCTTGCTTACGGGGAAGATTATGCGGAATTTAATTCCAGACTTGACACTTCTAAATCCGTGGACGTGGTACTTATCAATGCGCAAAAGGCATTCAACGAGTGGACGAAACTTCCTAAGGAAGAACGCAAGGCTGCGGATTTGATGTCCAAGCTGGATATTGATTTCTCGATTTTGCTTGATAATGTAACAATTGCGCGTAGTAGAAAACATATTACCAAGTATTACGATACATCCGAAATAGGACAATTCCCGACAAGATTGAAACCTGTTTCCTATTATTGCGATATTGCAAGGAAACAGGATGTTTTAGGGTACAATGATATATTTGAAACGCTGATGGCGTTGACGATGGGTGTTTATGCTCCCATGAATTACATTTTGCCCAGCCGTTTAGGGAAATATGAAGAATTGTACGATACCAAGGTAGGCAAAGCAACCTTAAAGCAAGTCAACCGTGAAAAATCTTTGCAACGTTTGATGACAATCAATATGTTAAAACGTTTGGAATCTTGCGTAAACTCTTTCCGTATTACTATTCACAAAGTGAAAGAAGCCAATCAAAAGACGTATGATTCCATCGAAGCATTTGAACGTAATCGTGCGCTTGGATCGATTGAGGTAACGCAAATCCAAGAAGACGATTTCGAAGATGATGATTTCGATATCACCAATCCAGATGAAAGCACACTCGGTAAAGTTAAGATTGATTTTGCCGACATGGATTTGCGTTCGTGGAAAGAGGACTTAAGAAAGGATATTGAAACCTTGACGGCGTTGTACGATTTAATGGCATACGTAACGCCCGACAAAGACTTAAAACTTCAAAAACTAATCGAGGTTATTGAAAACAAGATAGAAAATCCTTTCAATGCAGGGAACAAAAAAGTGCTTATTTTCTCTGCGTTTGCGGATACAACGAATTACCTCTACGAGCAGCTCGCGGAGAGAATGAAAGCCAAGTATGGCATCTATACGGCAAGAATCCAAGGCGCACAGCACGGTAACACCGCCAATATCCAAGGCGTAAAAGACACGGATAGACTGTTGACACTATTCTCGCCAATATCCAAGGAACGCGACACAACTTATCCAGAAGATAAGGAGGTAAATATCGACCTTTTGATTGCAACCGATTGCGTTTCCGAAGGTCAAAACTTACAGGATTGCGATATTTGTATCAACTATGATATTCATTGGAATCCCGTCCGCATTGTCCAACGTTTTGGACGAATCGACCGTATTGGCAGCAAGAATGATTTTATTCAGCTTGTCAACTTCTGGCCGAACGTTTCCTTGGACGAGTATATCAATTTGAATGCAAGAGTCGAAAATAGAATGACGCTCGTGGATGCAGTTGCTACGGGTGATGATAACATCATTGCGAGTGAACAATCTGACCTTGATTTCAGAAAAGAACAGCTTAAAAAATTGCAAGACGGCGATTTACAGGACTTGGAAGACGTGGACGGAAGTATTGCCATCACAGACCTTGGTTTAAACGAATTCCGTATGGACATGGTTGCTTATATCAAAGCCCATGGTGCGCCTAAAAATATTCCCAACGGCTTATATGCAGTTGTTCGCCATGATGAAGAAAAGGGCATTCCTAAAGGCGTAATATTCGTTTTAAAGAATCGCAACCCCGAAATCAATATCGAAAAACAAAACCGCTTGCATCCCTATTATTTGGTATATCTCAACGACCAAGGCGAAGTGGTGTATAACCATACTGATGTGAAAAATATTCTCGATATTATGCGTAACACTTGTAAACACCAAGAAGAACCGATAGCGGATTTGTGTAGAGTGTTTAATAGAGAAACCAAAGACGGTTATAAGATGGACAAGTATAGCCGTCTGCTCGATAGCTGTATTGAATCGATTATCAATGTGAAAGCACAAAACGATTTATTTAGTTTGTTTAATGACGGCTCGGAAGTGCTTTTCAAGGGCAATATAAAAGGAATTGACGATTTCGAACTTATCACGTTTATCGTTGTAAAATAAGGAGTATCCATGTTTAATTTTAGCACGAAAACAGTCGTGAATAAGGCGTTTAAGCTCACCGATTTGTTCAAACAAATGGGTGTAAGTAAAGAAGCGCGAAAAGAGGCGGCGGTAATTGAAAAAGTAACGCTTACCAACGTTTTATCTCCGTTGACGCTCAATTGCGAAGCGGATAAGACGATAAAGGAAGTGTATGTTTTTGAAATTGTTGTAAACTCGCGCATTGTTCCCGAACTGTTTATAAAGGAATTGGACAACAGCATAAAATTCCATACGTTGTTTAACGTCCGCCATGAAGATTACGAATTGTCGATGCTGTCCTATAAGCTTGGCACTTTCAAGGGCAAGTATTATCAAACGAATTGGGGAAACGAAGAGGATATGGACGTTCCGCTTATCAATAAAGTGCCGGAACTCTACAAACATATTTTATCGAAGTTTTTGAAATATCCGCCGTTTGAGAATGAGAGTGTGGAAGAATACTTAAAACGGTACAACCAGCTTGTAAAATTGGATTTCCAGATAAGCAAAACCCAGTCGGCAATAGCGTATGAAAGTCAATCCAAAAAGAAGTTTGAATATAACGCACGGTTAAAACAATACAAAGAAGAACGAGAGAAATTATTGGGGGAAAATTGATATGGCACGAAAGAGTATTTTTGATATTGCCGCTCAGTCTATTGATATGAAAAGTGAAGTTAATCGTATAGTAACAATGGCATTCAAAGAAAAAACTATAGAAAAGATAGTAAATTATACGTTGGTTGATTTTGTTGACGAATATTGCTTTAAGGATTGGGAATACCGAAGTCATTTTATTGATTTGAAAGATATGTTAGAGGCGATAGATTTTAATCATATAAAAACCAGTGCTATTTTTGGCGATGTCGATGCATTTATGCTCGTAATAGAAACCATTTATAATTGTTGGCATTTGGCATCTCAACAGATAAAAGGGGATGAAAACAGGATTTATTGGTGTGGCAATTTTTATCATTTGCAAGAAGTAATGGATGATAATTTAGAAAAGTATAATCATAAAGCTTATACGGACGGGAAGAGAATTTTAATTATTGAGGATAAACCTGAGGTTACAGCGGCGGCGGAAATTGTAGAGTATCCTCTCGCCATAGATATTATTCGTTATAATCATAGGTCAATGCAAGGAGAAGTTGAAGCGAAAAAACAAGTCTTACTTGCTTTGGGCGCAGAGCTCGAACCTAAACGGAAAGAATTGGTGAGAGTAGATAAACAGTTATCGGAAGATATATTCTACATGCTAAATAATTTAAATCTTCGTCATAATAATCGTAGCAAGAAAGATAAAAATTACAAAGAATATGTTGCGAAAATGCCGAAGAAACGTTTGGAAAAATGGTACGATGAATTGTATCAAATGATCTTACTCGCATTACTAATGCTTGACCATAAAAATAATAGAGAATCTACTGTGAAAGAGTTAAAAGAAAAAGTCAACGAGGTAAAAGACAATGATTGAAAAATTGGATATGAAGAGTATGGATATAACGGAAGAGAACGTAAAGAAAATACAGGCGCTGTTTCCGAGTGCCGTTACGGAAGTGATTGTGGATGGCAAAACTACGCTCAAAATCGATTTTGACGTGCTGAAACAAGAGCTTTCTGCAAACTTAATCGAGGACAAGCAGGAACGCTATCAAATGACTTGGCCTGATAAGAGCAAGGCAAAAGTGCTCGCAAACAGCCGTATTACGTCCACGCTCCGTCCCGATAAAGAAAAAAGTGTCGATTTTGACAACACCCAAAACCTTTATATCGAAGGGGATAATCTTGACGTTTTGAAGCTCCTGCGCGAAACGTACCTTGGCAAAGTGAAAATGATTTATATTGATCCGCCGTATAACACGGGGAATGATTTTGTGTACAATGATGATTTCTCGCAAAGTGCAGATGAGTATATGGAAACAAGCGGACAATACGACGAAGAAGGCAACCGTTTGGTGAAGAACTTGGAAAGCAGCGGGCGTATCCACACCGATTGGCTGAATATGATTTATCCGCGCTTGAAAGTGGCAAAAGACTTGTTGTCTGAAGATGGTTTTATTTTTATAAGTATTGACGATCATGAGTTATTCAATCTTAAAAGAATTTGTGATGAAATTTTTGGCGAAGATAATTTTATCAATAATATTTCAATAAAAATGAGTGAATTATCTGGTGTGAAGATGAAACACTTGTCTAAATATGCAAAGCTTAAAGAAACAGGTTTGTTGTATGCAAAAAATGCAAGCTCTTTAATTTTGAATATAGAAAAGAAGAATAAGAGTAAAGAAACCCTCGATGGCTATATGAAATATTATTCTTCCATAATTGAAAATATAGAAATGTCTTGTGAGGAATGGATTATTACTTCATTAAAGGATTATTTTACGAAGAAAAATATTGTTTTGACAGAAGAACAATTGTTTGATTGGAAAATAAATAATGCCGATAGACTTGTCTATAGAACAAACAGTCGTACTGTTGAAGCTTTCTTAAAGAATAATCCTACATCACCTTCAATAATGAAGATTATTAACAATGACGGCAATGAGATTATTAAATGGGAAGATAAGGAAATGTTGTTCCTTAGTAAATATATTAAAGAGTATATTGGCGATATATGGATGGATATATCTACAATTAACTTAAACAAAGAAACCGAGTCTATTACATTTGAAAATGGTCAAAAGCCTTTGGCATTATTAAAACGTGTTATTAAAACTTGTGTTCACAATGATGCGATAATACTTGACTTTTTTTCGGGTTCTGCAACTACTGCACATGCGGTTATTCTTCAAAATGCTGAAGATGGTGGAAATCGTAAATTTATTATGGTACAACTCCCTGAAGAATGCGACGAAAAGAGCGAAGCCTACAAGGCAGGTTATAAAACCATTTGCGAAATCGGCGAAGAAAGAATCCGTCGCGCTGGCACAAAAATCAAGGAAACTCTTTGGAAAGATAATCCTAGTTTGATAGAAGATAAAATTTCGTTCAGCAAGCGAAATGAACTCGACACAGGTTTCCGAGTATTAAAACTCGATTCGTCGAATATGCAGGACGTTTATTATAACCCTCAAGCAATAATGCAAAGCCTTTTGGATGAAACGATTGACAACGTAAAGACGGATAGAACACCGCTTGACTTATTATTCCAAGTAATGCTTGATTTGGGTGTAGAGCTTTCCGCAAAAATCGAAGAAAAGCAGGTCAACGGCAAGACGTATTTTGTGGTTAACGGAAACGACCTTATTGCTTGTTTCGACGAAGACATTGACAACGACGTTATTACGGAAATCGCCAAGCAACAGCCCTTGTACGCAGTCTTCAAGAGCACGTCGTTTGCCACGGACAGCGCATCCATCAACAACGAACAGCTTTTCAAAACCTACTCCCCCGCAACCGTCATCAAGGTGATTTAAGTATGGGATATCCAGAATTTTATATGAGGCAAAACTGTTTTGCTTCGAATTATGCTGAAATTGCAATTAAGAATTATTATGAAATTAAAGAGGTATATGAGAAGTATAAAGCAGACAAGCAAAATATTGAAATGAGAGCATCAATTCGCGGAGTTATTCACAACCAAATGATTTGTTGTGTTTTCGCAGAAATGGCGCTGGAGTCATATTTCAATGATTACGCTGCGGCGTGTTTAGGGGATAATGAGTTTTATGACGAATTTGATAAATTATCCGTTATCGGCAAATTGCAGTTAATAGTTAAATTCATATTAAAGAAAGCTTTCGATAAGAGTAAAGCATACTATTCAAGCCTAAAAACATTGGTCAAGGATAGGAATGAATTAGTACACAATAAAAGTACGGAAATAAAGCCAGAAATGCTTCGAAGAGATGAGGAGTGTGAAAATAGACCAATTACTGAGGCTGAAGAAAAACAGTATTTGGAGAGTGGTTTTTTAATGGTTGAGGAGTCCTTTAAGGCGTCAAAAGAATATGTGAAGGCGTTGGTTTTTATTGCGAAGCTCTTTGATGAATATGATCAACGCTCATATCCCTACATAAAATTATTTCATGGTATTATCGACGACGAAGAATGTCTGTTTGCTAAAAAATTTGCAAAAGAGTTTGGGATAAAATGGGGCAAGAAGATGTTTGGCTTGCGTGATTTATAGGTATAAAATATGAAATTTAGATTTAAGATACAACAATATCAAACAGATGCGGTAAATGCGATTGCGGACGTATTCAAAGGACAACCTTATCAAGCGTATGCAAAATATACGATGGATATGGGCGTTGCTCCGCAAAAACAAACAGCACAGCTTGACTTATTCGGCGGTGTAAAGGGCGGTATGCGTCTTTATAACGACGACGAGTTTGACGTGGGTTTTGCCAATCCACGTATTGAGCTTTCGCCTGATACATTACTTACCAATATCCAAAACATTCAATCACTCTCGAATATTAACGAATCGAGAACGCTGTCGCATACGTTTGGTGCGGTGGATTTGGACGTGGAAATGGAAACGGGTACAGGCAAAACATACGTGTACATTAAATCCATGTTCGAGCTCAATAAGCGTTATGGATTCAGCAAGTTTATTGTCGTTGTGCCGAGTATTGCTATCCGTGAGGGCGTCAAGAAGTCCTTTGAAATGACGCAAGACCACTTTATGGATACCTACGGTAAAAAGGCGCGTTTCTTCATTTATGATTCTAAAAAGCTCGATCAAATTGAGCAATTCTCGTCTTCGAACGCTATCAACGTAATGATTATTAACATTCAGGCGTTTAACTCCCGTGGAGCAGATGCGAGAAGAATTTACGAAGAGCTTGACGAGTTCCAATCTCGTCGTCCTATCGACGTTATTGCGAAAAACCGTCCTATTATCATTCTGGACGAACCGCAAAAGATGAGTGGTACGGCTACACAGGAATCCTTACAGCGTTTTAATCCGTTGTTCTCGATGAATTTCTCGGCTACGCATAAGATTTCGCATAACCCTGTGTACGTTTTGGATGCTTTGGATGCGTTCAATAAAAAGCTTGTTAAGAAAATCCAAGTAAAAGGGTTTACGATTAAGAACCTGCGTGGTACAAATGGATATTTGTATTTGCAGGATATTATTCTTTCGCCTAACAAACCGCCTATGGCTAAGGTGGAAATGGAAATTCTTTACGGTGGCGGTAAAGTCAATCGTGAAACTCGTTTGCTTAAAGTTGGGGAAAACCTTTACCAAGAATCTCGTGAAATGGAGCAGTATAGAAACGGGTACGTTATCAATGAAATCAATCCGTTCAACAATACCGTTTCCTTTATTAACGGCGATGTTTTGGAGCTTGGTGTTGCGGCGGGTGACGTTTCCGAAAAGGATATTCGTCGTATTCAGATTCGTGAAACGATAAAATCACACTTTGAAAAGGAAGAAGAACTGTATAACAAGGGAATCAAAGTTTTGTCTTTGTTCTTTATTGATGAGGTTGCAAAGTACCGTCAATACGATGAGGATGGTAACGAAGTTAATGGTTTATATGGTACAATTTTTGAGGAAGAATACTTAAAAATCGTTAATGATTATATTACTTTGTTTGATACGCCGTACGTTCGATATTTGCAAAGCACAACCGCTTCGCAGGTGCATAGAGGATATTTCTCTATTGACAAAAAAGGGAGAAAAGTGGATTCTTCCGTGATTCGTGGTACGGATATTTCCGACGACGTTTCCGCTTACGATTTGATTTTGAAGGATAAGGAACGTTTGCTTTCCTTTGATGAGCCTACGCGCTTTATTTTCTCGCACTCTGCCCTTCGTGAGGGTTGGGACAACCCTAACGTATTCCAAATTTGTACGCTTAAACACAGCAATAGCAATATTCAACGCCGTCAAGAAGTAGGACGTGGTTTGCGTTTGTGTGTAAACAGCTCGGGTGAACGTATGGATGCGACGATTCCTAATTTTAACGTGCATTCGATTAACGTTTTGACGGTTGTTGCAAGTGATTCTTATGAGGATTTTGTAAAGGGCTTGCAAACGGAAATTAAGGAAAATCTTTACGAGCGTCCTTCCAAGGCATCAAAAGAGTTCTTTGCGGGCAAGAAAGTCGTTGTGGATGGCACGGAAGTGATTATTACCGCACAACAAGCTCATGCTATTTACAAGTATTTGCTTAAGAATGATTATATTGACGATGACGATAAGCCGACGGACGCTTATAAGAATGCTGTGCAAGAAGGCACGCTTGAACCTTTGCCTATGGAAATTGAACCTATGGCGGCGGTTATTCATAAGCTTGTACAATCCACCTATGATGCGGATGCATTGAAGGGCATGATTGAAAACGGTAATCAAGCCAAAGTTCAGGATAATAAGCTTAATGATAATTTTGCCAAGAAAGAGTTCCAAAAGCTGTGGGCGGAAATTAACCATAAGTATGCTTATACGGTTGAGTTTGACTCGGATGAGCTTATTCAAAAATCGGTTGCCGCCATAGACAAGGATTTGTATGTGTCGCCGCTTACTTATACCGTTTCTACGGGTGAGCAAAAGTCGGAAATTGACGCAGAAGAAATTAAAAACGGTGTTTCGTTTAAGGGCGCGAAAACGAGAACAGAGCAACTTCGCTCTACCGCAAATGATTCGATTAAGTATGATTTACTTGGAAAGGTGGCAGCAGGTACGAGTTTAACAAGAAAAACGGTTGCTACGATTTTGAGGTCCATCAATGAAGCAAAGTTCTATTGTTACCGTGATAACCCTGAAGAATTTATTAATAAGGTTTGCAAGATTATCAACGAACAAAAGGCTACGCTTATCGTAGACCATATTACGTATAATCAAATTGAGGGCAGTTTTGACTCTGTTATTTTTGCTGAAGCGAAGACGACTAGCGAGTTCAAGCATGCATATAAAGCGGAAAAGCATATCCGTGATTATGTCTTCGTGGACGGTATCAATAAGGATTCGTCCATTGAAAGAAGATTTGCGGAAGATTTGGATAACGCTGAAGAAGTTTGCGTTTATGCGAAACTTCCTAAAGGATTCTACATTCCTACGCCTGTGGGTAATTATAGCCCCGACTGGGCAATTGCTTTTAATGAAGGCACGGTAAAGCATATCTACTTTGTTGCTGAAACGAAGGGTAGCTTGGATACGATGCAGCTTCGCGGCGTTGAAAAAGCAAAAATTGAATGTGCGAAAACATTGTTTAATAAGATGTCAACAAGCGCAGTTCGTTATGAGCATGTAACCGATTATCGCGATTTGTTGAATAAGATGAATGGTTTGACATAAGTAGATTAAAATGCGAAATTAAAAATTTTTCAAAAAAATTTAAAAAATGCCCGAACAAATGTTTGACTTTTGTTAAAAAAGGGTATATAATAGTTGTACGCTGAGAAATTGGCGGTATTTTACAATTGAATATTGCATACGTTAAGCAGTTCTGCGGAGATGAAGTATCCGCAGCGGTGACGATCCCTGTTTTGTATTAGTATGGCTTTGATATTGGCTTAAGAAATATCCCGTGGCGCACTACGAATAACTTTAGGTTACTCGTATTGCGCCCTTTTTTATTGCAAAATTTCATTTTTGACAAAAAATCGGTGTAATTTTATAAAAAGCACTCATCAAAATTGGTTTCCCGTGGCTTATAGTGGATGCGCCTAAAATTCAGGTTTTAACCTCATGGAGTGAAAAGTTGATGAAATTTTATAAAAAACAGCTTGACTAAACCCTGTTTTTTCTCTAATAGGTGTAGGCGTTTGTGCAATGTTGATGAAATTTTCAAAAAATGCGGACCAAATGGCAAAAAAGTGTCCCTTTATATAGTGTGGGGTGTTTATCCATACGACAAAATTCGTCGTAGAACAAAAAATGAAAATGTGATATTCTATTTGAGCAAAGGTGGTTATCCACAATAAAAATGGTTCTAAAACGTTCGGCGGCTCGTCCAAGTCGACAAAGCGTTTAGGATAAATAAAAATTTTATAAAAGGAGGTAGTCGAAGATGTACTATAATCAAAGCTTTGACGAAATGCCGGAAGATATGCTTCTTCATGGCAAGCTAATCAACGACGGTGGGCATAATCTATTCCAGCGAGATCCACCGCCGTCACGCTGGAAAAAGCGTCGTAGAAAGTACGTAGACAAAGAGGTAGAAGTGGACGATTCTGTCTTGGAGTCGGCAAAACAGGCGGTTGCGCCAAAGGAGGTGAAAAAGGATGAAATAGAAGAAAGTGAGCATCCGCCAAGCGAGGGAAATATCACGGAAAATCCGCCAGAATCCGTGGGAATTCAAGCGGTTGAGGAAATATCCGTCGAGCCTCAAAATCCGCAGGACAAGCCCAATAAAACGCATAAAATGCCACTAAGAAAGCTATTCGACGAGCTATACGACACATGGCTTGAAGTGAAGTGGAAGGACAGACGAAATATGCTAATCGGTGCGCTAAAACCTTATTTTGAAAACGATTATAAAAGGACAGTTGCTTTTGTGGAATCGAATTTGGATAGGCGTAGGCATAACACGGGAAGTAGATTTCGTCGTGCGCGTAACAAATGTAATATGAACCGTTTTAACTACTTTGTGACGTTTACATACGATAGTGCGAAAATGGATAGAGATACGTTTTATAAAAAGCTACGCGCGTATTTAAAAAATAAGGTAACACGGTCGGGATGGAAATATTACGGCGTGTGGGAAGGCTGGGACGGTAAAAAACGTCTACACTTCCACGCATTGATGTATATTCCCGATGGAACGATGCCGGGGGAATTAGTAAAAGAAAAGCGATATAATACGAGTAAACATAAAATGAAGGAAACGACAGGGAATACGGAATTTAATGAGAAATTTGGTCGATCGGACGTACAAGAAATAATTGAACCTGTA
>JAZQWZ010000039.1:0-3358 GCA_045632625.1 Candidatus Scatosoma sp. | reverse complement strand
AGCTTTTTTTAGAGTAAAAAATTATCACTACACCTTTGAAAATATAGCATAATCGGCAACGTTTTCCACTAAAAACGTTGCCGATTTGAATGTAAATTATACCTGATTTTATTCTTCTTTCCAAAGCAAATCGCCTTGTCCAGGGAACAAGAGCCCGTTATCGCCCATGCTATAATCATAAAGATAATCGGAATTTTGCTTATTGCGAACAATCAAATACACCGCTTCACCCGCCGCTGTTTCAACCGTAATAGAATTATTTTCGTCAAGCGCAACAATTTGTTTTTGTCCGTTGCGCCAAACTTCCACGCAGGTATATTCCACCGGAAAAGTAAGCGTTGCGCTTTGATACGCCCCCACGTCCTGATTTTTTGCGTCAATCGCATTAAATACTGCATACATATACGCGGAATTGTATTTTTTATCGCACAATTCGCTGACGAGCATTGCCGAACCATCCACGCTCACCTGCGCTTTTGTATACGATTTATCGCTTTGTATAAATTGCAAATAGCTTGTTTCATACCCGCCGTTTGCATCATAATACACGCCCGTTTTTACCCAACTTAAATGCATATATTCGCTTGCAAACGCTTGATTTTCACTCAAAATTTCTTGCATTGACCACCAAATCGGCGCTCTTTCACCGTTGAGCAAAATAGGCGAACTTCCGTCTATATAATAGCTTTCGCTTCCGCCGTTGCCGCCACGCGTGGTATACGTATAATATACGATATTTTTTACGCCAAACGATAATAACGTGTTATTCATCCAGCGCAAATCTTCTTCCGTTAACATGCGTTCGTTACTGCTGTCTTGCCCAACCAAACTCATACTTTGCGTCACAACGTACAAATCCACACCGCGTTCTGCCGCCACTTGCGCCGCTGCCTGCAATTCCATGAAATAATTATTCGACGGCTCATTATACAAGGGATATAAATCGGGCATGAGATAGCTTGCGCCCGTTTCATCTAAAAATAATTGCAAATATTTTTTATACCGCGCCGACATAATCTGCAAACGCAATGCCGCACACGTTTGGCTGTCCCATATATTCGACACACGCTCACCGACAAACGTTTTAAATTCGCTATCCGTTTTATTTTGCAAATTACTCGTCAATTCCACGCCTAAAATATCGCAATATTCTTGACGGGTAAGCTCGGGATACCACGCACCCATTTGGTAATACGATATACCGCCTACTTGGTTGGTATGGATATAAATATCTTTCCCGAATTCTTGTTTCGCCACTTTTTTTATCGTGCGGTACAAGCAACCGTATAATCCGTTTCTCAGCATCGCCAACTTCGGCTCATCGCGAAGTTCTACCCCATAAAACGCTGGATGGTTAATATATGACCCAAGTTGTACTTTCGTTTGACGGTACATATACGAATTAGTGGGAGCAGGAGCACTCAAATCAAACGCGTTGCCATTATCGTCTAAATGATAGGTGCCCGACAAATCCGTTCGTTCCGCAACCCACCAAAACCAAGCGTCTTTGAGCAATACTTTTAAGCCGATTTCTTGCGCATCGTCTAACAGTTGTCTATAATCCACCGTTTTACTTGCGCTGCCGTTTTCCCCTACCTGCGCCGGCGTTTGCGGCATTACCACTTGATATCCGGCGTCTTTATATTCTTGCAAGGACTTTTTATCGTATTCTGCGTCGTAATAAATTTTAATATCGCCTACTATTTTCCCCGAACCGCTGATAGTAGAATATGCATACGGAGTAAAGGTGCTGGTAGAAGGTGACGTACTTTCTTCGTTTTCAAGGATAAGTTCACTTCTCGCAACATCTTTTCCGTTTACTTCAAGCGCTTTATCTTCTTTTACCGCCAAGGCGTCAATATACGCCACGCCCATACTTTCTTTCGCCGTCAGCGTAAGCGTCATTTCCGATTGATTTTCCGCCGCCCAGCTTTCATACGCAGCTCTGCCGATACGCACGGCGTAATAGCCGTCTGCATAATAGCGGTATTCTATCGAATTGCTATTTTCCGTTCCGCCTATCATTGCATATACGCTTTCCAAATCCACTTGCGTATAAACGCGGAACTGGAAGTATTGTTTACTTGCATCCGTAAACAGCTGCGTTAAAAACGCACGATTTAACGAAAGGTTAAAGCTGTTGCTATCCGTCGCCACCTGCAAGGCGTAATTGCCGCGGCCCATACTTCTATCGGTGATTTTTACTACTTCCGATTGTACGTTCGTCGTAAGATAAGACGATGTGTGGCCGTCTTCAAAATCCATTTCTAAATCAGCAAAACGCAAGCGCACGTCGTCGATGTAAAACCCTGTGAGAATATCTCCCCAGTTGCTGTTATAAAAATCGTTTGCATACGTTAAATAGAAACGCAACGACATCTTTTCACTGCTGTTTTTGCGCGTTTTCAAATATTCGTCGTAAGCGTCGCGATAAATGGTAATCGTATACCCCTTATCCGTCTTTTCCCAGAATACTTCGTCGCTCGTCGCATAATATTCGCTTGCTTTCCTCCAGTGAATAGCAAGTTCGCGGAAAGTGTATTGACTGTCCAAACCGTACACGTCAAAAGAAATCGCTTTCACACGATCTACGGCAAAAGTCTTATACAAATAATCGCTTTGGAAATCAAATCTAAAATCTGCGCTAATCGGTTCAAAAATATTATAACTAAACGTCTTTTGCAACTTTAAGGAATATTTTCCATTCGCACGGCTGTTGCTATCTACAGACACCTTGGAATAGTTGTTTGCGCTACTTAAAAACGAATTTGCTCCGTTTCCAAAAGTGAGCACTTCCGACGTTTGCTCCACCACGAAAACCGTACAAGAAGCCGTTTTACTTCCCATCGTCGCCGTAATGGTTGCCATACCCGTTTTCAGACCCGTCCCTTTGCCGTCGGGGCTTACCGTCGCCACACTCGTATCGCTTGACGCATAAATAACACCGTGTCTTGCGGGTTGCGTTTTTACCGTTAAATACTCCGATTTGCCCACCCAAACGCTGGCACTTTCACGCGTGAACGATACGCTTTCTATTACGGGCGTTGTGTAAGACATTAAAACCGAACGCGCATACGCTCTTTTTTCCGCTTGCTCAGCAGTATCGTTGGCATTCGGCTCGTAAGCACCGCTGTTGAGCGCCCAAGACGCCGTATATGCCGCCGTATTTGCATACGAATCGGTAGATGCCGTATAAACGCAGTTGCCCGTCGACTTTTCCGTCACTTCTACAAACGATTGCGCGCCTATGTACGAACCGAATACCGTCCCCAAAACGTCAGCATAACCTTCTTGGTTCAAATTTAAGAGTACCGTATTCCAACCTTCGCTATGCCAAACGCTAGCAGGTACGTTCGCC
>JAZQWZ010000038.1:0-8409 GCA_045632625.1 Candidatus Scatosoma sp. | reverse complement strand
ACGTACACGAATCGGAAAAAATCGCAGGTGTTTTGCGTGGGCTTGGTTATGAAGAAACTGGGGCGCTTAACGACGCGGATATAATCGTGTTTAACACCTGCTGCATTCGTGAAAACGCGGAAAACCACGCTTTTGGCAATATCGGTGCGCTTAAAAAATTAAAAAAACAAAAGCCGTCGCTGATGATCGTCGTCGGCGGTTGTATGACGCAAGAAAAAGGCAAAACGGAAATTTTGAAAAAGAAATTCCCGTTTATCGACGTTATGTTCGGTACACTCAATTTAGAAGAGTTGGAACGGCTTATCAAGCAAAAGAAATCGCAAAAAAAGCGAGTGATTGAAATCCGCGAAGAAGCAGGCGAAGTAATAGAGCATTTAACCCCGTACCGCACGAGCTATCCCAACGCGTGGGTAAATATTACGTACGGTTGCAATAACTTTTGTTCGTATTGCATCGTACCATACGTGCGCGGGCGTGAGCGTTCGCGTAAAGCGGAAAACATTATTGCCGAAGTAAAACAACTGGTAAAAGACGGATATAAAGAAATTACGCTGCTTGGTCAAAACGTGAACTCGTACGGAGCGGACGGAAACGCGGGTATGACGTTTGCTCAGCTTTTAGACGAAATTGCAAAAATTGATGGAAAATTCCGTTTACGGTTTATGACCAGCCACCCCAAAGACTTCAACGAAGACGTTGTAAAGGTGATGGAAAAGCACGACAAAATATGCAAGCTTGTGCATTTGCCCGTGCAATCGGGTTCAAGTAGCATTTTGCAAGCGATGAACCGCCGCTACACGCGCGAAAAGTATCTTGGCGAAATAGAAATGCTCAAACGCCATTTACCGCAAGCGGAAGTGACGACGGATATTATCGTCGGCTTCCCTGGGGAAACGGAAGAAGATTATCTTTTGACGGAAGACTTGGTAAAACAAGTGGATTTCGCGTCCGCATTCACGTTTGTGTATTCGCCCAGGCAGGGTACGCGCGCGGCAACGATGGAAAATCAAATTCCCGAAGAAGTGCAAAAGGACAGAATTATGCGCTTGGTTGCGCTTGTGAACTCGCTCACCCGTCAAAAATCGGAAAAATACGTAGGCAAAACGGTGGAAATTCTTTGCGAAGACTACGATGAGAAAAAGGGCCTGTACTTGGGCAGAGACGAATTTGGCCGCATGGGGTATTTCCAAAGCGATAAAAACGAAATCGGCGAGTTTGTTTTATTGCACGTGACCAAAGCAAACGGCATTTCGCTCTTTGGCGAAAAGGTAAATGGATAAGGGAAAGGAAGGTAAAGATAATGGCACTTTCACAAATGATGCAACACTACTTGCAGATGAAAGAAAAATATAAAGATTGCGTCCTGTTTTACCGCTTGGGCGACTTTTACGAGATGTTCTTCGATGACGCCGTAGAAGTTTCTAAAATTCTCGATTTAACGCTTACGGGCAGAGATTGCGGACTTGCCGAGCGCGCACCGATGTGCGGAATTCCTTTCCACGCGGCGGATGCGTACGTAGCAAAGCTTGTGGCGGCGGGTAAAAAGGTGGCTATTTGCGAACAGCTCACGCCCCCGGGCGGGAAAGGACTTGTAGAACGCGACGTCGTACGTATTGTTTCCGCAGGTACGGTGATTGAAGAAGATTATTTGGACGAAGGGCGCAATAACTATATCGCTTGCGCGTTCAAAAACGAAGAAAATATTGCGCTTGCGTGGACGGATATTACTACGGGTGAATTTCTCGCGGAAGAATACGCAGGCGGTTCTGCACTGGAAGAAGCCATCGGTAAGCTTGTCAAGCTTGGCGTAGTGGAAATTATTTGCAACGAAGATATGCTTTTGGCGAGCAAATCGGTAAAAGAAGTAAAACACGGACAACTGCCGCCGTTTTCTTGCTATTTGCCGTGGTCGTTTAACGTAAAACACGCCGAAAAGAACTTGCTTGAACAATTCAAAGCGTTGTCGCTTGCGGCGTACGATATTGCTTCGCACGAGAACTTAATAGCGGCGGCGGGTGCGCTTATCGAATATTTACGCGAAACGCAAAAGCACGCGCTTGTCAATAGTCACACCATTAAAGTGTTAAACCGCAGTAAGTTTATGGAAGTGGACGCGATTGCCGTTCGCAATTTAGAGCTTGTAAAAAACAATGCGGAAAATAAAAAATACGGCTCGCTTTTATGGGTACTTGATAAAACGAAAACGGGCATGGGCGCGCGCCTTTTGCACCGTATGGTTTTGTCGCCTTTGAAGGATATAAAAGAGATAGAATACCGCCAACAAGGCGTGGAAGAATTATTAAACGCGTCGGTTGTGCGCGTGGGGCTTTGCGAAATTTTAAATACGATGGGCGACGTTGAGCGCTTGGCAGGGAAAATTTCCAACGGCAATTTCAACCCCAAAAACTGTTTGGCACTCGCGGCGGCGCTGCATGCTTTACCGACGATTAAGTTCCAGTTAAGCGGCTTTACCGCGCCTATTTTAAAAGATATTGACACCGATTTGTTGGATTTGCAAGATTTAGCCGATTTATTAAGCGCGGCAATCGACGAAGAAGCAAGTGCGATGATGAAGGATGGCGGCTATATCAAGGAAGGGTTTAATCGCGAACTTGACGAACTCCGCCATATCAAAGAAACCAACGAGCAAACGATTAAAGAAATTGAAATTCGCGAACGCGAGCGCACGGGGATAAAGACACTCAAAACGGGTAGCAACCGTGTGTTTGGCTACTATATCGAAGTAAGTAATTCGTTCAAGGATAAAGTTCCGCCCGAATATATCCGCAAGCAAACGTTGACCACGGGCGAGCGGTATATCACGGAAGAATTGAAAATGCTGGAAGAACGCGTTTTGACGAGTGCCGAACGCGCCCAGCAAATTGAAGAACAAATTTACGCGAAAATTATGCAAATTCTCGTAGACAACATTACGGCGCTGCAAACGGTTGCGTCCGCTTTGGCGCTTTTGGATTGCTTGTTATCGCTTGCTACGGTGGCAAAAGAACGCCGTTACGTTCGCCCGAAAATGGCGGAAAGCGGACAACCGCTTTCGATCAGCGAAGGCCGCCATCCCGTTGTGGAAGCCATTTCCAAGGAACGCTTCGTGCCCAATGATACTATTTTGGATAACGGCGAAAACCGCTGCGCAATTATTACAGGGCCAAATATGGCTGGTAAGAGTACGTATATGCGCCAAGTAGCGTTGATCGTACTCATGGCGCACGTGGGCGCGTTCGTTCCGGCGAAAGCAGCAAATATACCGCTTACGGACCGTATTTTTACGCGTGTCGGCGCAAGCGATAATTTGATTTTTGACCAAAGTACGTTTATGGTGGAAATGACAGAAGTTGCGTCCATTTTACAACGTGCAACCAAGGACAGCTTGCTTGTTTTGGACGAAGTAGGCAGGGGGACGAGTACGTACGACGGGTTGTCGATTGCTTGGTCGGTGATTGAATTTTTGACTAAACACGTGCAAGCCAAAACGCTCTTTTCTACCCATTATCACGAACTCACGGAGCTTGAAAACACACTGGACGGTGTGAAAAATTATAAAGTAACCGTTAAGGAATTGAACGGCGCTGTGGTATTTTTAAGAAAGATTGTCCGCGGCAGTGCGCACCGCAGTTTTGGTATCGAAGTTGCCGCGCTTGCAGGCGTACCCAAGGAAGTTACCCAGCGTGCAAAGAATATTTTGAAAGCGTTGGAAAAGAACGATTTGGTTGGCAATAAAAAGACGATTACCGACATGGAAATCGAAGAAACGCAGGAAACGAAAACGTTTACGGAAACAGAAAGAGTGCTTTTGGATATCGACGTCAATACGCTTTCGCCTATGCAAGCGTTGATGCTGATTAGCGATTTAAAAGACAAATTACAATCGGAGAATTGATATGGCTAAAATAAATATTTTGCCCGCAAGTGTCTATAACCGTATCGCCGCAGGCGAAGTGATTGAACGCCCGTATTCCGTGGTGAAAGAGCTTGTAGAAAACGCGTTGGACGCAGGCGCAACGGAGATATCCATTTATGTCGAAAACGGCGGTAAACAGCTTGTCCGCGTAGTGGATAACGGATGCGGTATTGACCGCAGTGATTTGCAGTCGGCGTTTTTACCGCACGCAACCAGTAAAATTGCCAAAGCGGAAGATTTGGACAGTATTTTAACGCTTGGTTTCCGCGGGGAAGCCGTAGCGTCGATTGCGTCTGTTTCCACCATGACGATTACATCGAAAACGGCAGGAAATAAATGCTATCGTTTAACGTCCGATTGTGGAAGACTCGGCGAAATCACCGAAGCGGCGGACGGTGGCGACGGTACGGACGTGCGCGTAGAAGGATTGTTCCAAAATACGCCCGTGCGCTTGAAATTTTTAAAATCGGATAAGGCGGAAGAAGCGGACGTCACTACGTACGTATCGCGTTTTATCCTGTCGCGTCCTGACGTGGCGTTTACCTATTATGCCAACGATAAAAAGATTTTGCAATCGTTTGGCGGCGGTATGGAAGAAGCGTTTGTCGGTGTTTACGGCGCAACGGCGCTTTCTCGTTGTTATAAAATCGACGCCGTAAAGCACGGTATTCGTTTGCGTGGGTATATCGGCGACCAAAACTTTTTTAAGCCGAATAAGAGCTATCAAAGTACGTTTATCAATGGTAGATACGTATTAAATGCTACGCTTGCAACGGCGGTTTCTACGGCGTACAGCGCGTATGCCATGAAACGGCAATATCCGTTCTACGTGCTGTATTTGCAAATGCCTAGCGAAATTGTCGACGTCAACGTACACCCCAACAAAACGGACGTGCGTTTCCCCGATAACAATATGATGTTCGGTATCGTGCATTCCATTATCAAGGACGTAATCGACGGCAATGCCAAAGCGCTGGAATACGTAGTACAAAGCGCTGAACCTGTTGTAAATCCCATCCCTGTGCCTGTAAAGGAAAAGAATCCCGAGCAAGAAAAAACGCTTTCGCAGTCCATTTTGGAGCAGGCGACGGAAGAAAAGCAAAAAACGAAAGCGGAAAGCAATAAAATTAATTCGGTGTTTGATTTTTCTACGCTTACTTATGAAGACGCACAGCGCGAGCTGAAAGAAAGCGCGCCGTATTTCACTGCGCAAAAACAGGCGGATAAAACGTTGCCTAAAACGGACGAGGAAGAGTTGGAGCTTGGCGAAGATGGTTATCCCAAGGGCTTTACTCCAAAAGAAAAGTTAGGTCCATATACGGGTAAAATGCGCCGTCTTAGTGTGTTTGAAGAAAAGCTTCCGCCTATTCCTAAGGAAAAAAATCCCGAAAAGCTTTTGAAAAAGTTCCCCGATTTGCAGTTTGAAAGATTGTATATTGAGTTCAATGATCCTGAACACGAAAAAAAGAAACAAACGGCAACGGAAACCGCGGAAGAAAAAGATTACTTTGAAGAAAACAAGCGTTATTTGGCGGAATTAGATAACAAAGCGCAGCAAAATAAAATCGACGTTGCTGCTTGCAAATATGCAGGGAAATTATTTAATACCTATTTGTTGTATGAAAAAGGCGATGAAATATATATTATCGACCAACACGCCGCGCATGAACGTTTGATTTTTAACCGCTTAAAAGAACGTATGCAAGATAGAAACGTGCCTACGCAAGCTATGCTTTTGCCCTTCGAAATGCAGATAAATGCATTTGAGGCAGAGTTTATGCGCCAGCATCTACAAAATATTCAAGCTATGGGTTTTGATATACAAGAAGATAGCGAAAACCTGTTTAAGGTATATGCAGTCCCCGTAGATTTGCAAAATATTGATTTAAGCAAGTTCTTTAACGAAATTCTTGGCGAAATTCACAATTTTAAAGCCATTAAGTTGGAAGATATCTTAAAGGATAAGCTTGCGTCCGCGGCTTGTAAAGCGGCTGTCAAAGGCGGAAACGATTTAACGCCTATGGAAATTGACGCGCTGTTTGCGCTTATGGACGGAGATATGGGCTTGAAATGCCCGCATGGCAGACCAGTCGTAGTAAAAATGAGCAAAACACAGCTGGAAAAAATGTTCAAGAGGATTGTCTAATGGCGAAAGTTTTGGTGGTTTGCGGCGCAACGGCGTCGGGAAAAACTTCGCTGGCAATCGATTGCGCAAAACGTTTAAATACGGAAATTATATCCGCGGATTCTATGCTTGTGTATAAAGGTTTAGATATCGGCACGGCAAAACCGAGCATGCAAGAACGCGACGGCGTTGAGCATCACTTGATTGACGTTGTAGAGCCCAAGGACAGCTTTTCCGTCAGCGATTACGAGGCGAAAGCGTTGCCTATTGTCGAAAACTTGCTTGCGCAGGGCAAAACGCCCGTGATTTGCGGCGGAACAGGCTTTTATATCAACGCTTTGCTGTATAAAAGTCAGTTTGGCAACGTGGGTGCAAACGAAGAAATTCGGGCGAAATACGAACGATTGCAAGAAGAACACGGCAAAGAGTACGTACATGAGATTTTGGCGGAAAAAGACCCCGAAAGCGCTCAAAAATTGCATGCAAACGACGTGAAACGCGTGATACGCGCGCTAGAAATCTACGATTTGACGGGGAAACCCAAATCCGAGCAATGCGATTTACCCATTCCACGCTTTGATTTCGTGGCCGTTTCCGTTGCGCACGATAGACAAACACTGTACAATCGTATCAATTTGCGCGTAGAACAAATGTATGAAAACGGTTTATTGCAAGAGGTGCAAGGCTTGTTGGATAGTGGCGTAACGCAAGATATGCAATGTATGCAAGGTATCGGCTATAAAGAAATTGTCGAAGGCGCACAGCAGGGCTTAACGGATGGAGAAATTAAGGAGCTTATAAAGAAAAATACGCGCAATTACGCAAAGCGTCAAATTACTTTCTTTAAACGATTGCAAAATCACGTGTATTTACCGCCTGAACAGGCAAATGCGGAGGAAGTGTTGCAACTTTTATAATACTATTATGTCAGACATAATACCTATGTCTGGCGTAGTACCCAAAAAGGATTTTTATATGAAAATAGAAGAAATGATTAAAAAAAGCGAGCAAAAACTTGCAAAAAACTTTGAAATGGCTGATAAAATCAGCGAATTTAACCAAGAAAAGGTATTAAAAGCGTTCAATAAGCAATCGGTTGCTTTGCGCCATTTTAATGGTACGACGGGTTACGGTTATGGTGACGACGGCAGATTTACGCTTGGTCAAGTGTATGCGGATGCGCTTGGCGGGGAAGCGGGTATTGTTTCGCCGGCACTTTTAAGCGGCACACACGCGTTGACGGTGGCGCTTTTCGGCGTTTTGCGCACGGGTGACGAAGTGCTTTGTATTTCAGGTATGCCGTACGATACCTTACGCGGAGTGATTTACGGTGATGGTAATGGTTCGCTCAAAGATTATAAAATCGGCTTTACTTGTGTGGATTTAGACAGTGAAGGCAAATTTGACAAATCGGCAATTCAACGTGAAATGTTAAAAATCGGCGATAAGTTAAAGATGGTTTATATTCAACGCTCGCGCGGATATGAGCTTCGCGATGCGTTCACGGTAGCGGAAATCGGGGAAATTTGCGCGTATGTGCGTGCGCTTGGGTTTACGGGCTGTATTTTTACGGATAATTGCTACGGCGAATTTGTGGAAATGCAAGAGCCTTGCGACGTAGGTGCAGACGTGGCAGTGGGCTCGCTTATTAAAAATCCCGGCGGCGGGTTAACGCCCACAGGTGGTTATATTGTCGGTAAAGCGGAATATATCGAAAATATCGGCAAGCGTTTAACCGCACCGTCCGTTGGTAACGAAGTTGGCTCGTATGCGTATGGTTACCGACTTTTTTATCAAGGACTGTTTATGGCACCACACGTTGTAAATCAAGCGATTAAGGGCAGTTTGCTTATCGGACAATGCATGCAAGAGCTTGGTTATGAAAATTTTCCTAAATTAGATAAAACACCTGCGGATATCACGCGCGCAATTCGTTTCGATACAGCGGAGCAGCTTTGTTTCTTTATTCAGTCGGTACAAGAAGCGTCGCCCGTCGACAGCTTCGTAACCTTAGAGCCGTGGGATATGCCCGGGTACGATAGCAAAGTAATTATGGCGGCAGGGTGCTTTGTCGAGGGCTCGTCCATCGAGCTTTCCGCTGACGCGCCTGTGAAAGAGCCGTATACGGCGTATTTCCAAGGCGGTTTAACGTATGAGCATTGTAAATACGCACTTAAAAAAATTTTGACAAAATTGATGTAATAAATGCAAAAAAAAGAAAAACGGTTTTCATAAAGAAGACCGTTTTTTTATGCTCATTTGGTTAAATCCCAGTCGATAGGCGAAATGCCGTTTGCCGTCAAATATTCGTTGGTTTTTGAAAAATGCTTACAACCGAAAAACCCATTATAAGCAGAAAGCGGGGAAG
>JAZQWZ010000037.1:0-1962 GCA_045632625.1 Candidatus Scatosoma sp. | reverse complement strand
CGCAACGTTCGGAAGTGGGCGAAGATATTCAAAAGGAAATGACGCTTTCGTTTATGGATGCGGCAAAGGGCTGTAAAAAAACGCTTACGTATATGCGCAACGAACGCTGTGAATCGTGTAAAGGTACGGGCGCAAAGGACGGCAAGGAATACAAAACCTGCGGCAAATGTAAAGGCAGCGGTATCGTGCAACAGGTGCAAAATACTATGTTTGGCAGAACCATTCGTCAAACGGTTTGTCCCGATTGCGGCGGCAGCGGTAAAATTATCAAGGAAAAATGCCCTGATTGCAAAGGCAAGGGCACGCAACGCAAGGAAACGACGGTCGTTATCGATATCCCTGCGGGTGTGGATAACAATAGTTACATGAAAAAACGCGGCTACGGTCAGGCGGCGCCAAACGGCGGTATGGCAGGCAATTTGATTGTCGTTTTCCGCGTAGAACCGCATAAAATTTTCAAGCGCGATAAGTTTGATTTACACGTGGATTTGCCTATTCCTTTTCACGTTGCGGCGCTTGGCGGTGTAGTGAAGGTGCCTACCGTGGATGATACGTTTGAATTCGCTATCCCCGAAGGTACGCAAAGCGGGCAAGTGTTTACCATTCGCGGTAAAGGAATTAAGCCTGTCAACGGCGGTACGGGGAATTTGATTTTGCACGTGCTTGTGGAAGTGCCTACCAAGCTTTCCAGAGAACAAAAACGAGAAATTGAAAAGCTTTGCGACGGCATTGAGCTGAAACAGCACGAGCGCATGAAACGGTATTCTGATAATGTAGAAACGCTGTACGGCAAAAAACCGTTTGAAAATGAAAAATAAATATACAACCAACACCGTGGGATGCATAGCAAATCGCGGTGTTTTTTGTTGAGGGGGGATTCTATCAGTCGTTGCACTCCTTCCAGAATGACAGGGGGGGAGCCTTCCAGGATGACAGTGTGGCGTGCAGTGGACTGTCACTCTGGAACGAAGCGTATGCGAAGTGATAGAGTCTTTGACACCTCATCCGTCACTGCGTGACACCTTCTCCCACTGGAGAAGGCTAAGAAAGAGATTCTATCGCTCCACGTTGTTCCACTCCAGAATGACAGGGGGGTTACGGCATATAAAAATACGATTTATTCAATCGAAAAAGTTGATTACAAAGGTAAGTTTTTAGTATTTTTTCGATTATTTTTTCAAAAAGCATAGTAGAAAAGTTGCTTTATTTTTTTTAATCGGGTACAATAATATGCGTATATAAAGATGAACGATGGAGAAAGATATGAAACAGAGAATTGCAAACAGAATGTCTACGCTTGCGCCCAGTTTGACACTGGCGATTTCGGCAAAGGCGAAGGCGATGAAAGCGGCGGGAGAAAGTGTCGTTTCCTTTGGGGTAGGCGAACCCGATTTTAACACGCCTGCACATATTATCAATGCTGCGAAGGCGGCATTGGATAACGGTCAAACCAAATATACGCCGTCGTCGGGGCTGTTGCCTTTGCGTAAGGCGATTTGCGAAAAGTTTGAAAAGGACAACGGGCTTGTTTACGAACCGTCGCAAATTATCGTTTCCAACGGCGCAAAGCACTCGATATTTAACGCTTGCTACGCAACGCTCCAAGAAGGGGACGAAGTAATTATCCCTGCGCCGTACTGGCTGACCTATCCAGAAGTAGTAAAGGTATGCGGTGCAACGCCTGTATTTTTGGAGTGTAAAAAGGAAAACAAGTTTAAATTTTCCGCGGAAGAATTAAAAGCGGCAATTACGCCCAAAACGAAAATGCTTATCTTCAACTCTCCGTCCAACCCCACAGGTGCGGTGTATAATGAAGAAGAGGTGCGCGCGATTGCAAAGGTGTGCGAAGAAGCGGAAATTTTCGTGCTTGCCGATGAGATTTATGAAAAGCTTTGCTATAATGGCGTAAAACCTTTTTCCATTGCAAAATGCAGTGAAAAAATGAAGGATTTGACGATTACG
>JAZQWZ010000036.1:0-4095 GCA_045632625.1 Candidatus Scatosoma sp. | reverse complement strand
GCATTGATTCAATTTATTTTGTATCATAACAGTATCAGCCACTCCATAGCCGTTAAAATAATCAGGAACGAGAAATTGATAAGCGAGAACAGCGCGATATATTTTTTAGCACTGCCGTTCGTTTTCGACGTGTATTCACGGAACGTGATTAAGCTTGCAAGAGAAGAAATGAGCGTACCCACACCGCCGATATTCACGCCGAGGAGCAGACGGCCGTAATCGGTAGTGAACTGCGAAAGGAGTATTGCCGAGGGTACGTTACTAATCACTTGGCAGGAAAGCACGGAAACAAGCAAGGGGCTTTTTTGCATGAGTGATGAGAATGCGCGTTGCACGGCAGGTATGCGTGCCATATTGCCCGAAAAGATAAAGAACGCTACGAATGTGAAAAGCAAGCCGTAATCTACTTGTTTGAGTGCCTTTCTATCCAAAAACAGCAAGGCAATAGGCACGGCGATTAAGCCGACGATAAAAGGGAGTACGCGGAACACAATTACGATAGAGAGTGCAAACAACAGCGCGTAGATAGCCGTTCTTGCTTTGGGGAGCGTGATTTGTTCACCGCTAAGCTGTAACGGCTCTTTTTTGATGAAGAAACAGCAAAGGGTAATCAGCGTAATGGAAAGCAAAAAGGGTGGCAGCATAATCAGCATAAATTCGCCCGTGGGGATATTAAATTTGGTGTATAAATACAAGTTTTGCGGGTTGCCAAAGGGCGTGAGCATACCGCCAAGGTTTGCTGCGATATTTTGCAAAATAAAGGTGTACGCCATATATTTTTGCTTGCCTGTGGTGGAAAGTACGAAATAGCCAAGCGGTAAAAAGGTCAAAAGCGCCATATCGTTGGCAATCAACATAGAGCCCAAAAACGTGATATACACCAGCGCCAGCACGCACGCACGCGTATTTTTGAAAAGCTGTACAATTTTTTGCGCTAATGCATAGAAAAAACGGATATTACGCAGGGCGCAAACGACCGCGAGTACGCAAAACAAGCAGGTGAGTGTTTTCAAATCGAAATAATCAAGATACGCTTTGTCGGGCGGTACGATGATGCAGGTGATCAGCGCCGCAACAATGGCAATACACAAAACGGCGTTTTTCTTGATAAACGCCTTTGCTTTGTCTAAAACGGGCTGCATATGGAAATGGTGCGTGTGTTTTGTTGTCGTTGTTGTTGCCATGCTGTTGCTCCTATTTTGTCAAAAACCGTATCATATTATATCACTATGCATAAAAAAAAGCGAGTGATTTTATCTTATAAAGATAAAATTTTTGCTCGTTGGTGTTTGGTTGTTATTTTTACCGACTTTTAAAGCGAAAAACGAATACAGTCCATTTGTTTTTTTCATAAGCAAAAATGTAAATAGGTATTGACAACGGCTTTTTCGTGGGGTATAATGTAACAAGCTTAAAAGGGAACATTTAGGCAAATGGATAACGGACTTGTCAAACGACGCAAAAAAATAACTGTTCTTTGGGTATAGGAGGTGCGTATGTCGAAACAAGAAACGGAAAGCGTAGAACAACTACGCAAGCAGGAGCGAAAGGGGCATAAAAATAAAATTCCCCATTTGGAATGGCTGTTTGGGTACGGAGAAACCAAACCGAGCAAGCAGGACGCGTTTTTAAGTAAGATGCTGCGGAAAGACTGGCTGAAAGTGCTGGTTAGTACGCTTATTTACATTTTGCAAGCGTCGCCTGTGTTTATTTTGCCGCTGATTACCAGCGACGTTATCGACGTGATTACTTATCGCCCAGATGGATATCAAACGCGGCTTATGATAGACGCGTTGATGGCATTTGTGTTGATTGCGCAAAACGTGCCAACGACGATGTGGCGTTCGTCTATCGTCAATAAGTGGATACGCGACACGTCCGCCGATATTAAAAGCGGCGTTGTGCGTAAATTGCAGCGTTTGTCTATTACCTATCATAAAGAGATTGAAGAGGGGCGTATTCAGTCGAAATTTTTGCGCGATATTACCAACGTAGAAATATATTATCGCACCTTTTTAACAGCGTTTATCCCTAATTTTGTGGGCGCTGTGGCGTCGATTGTTATCGCGCTTGTGAAAAGCCCCGTAATCGTGTTGTTTTTTATCGTAATCGTGCCGTTGAACATACTCTTGACGATGGCGTTTAGAAAACCTGTGCGCCGCCAAGCGTATGCGTTTCGCGAAGAAAACGAGAAATTGTCGGGGAAATTGACTACCGCTATTCAAATGTTGCCTTTAACCAAGGCGCACGGCTTGATTGCCGTGGAAGAGGCGCTTGTTAATCAGTCGATTTCGTCTGTAACGGAAACAGGCTTGCGCTTGGATAGAACGAACGCTAAGCTTGGCTCGATGATGTGGGCAGTTAGCCACGGGCTTTCCGCAGGTTGTTTGTTTTTCTGCGTATTTTTGGCGTTGCAGGGGATTATCACGGCAGGCGAAGTGGTGCTCTTTCAATCGCTGTTTTCGTCCATTAACAGCTCTATTATTACGCTGATCAATTATTATCCCAACATGGTAACGGGCAAAGACGCTGTGCGCTCGCTTTCGGAAATTATTTGTTCAGACGATTTGGAGCGCGACGACGGCGAACGTACGTTGTCGGCTTTGAGCGGTGCGGTGGAATTCGAGCACGTGGAATATCATTATCCGGGCGAAGAGAAAAAGGTAGTTACCGATTTTCATTTGTCCGTGCGTGCCGGGGAGCGCATTGCGCTTGTCGGTGCGTCGGGATCGGGTAAGAGTACCGTAATGAATTTGATTATCGGGTTGCTTTCGCCTACGGATGGGCGTATTTGCATCGACGGTGTGCCCTTAAACGATATCCCGTTGCAGGAATATCGGCGGTTTTTGTCGGTAGTACCGCAAAACAGTATTTTGTTTTCGGGGACTTTGCGCGAAAATATAACGTACGGCTTGCAAACGTATTCGGAAGAAGAGTTTATGCAGGCGCTTACCGACGCGAACGTCACGGAATTTTTGCCGTCGTTACCTAAGGGTGCGGACACGCTCGTGGGCGAGCATGGCGATAAATTGTCGGGCGGACAAAAGCAACGCATTTGTATTGCGCGTGCGTTGATTAGAAAGCCGAAAATTCTTATTTTGGACGAAGCGACCAGTGCTCTTGACAACGTGTCGGAATATCACGTACAGCAGGCGATTGACCGACTTGTGGAAAAACGCACGACCTTTATCGTGGCGCATAGATTGTCCACGATTAGAAACGCTGACAGAATTGTCGTAATGGACGAAGGTAAAATTGTTGAAGTGGGCACTTACGAGCAGTTGCTTGCCAAAGGCGGTGCTTTTAGCGAGCTGGAGAGATTAAGCCGAATTCGTGAAGAGGAAATTGCCGCCGCGCAAGCTACGTAAGGGGCAGGTATGTAATGAATACAAAAAAACACCCGACTGTGCGATATACACAGTCGGGTGTTTTGGCGCAGGAAGAGGGATTCGAACCCCCGTGGGCTTTCACCCAAACGGTTTTCAAGACCGCCTCGTTATGACCGCTTCGATATTCCTGCGCATAGATATTAAATTTTCTTTCACCCAAACGGTTTGACGCTCGGCAAGCTCGCTATTCTGTCGCTACGCTCCTTACACGACACGCCTCGTTATGACCGCTTCGATATTCCTGCGTATAACTATTAAGGTGTTTTCACTCTTTATATTATACTCGGCAAATGTAAAAATGTCAATGCATTTTGCGCTGTTTTTTCAATACCGATAAAAAAACTCCTTTCGCTGTCATGCGAAAGAAGTTTTTAAACTGTCTTAAATATCAAGCTCTGGCGGGACGTCTAACTCGTCGGAAACGTATTTTCCGTTTTTCTTGCGTTGACGTACGCATTCGGAAAGCAGATATTCAATTTGCCCGTTGATAGAACGGAAATCGTCTTCCGCCCACGCCGCGATCGCGTTAAACAGCTTTGGCGACAAGCGCAAAGGGATTTGTTTCTTTTGGTTATCGTTCATATCTTTATACCTGCCTTGGGTGAAATAAGGGGCGCGTAGTTGGCACTACGCTTAGCGGCGCGCGCCGCTATCGTTACTATTAGTATAAATTACCTGCGTTTACAACGGGTTGTGCGTCGCGGTT
>JAZQWZ010000035.1:0-21369 GCA_045632625.1 Candidatus Scatosoma sp. | reverse complement strand
GCATAAAAGCCTTCGCCTTTAATCGTACCAACATATTTACCAAACAGCGTCAATACCAACGCTTCGTTGGGTTTTAATACGCGCAAGCCTGCAAGGGGAATCCATGCAAGGCAAAGAACTGCGATTGAGAAAAAGGTTAAAACAATAGAACCGACTGTTTCATTGTTTTCTAATTGATAAGCACCAACAATGCAGCCTATAAGCGCAACAATTTCCACAAGCACGCATACGATTAAGGTAATCATACCGTTCTTTTTATTATGTAAAATTTTTTCTTCCATACTTTTTTTGACCTCCTATATGGATGTGATATTAAAATGATATCATGTTTTTACGGAGTTGTCAATAGGTTTTGCAAAAAAAGTCGAAAAATTTTTTAAATAAGCTGTTCGTATTCGTTGTACAGCTCGTCCAGCTTGCTTTTTATTTGTTCCAAACGAGTGCATTTTTCTGTTAAGAGTGTGAAATTTGCCGTTACTTCGGGGTTAGAAAGGGAACTGTTCAGCTCGTTTTCTTCCGTTTCCAAAGCGGAAATTTCTTCTTCTATTTTCTTGATGCGCGTGCGCTTACGCGTGTCCGCCGCGCGCTCGTCTTTACTTCTATAATATTCGTTTTTAGATGGTGTATTTTGCAAAAGAATGGGGGCAGGTATGCGTTCATTTGCCATTTCCTGTGCTTTTTTTCGTTCGGCTTTCATGGTAGTGAATGCGTCGTAATCGCCGATAAAGCAAGTCAATTCGCCATTTTCAAGTTCAATGATTTTGCCTGCTAACGCACGGATAAAGTATCTATCGTGCGAAACAAACAAAAGCGTGCCGTCAAATACGGAAAGCGCGCTTTCCAGCGCCTCGCGCGCGGGTAAATCTAAGTGGTTGGTTGGCTCGTCCAAAAACAGAGTGTTGGCGTGTTCACAGGCAAATACTGCCAAAGCAAGCTTAGCTCTTTCGCCGCCCGAAAGCATACGCACCTTTTTATCCATATCTTCCGCACCTAAGCCAGCGGCGGCAAGGATATTGCGCACGCGCGTTTGATCCCACGTAACGTGCCGTCCCCAAAGCTCGTATAACACGGTGTTATCGCTATCCAAATTTGCGTGTTCTTGGTCGTAGCTTGCCACTTTGACGAAACGCCCAAATTGCACGGCATTGTCTTGATTTTGGATAAGCTTTTTCAACAAGGTTGTTTTTCCCGTGCCGTTATCGCCAAGGATAGCGCATTTTTCCCCGCGCGTTAAGGTAAACGATGCGTCGTTGAGTAGCGTTTTTCCGCCTATGGATAGAGCAAGGTGGGAAACTTCCAACACCTTTTCGTAGGATTTTTCGGGGTAAGTAAATGAAAAGCGGGGCGGCGTAGTGGGCAGTGTCGGTTTTTCAATAAGCTCCATTTTTTCCAACACCTTTCTACGCGATTGTGCCATTTTTGTGGTGGACGCGCGGACAAGGTTTCTATCCACGTAATCCTGCAAGCGCGCGCGTTCTTCCTGCTGTTTTTCATATTCCTTTTCAAGGCGTGCTACTTTTTCCGCTTTTAAGGTTTTGTATTTGGTGTAATTGCCCTTGAATACGGACAATTTCTTATTTTCAATTTCATAAATTTGCGAAACGATTTTGTCAAGGAAAAATCTGTCGTGCGAAACAGTTAAAATAGCGCCCTTGAACGACGATAAGTATTCTTCCAACCAAAACAGCGTTTTCATATCCAAGTGGTTGGTAGGCTCGTCCAACACCAACAAATCGGGGCTTTCCAACAATAATTTACAAAGCTTTAAACGCGTTTTTTCGCCGCCAGACATAGTGGAAATGCGTTGCTCGTACACGTCCGCAAAGCCCATGCCGTTCAGGACGGTGCGGATACGCACTTCAAAGTTGTAGCTGTCGCGTGCGGCGATGCGTTTATTTAAGCTTTCGTATTTTGCGGCGAGCATGCGGTAATTTTCATCGTTTTCGCGCGTGAGCGCAATTTGTTGTTCTATTTGTCTAAGCGATTGCAAATCACGAATATCATCGGCAAAGACGTCGCGCATTTCCTCAAACACTTGCTTGTCGCTATCATATCCGCCGTTTTGCGCAAGATAGCCGATTTTTGCACCGTTTTTGCGAAAAATTTGTCCGCTTTCCGCTTGTAAATCGTCCAAAAGTAATCGAAGAAGCGTAGTTTTACCTTCGCCGTTTGCACCGATCAATCCAACCCTGTCCCCTTCGTTTAAGCAAAAACAAATATTTTCGAGCATAGTATTGCCCGAAAAACCGAAATGGACGTTTTCAAAACTAATCAGCATAGCAATCTCCTTTTTGCGCTAAATTTTTTGCATGAAAAACGCAAAGGAGCGCAAAATGTGAATATGAAAAATAAAGAAAAAACGTTGCGGGAAATTCGCCGCGCGGAAGCGGAGCTTGCGTTTGCAAATCCTAAACAGGCGGCGAAATTGACAAATAAGATTATCAAATTAAAGCTTTCTTCGCAAATTTGGAAAAGTTAAAAATCCCATTTGGGGATATACGCTTGGCTTGAAGAATTGCGTTCTTGTAAAAACAACTTTTCAATGCCCAAATCAAACGCTTCGTTTACAACGGCGTTGTATTCGCGCGCGGTAACGGGGCGAGAAAGCTCGGGGAAATCTTTAATATCGCCAAAAGGCGTGTACTGGCTCATTAGGCTTAAATAAGTAGTGGACGGCAGGGTGGTAAACCAACGCAAAATTTGTTTGCTGTCCGCCGTGCAAAGGGGCATCGTCAAATGCCGCACAATCGTGCCCGATAACATTTTACCGTCTTCGCGCATGCGGAGCGGTTTTTTTGCCATAAAAGCAATGGCTTTGCTTGCCACTTGAAAATAATCTTCCTTGCCTAAATACCGTTTGGAAAGCGCAGAAGAATAAAATTTCATATCGGGCAGATAGATATCGATATACTTATCTATCATTTCCAAAGACGAAATTTTTTCATACGAACTTGTGTTATAAACGACGGGGATTTTCGGCTTATATATCTCAAATGCCCGTACCAGGTATGGAATGAAATGCGACGGAGTTACCAAAGAAATATTTTCCGCGCCCCTATCTTCCAACTCTTTAAAAATGTCCGCAAGCTCGCTGGGGGTAATCTCTTTACCGCGTTGCGCGCGTGAGACTTCATAATTTTGACAAAACGCACAGCGCAAATTGCAACCGCAAAAAAAGATAGTGCCACTACCGTTTTTAAACGAAATACACGGTTCTTCAAAGGGGTGTAAATAATACTTTGCAATGCGCAAGCCCTTTGCGCCGCACGCGCCGTTTTTCTCTAAACGGTTAACGCCGCATTCGACGGGGCAAAGCGTGCAACGGTTAAGTTGTTCTTCTAACCATTTTTCCATACGATAAGTATAACATAATTGAAAAATTTTTGCAAGCGTGTTTTAGGGCAATATTAGTTGACAAAACAAAATAAATAGGGTATAATATACCCTGCAATAAAACGAAAGAAGTAAAAAGGGGAAAAACCGTGAAACAGTTTTTTACAAGTGAAAGTGTAACAGAAGGGCATCCCGATAAGGTTTGCGACAATATTTCCGACGGCATTTTGGACGCTATTTTAGCCGCCGATCCTTCCGCACGCGCCGCAATCGAATGCGCGGCGGCGTTCGATACGCTTTTGATTATGGGCGAAGTGACGAGCACTGCGCAAGTGGATTATGAGAAAAAAGCGCGCGAAATTATCAAAGAAATCGGTTACGATTTCGGTAGCTTTGCGTATGATAAATGCAAAATTATCGTGGCAATTCATTCGCAATCGCCCGATATCGCAATGGGCGTGGATGCGTCCATGGAAAGAAAGAGCGGCGGTGACGAAGCTGATCAGCTTGGTGCAGGCGACCAAGGCATGATGTTTGGGTATGCGTGCCGTGAAACTAAGGAGTTGATGCCGCTCACTTTATCGCTTTCCCACCGTTTGGCAAAACGCTTGACGGACGTTAGAAAGAGCGGGCAAATCAGCTATCTTCGTCCCGACGGAAAAACGCAGGTTACCGTAGAATACGAAAACGGCAAAGCAAAACGCGTGGATACCGTGGTTGTTTCTACGCAACATGACGATAAGGTGAGCCAAGAGCAAATCCGTTTGGATATGAAAAAGTACGTTATCGATGAAATTATCCCTGCAAACCTTATGGATGAAAACACTAAAATTTTTATCAACCCCACGGGTAGATTTGAAATCGGCGGTCCGGAAGGCGACAGCGGTTTGACGGGTAGAAAAATTATCGTAGATACCTACGGCGGGAGATGTGCGCACGGCGGCGGCGCTTTTTCGGGTAAAGACCCTACGAAAGTGGATAGAAGTGCGGCGTATTATTGTAGATATATTGCAAAAAATCTCGTAGCGGCAGGGCTTGCTGACGAAGTGGAAATTCAGGTGGCGTACGCAATCGGCGTTGCAAATCCCGTTTCCGTATTCGTAGACAGCCACGGCACGGGCAAATGCACGGATGAAGAGCTTGCGGAAATCGTGAAAAAGGAATTTGACCTTCGTCCTTATGCGATTATTCGTTCGCTCGATTTGCGTAAACCCGTATATAAAAAGACGGCGGCTTATGGTCACTTCGGCTACAAAGGATTTTCGTGGGAACGCACGGATAAAGCGGAAAGCTTGCAAAAATATTTATAAAAATTTAGCCGAACGGCCTATTTGCCGCTCGGCTTTTTTTGGGAGTGTAGAGTGAAAGAAAAAACAGCGCATACAACGAAAGATATTTGCGCTTCGGCGGTTGCCGTGGCGCTCATTTGCGTTTGTTCGTGGATTGCCATTCCCATAGGCGGTGTACCGATTACCTTGCAATCGCTAGCCGTGTTTTTAACGGCGGTTTTGTTGGGCGCGAAACGCTCGTTTTTTGCCGTGATCGCATACCTGCTGCTCGGTTTTATCGGTGTACCCGTATTCGCGGGCTTTACGGGCGGAGCGTCTAAATTGCTTTCCCCTACGGGCGGATATCTGCTTGCGTTTTTATTGCTTACTCCGTTGATTGCGCTCTTTTTCGCAAAGCAAAAGTTAAAATTTTGGCGTTTGGTAGCCGTTTTTAGCATTGCAACCTTGCTTTTGCATGTTTTGGGAATGCTTTGGCTGGTATTTTTGGCACAAAACACATCCGTTTCAGGTTGGTGGAGCGCTTGGGCGGTATGCGTATTGCCCTGTATTTTACCCGACGTTTGTAAAATTTTCATAGGGGCGTTTTTGGCGGTGCAATTACAAGGAAAAATACGATAGATTGCACCCATGTACGCGTTGAAATTTGTATAATACTACTTTACAGGAGATGAAAATATATGAAAAAAAACAAGAAAAAGACGATTGCGCTGATTGCGCACGACAACAAAAAGGCGGATATGGTCAACTGGGCATTGAAAAACAAACAAACCTTATCCAAGTATGAATTATGCGGTACGGGTACGACGGCTCGATTAGTTGCCGAAGCGACTGATTTGACCGTAAAACGCTATTTATCCGGTCCGCTTGGAGGTGACCAACAAATCGGGGCAAAGATAGCGGAAAAGAAAATTGATATGGTTGTGTTTTTTTGGGATCCGTTGGAAGCACAGCCGCACGACCCTGACGTAAAGGCGCTTTTGAGGATTGCCGTGGTGTACGACATTCCCATCGCGACCAACCGCGCAACGGCGGATTACGTAATACATTCTACGTTTATGGAATAAAAAAATCCCCTGCAAAGAAAATGCAGGGGATAATTTTTTTTAGGTTACAGCAAAATGATGCCGTTTTCTTTGGCGGTGCGCTTGGTTTGTTCATCCCAAAGGGAAACCTGCACTTCGCCGATATGCGCTTTGCCAAGCAATAGCATAGAAAGGCGGGATTGCCCGATACCGCCGCCCATCGTCAAGGGCAATTCTCCGTTTAAAAGTGCCTTATGGAAGGGTAACGCGCGTCTTTCGTCCGCGCCAGCTTTGCGCAGTTGTTCATCCATCGCTTTTTCATCCACGCGGATACCCATCGATGAAATTTCAAAGGCGCAATCTAAAATATCATTCCAAAACATAATGTCGCCGTTGAGCGTCCAGTCGTCGTAGTCAGGCGCACGGTTGTCGTGGGGCTTGCCGGATTTCAGCTTATCGCCGATTTTCATAATGAACACGGTTTTATGCTCTTTCAAGTACGCGTTTTCGCGTTCTTTGCCCGATAAATCGGGGTACAAATCTTCCAACTCTTGCGAGGTAACGAACGTAACCGTGCGTTGCAGGTTTACGTCGATTTGCGGATAGCGGCATTTAAGATAATCGAGCGTGTCGCAAATTGCACCGACGATGCCTTGTACTACTTTTTTTAAGTATTCTTCGTTGCGCGTTTCTTTGGTGATAATTTTTTCCCAGTCCCATTGATCGGTATAAACGGAATGTAAATTATCCATTTCTTCGTCACGGCGAATTGCGTTCATATCCGTATATAACCCTTCGCCTGCGGAGAAGCCGTACACGGCGAGTGCCATACGCTTCCATTTAGCAAGCGAGTGCACGACAACGGCGTCCTTGCCCGTTTCCTTCAAATCAAAACGGACGGCACGCTCTACACCGCTCAAATCGTCGTTCAAACCGGTGTCGGGATCGACGAATAAGGGGGCGGACACACGCTTTAAGTTGAGCGCCAAGCAAAGGCGTTCTTCAAAGGTGCGTTTCAAAAGCCCGATTGCCGATTGCGTATCGTACAAGCTTAAAGTGGATTGATATCCTTTGGGGACGATAAATTTGCTCATAATAATTGCCTTTTACATTACTTTTATGATAGTATAGCATTTTTTTGACAGCTTGTCAACGGATATAAAAGGTTGGAATATATTTTTGTGAAATTGAAACGAAGTAACAGCTTGGGATTGTTGCAAATCCCAAGCTGTTACTTATTCATTAAATTCGATTCCTACTTGATGCTTATATGCGTGTAAATCTTCACGATATAACTCGATGATTTTTACAAGCAATTTATTGATTTCTTCTGCTTTATTGATCATAGGCAGTAAGCGTTTATCAATGTATTCTTGTACGGTTTGCGCAGATTGTAAACTGCAGGATATTACATTGTTTTGAAATATTTTGTGCACGATTAAATCACGATAATCGTTTATTTCTCTTATAATATCGTGGATTTCATTTGTTAAAGAAGTAATTTTCTTTACTTCTTTTCTAAGTTGTCCCAGCGTCCATTTCTTCTTGTATGTATGTTCATAATATTCGTCGTATTTTGCACAAATAGAAGAAACACGCTCCTTGATTAGTTCACCTTGTTCAATTTCTTTTACCGATAATTCATAGCACAATAGCTTTCGCAAGTTGAACTCGAACATTTGCGCTAATTCAATAAAGAATCCTATATTTGCGTAAAAGGAGAGTCTTGTTCCATCATTATCTTTTGCTATGTCAGGATTGAATTGTATTGTAAAATTCTCTATCATACGTTAAATAAATATGGTAGGTTTACCGCCGTAATTAGGTTTTACTAACGAAAAACTTATTTTATTAGTTTCCAAAAGTAGATTGCTATCTTTATCAAGCTGTTTCAAAACAAATTCGTATTTTCCAAAAGCAAGACCGCTTATAGACTTAAAGAATATTTCTTCATCAACTTTATATTTTGCCAACAACATATTTTCTTTGTAAAGAGCAATTTCCGTACGCGCATATTCATCACAGCATGGTTGAAAATAGATATTTACCAAATCCACGCCCGTTGAAACTTTAATGTTTGCCGTTGTAAATAAATTATCTTTGCGTTCTTGCTCTTTTTTAGCGTAATATTTTTCTTTATCTGCTTCTTGATAGCAAACGGAAATAATATAATCGTCAGCAAGTTGATTTTTAAACTCAAATTTGATTTTTTCAATTCTATCATTGAAATTGACTATGATTTTATAGGTTGGAACATTATTTTCCATAGTCAGGGCAATATCAATCCATTCGTTGTTTTTGCAAACAGCGATATTGCTAAATATATCAATTTTATTTACAAGCACTAATGCGTATTCAAGTAAATTGATATCTTCATCTTGCTTTATAATAAATGAATCGCTTTCAATATCAAATTCTCCATATTGAACAATTCCCTCATTGACAAGTTTATTTTCTACAATAGGGTTGCAACGATGAAAAATAAAATTTGACCTAATACCATATTTCTCTAAAATATATTTTTGATATTTATCCATTATCTTTCTCCTTAACCCATTTTGCAAATATAATCAATGCACCATTTGATTTCTTCAAGTGTTAATTTCTCATTACATTTTTCAGAATGCACGATTCCGTTGCGCTGCATTCTCAACTTATGTAATTTTTTCGGCGTGTAGGGGTCATAGTTATTGTCTTCATCGTCGTAAGTATTGAATCTACTACAATATTGATTAAGCATTTCAGCTAAATCGCCTTCATAATGATAATCGCAACGCAAAATTGTTTCCAAACGTACACACAACTTGATAATAACCATATCGACATTGCCTTTGGCAAGTTCGCTTTCAAAATATTCTTTCGTTAAATCCCCAATAGTTTTTTCTTTATCAAGTTTTAACGACAATTCATCAATAATGCGTTGTTTGACCGCTTGCAATTTCGTAATTACTTCTTCAAGGGTTTTCGCTCTATTACGAATAATTGTTCCGTATGTAGGTGCGATTAAATCTACTTTCCTACCATTTTCGATAAGGTATAAATGCTTTTTGTTGATATTAAATTTTTCGGCTTTGGCACTATTCCAATAGGAAAGTAATTGTATTTCGATTTCTTCTTGTTTACCTTTAATAATGGTGTCCGCTAATGCATTATCATTATTATCTACCGCAAGTTGAAACAATGTACGCCACTCTTTTTGTTGAAAATAAGCATTAAACTGTTCAATTAAATGAATAGGATATGTAGCAAGTGATTTTTTAATAAGTTTAAAATCTTGCAACTCCAACAACTCATCAATGGAAGCAACACCGCTGTGAATAGTGGATTGAATCGCAAGTTCTTCTTTTGTAATAGATTTATCCATTTTCAATTTCGCAATTCTTATTTCATCAGGGTCAGCGATATAACATTTGAATTGCTCATAATACTTCATTACTGCATTATTTAAATCGTTTAGCTTTTCAACCGTTTCAATATCACTGCGGTCAAGTGCAAGTTTAATTGTTTTTTCAAGCACCCTTACTAAACCGTGTTTTTTACTTAAACTATCAATATACACCCCCGTTTCCATATTGTATATAATTAAATAATATGCAAAGTGGTAATAATTTCTTGCATAAGAATTTTCGTCGGGTATTTTAAAATGCTCATAAGCATATTGATTGCTTACAGTAGACACCTCTAAAATTTTATTAAAAAGTTCTATATTATTATGTAAATAACTTTGATGAAGAAGATAAGGTAGAACAAGATACCAAACGCATTCACGTTTCTTTTGATTCGATAATAAATAATCAATCGTATCGCTGTTTACTCTCTTATCAAGAACGATAATATCTAAAAGTTCATTAGTTATTACGAAAGCGTCTTTATTATAACCTTCTCGATTTTCAAATTGTTTTTTTTCTTCAATATGGGATAAGCCCTTTATATCGTCTGCTATCCAACGCCCTTTAATATCAAAAGCTTTGTCTAATGCAGAAATTGTATTTGTAATTAAAGCAAATTCAATAAATTTTAATATACCAAATTTCCCAACCCCTAAACTTTTCTTTGTGCAAAGGGCTGTAAAAACTTGCAAGCTCTCATATTGAATAATATAATCGACGATTGTTTTCCCATTTTCATCTTTAACATCAACTTTAACATCATCAAGCATAGAAATGTCGTCATTTTTCGCGCAAAGCTCAATTTTTGACATAGTGATAATTTCGGGTTCGGTTTCTTTTCCCGTCATTAAATAGTCAATACTAACATCAAATATTTTTGCAAGCACAGGCAACTGTGTGATTTCAGGGAAACCGCCTTCGCTTTCCCATTTACTAACAGCTTTGTCGCTAACATTCAATTTTTCAGCAAGTTCAATTTGCGTCCAACCTTTTGCCTTTCTTAATTCGGCAATCGTTTTTCCAATACTGTGTGCCATAAATAGCCTCCGTTTTTTTATTGATTAAATTATATCATATTGCTTGAAAAATGTAAACCTACTTTTTCGAGAGTGCTTTTTTAAGCTTAATCATAAAAAAGCGACCAACTCTACGATTAGTAGAATCATATCATACATCGAAAGGTTTGTCAATAGCTTGGCTATAAATAATCCAAGTTGTTTACTTTTCGTGGGTATAATGAACGGCAAATAAACATAAATAAACACGAATAAAAGCGGCGGATTTTTCCGTCGCTTTTGTCTTAATGTATACAAAAATGGGTATAAATAGTTCGTATAGAAGAAACTATCGGGCTTTTTCTTGATATTTTTTATGAAAACAGCCGTAAAAACGCTTTGATTTTTTGTGGAAATATTGTACAATAGAAGTTAGAGTGCGCCTTGTTTTTTCTTATAGAAAAAAGGCAGGCGAAAACTTTATAAACGGAAAATAAATTTTTGGAGTTTTTCAATGGGATTATTTAAGTATTTATTAAGCGGCGACGGACGCAACAGTTTGAAAAAGCTGAATAAGATGGCGGATCAGGTGGAAGCACTTGAACCCAAATATCAAGAAATGGACGATCAAACCTTGCAAGCACAAACGCAGGTTTTGAAAGACCGTTTGGCGGCTGGCGAAACGCTTGATGACATTTTATACGACGCGTTTGCTGCGCTTAGAGAAGCAAGTAAGCGTGTGCTTGGTATGCGCCACTTCCGCGTGCAAATTATCGGCGGTATCTGTTTGCACCAAGGCCGTATTGCCGAAATGCGTACTGGTGAAGGTAAAACGCTTGTTTCTACGCTCCCTGCATACTTAAACGCATTGACGGGTAAAAGCGTGCATATCGTAACCGTCAACGATTATTTGGCAAAGCGCGACGCCGAATGGATGGGGAAAGTACACAAATTTATGGGCTTGACGGTAGGCGTTGTTGTGCCCGGTATGGAAGACGACGAAAAACGTGAAGCGTATAAATGCGATATCGTTTATGGTACGAATAACGAATTTGGGTTTGACTATTTGCGAGATAACCTGAAAACGGATATGAAAAAGATGGTACAACGTGATTTGACGTTTGCCATTGTCGACGAAGTCGACTCTATTTTGATTGACGAAGCGAGAACGCCTTTGATTATTTCCGGTCAAGGCGAGAAATCGTCCGATTTGTACGTACGCGTGGATAAACTTGTTCGCACGTTCCAAGGCGGTTTTGACGACGAGTTAAAGGAAGAAGAAGAGCAAAACGCAGCGGCGGGGCGTGAAAATAAGAAAAATAAGAAAAAAGGCATAGTGCAAGAAGCAGAAGCGGAAGAAACGGAAGACGACGAAGAAGAATTTGTCGATTATACCAAGATGACGCTGGAAGAACAAGCCAACTATGAAGCAGAGCTTGCGGAAAAACGCGCGGCGGCTTTGGCTGCAATGCCTACGGGCAAAAAAGCGAAAGCGGCGGAAAGAGAATGGGATTACATCATCAACCGCAAAGAAAAAACGGTAGAGCTTACCGAAAGCGGCGCAAAGAAAGCGGAACGTTTTTTTGGTATTGCAAACATTGCGGAAATTGAACACGCAGATTTGAACCACCACATTCAACAAGCACTCAAAGCGCATAAAATTTTCCATCGCGACGAAGATTATATCGTAAGCGAAGATGAAATCGTTATCGTAGACGAATTCACTGGCCGTTTGATGAACGGGCGTAGATATTCCGACGGCTTGCACCAAGCGATTGAAGCGAAAGAAGGCGTGGAAGTGCGCAGTGAAAACAAGACGTGGGCAACCATTACCTTCCAAAATTATTTCCGTTTGTATTCCAAACTGTCGGGGATGACGGGTACGGCAAAAACGGAAGAAGCGGAATTTAGAACCATTTATTCGTTGGACGTTGTGGAAATTCCCACCAACCGCCCCGTACAACGCGTAGACTTGCCTGATATGGTATATGCTACGGTAGACGGTAAAAAGCGTGCGATTGTAAATGAAATTATGGAGCGCCATGCGGCGGGCCAACCTATTTTGGTGGGTACCTCGTCAGTGGATAAGTCGGAAGAAATTTCCCGTTTGCTTAAAAGAAACGGTGTAAAACACAACATTTTGAACGCAAAGAACCACGAACGCGAAGCGGAAATCGTAGCACAAGCAGGCCGTCTTGGCGCAGTGACCATTTCTACCAACATGGCAGGCCGTGGTACGGACATTTTGCTTGGCGGTAATCCCGAATATTTGGCGAAAAAGCGTTTGAGAGAAGAAGGCGCTGCGCACGAAGATATCGAGCTTGCTATCAGCTTGTATATCACCGAGGTAGACGATAAAATTAAAGAGCTTAGAGAAAGATACAAAAAGGTTTACGAATATTACAAAAAACAAACGGACGAAGAAAAACAACAAGTTATGGCGGCGGGCGGTCTTTGCATTATCGGTACGGAACGCCACGAATCGCGCCGTATTGACAACCAGCTCCGCGGTCGTTCGGGCCGTCAAGGGGATATTGGTATGTCCGTATTCTTCTTATCGCTCGAAGACGATTTGGTTATGCGCTTTGGTGGCGAAAGAATGAAATCGCTGTATACCTTCTTCAAAATTGACGAAGATACCTGCTTGCAATCGAAATTGCTTTCTCGCGGGATTGCCAACGCACAAAAAACGATTGAAGGTAGAAACTTTGGTATTCGTAAAAACGTGTTGCAGTACGACGACGTTATGAATAAGCAACGTATGGTTATGTACGAGGAACGTATGAACGTACTTCGCGGTGCGGACGTGCACGAACAAGTGCTTAAATACATTCCCGATTACGTAGCGGAAACGCTTTCTTCGGCAGTCAACGTGGAAGATATGCCTGAGCTTTGGAACGAAGACGAACTCAATGCGGCTTTGGAAGCGAAGGTGTTGCCCGAAGGCACGGCTTACGTTACCCGTGAACGCTTGATGAAGTGGGATTACGATTTAGCACTGAAAAAGATAGTTAAGAAGGTTACCAAGGAATACGAAAAGAAGATTGAAGAAATGAAGGAAATGGGTATCGATTTCTCGCAAATCGAACGCCGCGTATTGCTTATGACCGTAGATAGAAACTGGATTGATCACATCGACGCGATGGACCAACTTCGTAAAGGTATCAGCTTGCGTGCGTTTGGTCAAGTAGACCCCATCATTTCATATAAAAAAGAAGGCTTTGATATGTTCGATGAAATGATAGAACGTATTCAACGCACTACGATTAGTACGCTTTTGAAAGTGAAGGTGGAAATGCGAGCGCCCGTAGCGCCTCCTGCACCCGCAGTGAATATGGCGCCGACGTCCGGACCGAGAAGACCGTTCCGCCGTCAAATGCCGTCGCCCCTTTCCAGCATGTCGTCTAATCAACCGAATAATCAAGAAAAGAAAGATTAATTTTTAAAAGGAATTTTATGTTTAAAGCAGACGATTACAGATTAAAAATTCAAGGCATGCGCGTAATTTTAAAAGAAGCGGAATACGCGCTGGATATCGAGCATTTGCGTCCTAGATTAGCGGAGCTTGAAAAGGAACAAGAATCCCCCGACGTTTGGCAGGATTTGGAAAAATCCACCAAAATCGGCAGGGAAATTTCCTTAATTCGCAATAAAATCAATGCGTACGAAAAAGGCGCTACTGCGTTGACCGATGCAGAAGACGTTATCGACTTAATTGAAGAAACGGAAGATGAAAGCTTGATTGCGGAACTTGACGAAATGCTTTCCACCGCGGAAAAAGACATTGAAGAAATGCGCATTCGCGCTATCTTGAAAGGACCGTACGACAACCATAATGCTATGCTTACGTTGCATGCGGGCGCAGGCGGTACGGAAGCTTGCGACTGGTGTCAAATGTTGTACCGTATGTACTGCCGTTATTGCGAAAAACGCGGATTTAAGGTGTACGAGCTTGACCGCGAAGCAGGCGACGGCGCGGGCTTTAAGAGCGTCGATTTTAGAGTGGAAGGCGAAAACGCGTACGGGTATTTGAAAGCGGAAATGGGTGTGCATCGGTTGGTGCGTATTTCTCCGTTTGATGCAAACAAACGCCGTCAAACGTCTTTCTGCTCGTTGGAAGTTATGCCGGAAGTAGAAGAAGACGACGAAGTGGAAATTGACGACGATGATATTCGTATCGATATTTACCATTCGGGCGGCGCAGGCGGTCAAAACGTAAACAAGGTTGCTTCCGCTGTGCGTATTACGCATTTCCCCACGGGTATCGTAGTACAATGCCAAAACGAACGCTCGCAGCTGCAAAATAAGGCGATGTGTTTCCAAATGCTGAAATCTAAGCTGTTGGAAAAGAAGATTGAACAACGCCAAGCGGAAGCGGCGGCGATGAAAGGCGACGTGAAGAAAATTGAATGGGGCGCGCAAATTCGCTCCTATGTATTTTGTCCGTATACGCTTGCCAAGGACCATAGAACGGGCTTTGAAAAGGGCGACATTCAGTCGGTTATGGACGGCGATATTCACGGCTTTGTTATTGATTATTTGAAAAAATCGTAAAGGAAAGGTGGCAGTATGCCACTTATTTCTTTCTCATGGAATAGTATGCAAAAAGTAGACATAAACAAACAAAACCCTATCATTTTGGGCATAGAAAGCTCGTGCGATGAAACGGCGGCGGCAGTGGTATGCGGCAGAAAAATTCTTTCCGATGAAATTGCATCGTCGGCGGATATTCAGTCGTTGTACGGCGGCGTAGTACCTGAAATTGCTTCGCGCGCGCATACTGACGCGATTGCGGCGGTGGTAGAACGCGCGGTGAAGAACGCGGGGATTACCTATCAGGACATCGACGCTGTTGCTGTAACTTATGGGGCGGGACTTTTGGGTGCGTTGTTGGTTGGGGTTTCGTTTGCCAAAGCATTTGCGTATGCGCTTGGGAAACCTTTGATTGCGGTTAACCATATTCGCGGACATTTAGCGGCGGCATATTTGGACGAGCCTACTTTACAACCGCCTTTTGTAACGCTTTTGGCAAGCGGTGGGCATACGGCAATTTTGCACACGAAAACGGCAACGGAATTTGAAATTTTAGGCGCTACGCTCGACGATGCCGTAGGCGAAGCGTTTGACAAGGTAGCGCGCGTGCTGGGTTTGAAATACCCCGGCGGTCCGCATATTGAACGTTGTGCTAAGGACGGAAAACCGTGTGTTGCGATGCCGAAAATGCTCAAAGGCGGCGGCGGATACAACTTTTCGTATAGCGGTTTGAAAACGGCGGTAATCAATTATTGCCACACGCAGGAACAGCGCGGCGAACCTTATGAAAAAGCGGACGTTGCAGCTTCTTTTCAATGCGCGGCGATTGACGTACTTGTCGAAAAGACGGTTGCGGCGGCGAAAGAAAAACACGTGGATACCGTTACGGCAGGAGGCGGCGTTGCGGCGAATACCTATCTTAGGGAACAACTTGCAAAACATTGCAAGAAAAACAATTTACGTTTGGTATTGCCTGAAAAACGTTATTGCACGGACAATGCGGCAATGATTGCAGCGGAAGGCATAACGCAGTTTAAAATGGGCAATTTTGCTAATTTAAGCTTGACGGCAAAGGCGTCTATTCCGCTTGCGGCAACTTTGAAAACGGTGCAAAACAGGTAAGCTATGGAACATTTTTTTGAAATACTTTGGCATGCCGTAAAGGATACGCTGCCCTTGTTGCCGTGGATACTTTTGATGTACGTTTTGATTGAACTTTTAAATACTAAGAGCGATTTAAAGCGTGCAAATCAATTTAACGGCAAATATGGCCCCTTGCTCGGTTCGGCAACGGGGCTTATTCCGCAGTGTGGGTTTTCCGTGATGGCAGCCAAACTGTTTGAACAAAAATATATTACGCTTGGTACGCTGATGGCAATTTTTCTTTCCACCAGCGACGAAGCGTTTATCATTTTATTATCGTCCTTTGAAGGGGCGGCGTGGGTGCTGCCTACGTTGCTTGTGAAAATCATCGTTGCTGTTTTTGTTGGATATGCTATTGATTTGGTATTAAAAGCGATAGGTAGGGGGCAGGTATGTGTTGAAATGCCTGTGCAGTCGCAAAAACAACCGCAAACAGTACGAGATGTTTTTATCAAAAATTATCAAGAAGACAGGGACGTGGACGTGGTATGTTCGTGCGGTAGAGCGCATGGGGATAGTAACGTGCAAAAATACGTGATAACTCCGCTTTTACACACGTTAAAAGTGGCGGCGTTTATTTTAATCGTCAATTTTGTGTTTGCGTTTATCGTGCACGAGGTGGGGGAAGACGCTTTCGTTCGATTTATGCATAGAAGTCGGTTTTTGCAACCGCTGATTACGTGCGCGGTGGGTTTAATCCCTAATTGTGCGTCGAGCGTGGTAATCACCGAAGCGTTTTTAAACGGCGGTATTGCTTTTGGGTCGTTTGTTGCAGGGCTTTGCGCAAACGCAGGTATGGGCTTTGTCGTATTGCTTAGAAACGTACGCAAATGGAAACGTAATTTGGCGCTTATCGGCATTTGCTACGGTATTTCCGTTGCGGTAGGTTTACTGATGAATATTTGGCCGATGTTTGTTTAAAAACGGCAAGATAGTGATTATATATAAGTATGAGTAACATATAAGGAGAATGGTTATGGAACAAGTGAAAATTATGCAAACGGACGGCGAATTGCAAATTGCATTGTCTGGGGATATTGATTTAGGCAATGCGGAAGCATTTTATGCGGAAGTAATACAAGCGTATCATAGAAATCCTCAAAACGTAGCGTTTGACTGTGAACATTTGTCCTTTATTGACAGTACTACGCTGGGTACGTTTGTCAAGATATTAAAGCAGGTGAAAACGAATGGGCATACCGTTCGCTTATTCTCGTTACAACCCAACGTGAAAAAACTTTTCTTGATTTGTTCGTTGAATACCATTATGGAGATTGCGTAAAATGGAAAAAGTTTTTATTGCAGTGCCTTTGACGGGCGAATATCTCACAACCGTGCGTTTGACAACGGGCGGACTTTGCGCGCTTGCAGGGTTCGACGTAGACGAAACGGAAGATTTTAAGGTTTGCGTAACGGAAAGCTTGTTAATTTTAAAACGCAATGGGTATACGAGAGCAAGCATTACCTTTGCTGTGGATGAAAAACTTGGTTGCTCTATTCAGGGTGAAGAATGCTACGGTGAAAAGGAGAATTCGTTGGAAGATGAAATTTCGCGCGCGTTGTTATCTGCGTTGCTTGGTGATGTGCAGTTTGTAAATAATGCAAACGGCGAAGTAGAGAGTATTGTTTTTGAAGGGTAAGGAAAGAAGGAACTATGGCGCACACGCATACGGACGAGCTGTTTCGGCAGTATAAAGAGACGGGCGATTTGCAAATTCGAAACCAAATCGTTGAAAAATATCTCTACATAGCCGATATACTCGCGAAAAAATTTGTAGGGAGAGGGGTGGACTACGACGACTTGAAACAAGTTGCATCGCTGGCGCTTTTGCGCGGTGTCGATCGGTTTGATTCAAGCCTTGGCATGCAGTTCACTACCTTTATCACGCCTACAATCACGGGGGAAATTAAAAACTATTTCCGTGATAAATCCCGTATCGTGAAAGTGCCGCGCAGGCTTAGCGAGCTTGCCTTATCCATCCGTAAATATTCCGGGGAATACCAAGCGGAAAAGGGTGAAAAACCGAGTGTAAAACAAATTGCGGAAACGTTGAACGTATCGCAAGAAGACGTAATTAAGGCGCTTGAAATAGGCGGGACGGTGTCGCTTGACGGTATGGCAACCGACGAGGAAGGCAACGAAAAATCGCTGTATACCTTGCTTGCGGACAATAACGATGCTTACGATACATTTGAAACCAAAGAAACCGTTAAGGCGGCTATGCGCGATTTTACGAACGTGGAACGCGCTTTGATTAAATGCAGGTATTTAGATGGGCTTTCGCAAAATGAAACGGCAAAGCGTTTGGGAGTTTCGCAAATGTTTGTTTCGCGCATGGAGCGTAAGTTGTTGGCGCGGTTAAAGGAACGCTTGCAGGATAGTCTTTAATGGTAACGTAAAATAATCAAGGAGGTGCGCTATGGAGTTTCAAGTGAATAATCTTTCGTCTATGCACGAAGCCATTCATGCGTTTTGCCGCTATTTGCAAGAACAAGGCGTAGCGCCTGATTTGGTGTTTGACAGTAGGCTGGTAGCAAGCGAGCTTTTGGGAAACGTGCTTAGACATACGCAGGGCGGTGCAAAAGTAAAAGGGGAAATTAAAGGCGGGTATTTTCATTTATATATCTATTCCGACGTGCTCTATTGTCCGCCTACCGTTAGTAAAAATGCAGACGTGTACGCCGAGCACGGCAGGGGGTTATTTCTTGTAGATAGCGTTTGCGTAGAACGGACTACCTTAGAGGAAGGCGCTATCCTCGTTAAACTAAAAATACAATAAAAAGAAGCCGTTATGCAAAACAGCATAGCGGCTTACATTATTATATATCATAAAAGAAAAGAACCGAATATTGCATTCGGTTCTTTTTTAAAGAGAATTGTTTAGGACAATTTAAGATTAAATTGATACATCTTTGCAAGCAAGCTATCGGGAATTCTATCTCTGTATTGACCAAGATAAATGAAAATCTTGCGGAAGAATTCTCTGTTGTCGCCGCCTACTTGATAATCAGGAATTTCGGGCATAACGCCTTTAAATTTCAAGATGAAAAGTTCCGTAAATTGATTTCTTTCTTCGTTGTTCAAGATAGCGATGAACGGGTCGAAGCTCTTGCAGTTGTAGAAATCGTAACCAGCCGTATTTACAGGCGTAGGGATAGAAGTATCTTCGAACGTAGGGTTCACTTCTTGTGCAACTTCAACGCCTTCTACGGGACCGCCGTCGTAAGGCATAGCTTCTGCATATTCTTCTACAACAAATTCAGGTTCAACTTCTTCTTCGATAACGGGAAGCTCTGCGTTTGCAATATATTCTTCTTCAAGGGCTTTAAGGTGTGCATTCTTTTGTTTGTTTGCAAGCAAGGGCAATACAACGGAGAGGATGAAAGCCACAGCGCTGTATGCGATAAACATTACTTCTTTGCTCAAAATACCTGCGCCCAAAACAGCAGCGAACACGAAGATGCCTACGATATAACGAACCATGTCCGCTTTGAAACCTTTTTCTTTGAACAAACGAAGCGCGTCGAATACGATGCCTGCACCGATAAGTACGAATACGATAAGTGTAATCGTTTTTACGGAAACGCCGATTTCTTCGCTGTAAGAAGTCCAAGCGGCAAGATTATCTTTGAAGCAAAGTACGCAAAGCGCAAATGCTACCAAGGAAAGGATAAGCATGAACAAGCTAAGACCTGCTTTTTTGCCGGTGGATTTGAAAGCGACAACCAAATAAAGGATTGCACCAACTGCCATCAAAGCAAGAGCAATTACGTCGATTACCATTTCTGCAGGAAGTACAAGCAAGGATACTGCGTATGCGCCTGCGCCGAAAGCGAAGCTGGTAATTGCAACTTTCAACGTGCATTTGCTTGCGCTGATTGCCGTAAGTAAACCGCATACAGCAGCAACGGCAAGGGTAGCGATAAACGCATAGAAAGCAATGCCTGCAAATACGCCGCATGCTGTTGCCGTGTCCGCATGAACGGGCAACATGCCAAACAATTTAAATTCGCCTTTGCCTAATGCGTCCAACATCGTCATGGATTCAACAGCGATAACGCTAACGGGACGGAAAAAGGGAACGATGCTCAAAACGAGAAGCAATACGCCCAAAAGACGGGTAGCTAAGCTTTTTTCGGAAGTTTCTACAACTTCGGGAACTTCCACTTCTTGTTCTTGTTCCGTTGCAACCACTTCTTCGGGGATTTCGCTGTATTCAACAGCTTCGAAATCTTCGGAACGTTTCATCTTTTTGCTCATAACAAATCTCCTGAAAATTTTTTGCTAACATTCGTTAGAGAACAGGAAAACCCATCATCCAACGATTATCTACTGTATTATATCACTTTCTAATCTACTTGTCAATACTTAACAAAGTATAGAAATGTTTTTTTTTAAAAAAAGTTGATATTTTTTTGTGTTTACCGCGTAACGTTATCAAAAACTCTTGAAAAAAAATTGCATTTGCGGTATAATAGAATTGCTCTGATGAAAAAGTGCGTGTTTCGCCATCAGAAAAGAGGATATTTATGACGCAGTTGCAAACCATTATACAAAAAATAAAAGATATTCTTGGTGTAGAGCTTTCCTATTATTTGGAGGGTGCGCAAACGGGGAATACGCCTATTTGTGAGAAGCCGTTTGAAGGGGTGGTAAACGATGGAACGAATACGTTTTTTCGCTTTACTTTTCAAGGCGTTAGCTACGTAGGGGTGCTCCAAGGCGTAGGACGCGAAGTGGAAAATTACGCCACGTTGCTTCCCGTGTATTTAGAAAGCTCGATCGACAGAGAAACACAGCTTTCCAAAACAGAATATTTAAAGCGTATTCTTCGCGGGGAATGCTCGTCTATGGGTGCCTATAAATATGCGGAAAAGTTCTCCGTGACCGCTATTCCTTGTTTTGCTATGGTGTTGCATATTCCCGCTATGTTGCAAGAAGCGATGGAAATTATTAAGCAATACGATGGCAATAGCTTGGACGTAGCGATTGATATGGGCGCTAACACGTGCGCGCTTGTTAAATTTGTTGCGCCAAAAGAGGACGAGGACGTTTCTCCCGTGGCGTATGCGGAAGTGTTGGCGCAATCGTTATTAGAAGAGCTGGCTATCGACGTAAAGATCGGTATCGGGCCGATTGTGCGCGACGTGAAAGAAATTGCAAATTCGTATACCCGTGCGGAAAATACGCTGCGTTATGCAGATGTTTTTGCAATTAAGGGCAACGTACATTCGCATCAAGCATTTACACTTTTGAAAATTTTGGAAGATATATCGGGAGTAAAACTGGAAACGTATGCAGCCGAATATATCAATGCCGAGTTTAAAGAAATATTGCAAGACGAAGAAATGCTGGAAACGGCGGAAGAATTTTTGCGCAATAGCTTAAACGTGAGCGAAACTTCGCGTAATTTATATTTACACCGCAATACGCTTTTGTACCGTTTGGATAAAATTGAAAAGGCAACAGGCTTAAACATTCGTTGTTTTTCCGACGCGCTTTCTTTTTACGTACTTACGGCAATTTATCGTTTGCTTGGCAGATAAAAGCTGAAAAATGGATAGGAGTCAATAAAATTTATGGACGAACAATCGAATACGTCGCTTCCTACCAATGAACAAACGCGCGAAGATGCGCTGCAAACACAAGAGAAAAAACCGCCTC
>JAZQWZ010000034.1:0-2710 GCA_045632625.1 Candidatus Scatosoma sp. | reverse complement strand
TGATTAAAGTAACGTTTGCAACGCGGCGTCGTCCGCATTGATTTTATCTTGCATCGCTTTTTTATAAGCAACGAGTTGTTCTTCAATTTCGGGGTACTTCACACCAAGAATTTGCAACGCCAAAAGTCCTGCGTTTTCGCCGCCGTTTACCCCCACTGTCGCTACGGGAATCCCCGCAGGCATTTGCACAATGGACAGCAAGCTGTCCAAACCACCCATCATATCCGTTTTTACGGGCAAGCCGATAACGGGGAGCGTTGTAAGCGCCGCGATGACGCCGCCCAAGTGTGCCGCTTTGCCAGCTGCGCAAATGAGCACTTCTATGCCGCGTTCACGCGCGGTAGACGCATATTCGTGCGCTTCTTGCGGCGTTCTATGCGCGGAAATTACGCGTACTTCCGTTTCCACACCGAATTTTTGCAACACGTTTACCGCAGGTTTTACCACGTCGAAATCCGACTTACTGCCCATTAAAATACCGACTTTACTCATATTTGTATACTCCTAAAAAAATGTTAAAAAAGAAGCAGTGCAATCCGCAATCGGTTGCACCGCTTATATTTATTGTGTTTTTTGCCCGTCAAGGCGCGTTTTCATTGCGCGCAAAACCCCAAACCCGTTCAAAATCGTGCACGGGAACACCGCCGTTTGTACGGCGATTTTTTTCTTCTTGTGCAGGGGTAACGCAAAACGCATATGACTGACCTCGTTTGATTACTTCTATATTATTTACCCTTTTCCCATTTATCACAATACCATTATAACAAATCCCGACAAAAAACGCAAGCGAACGAACGTAAATTTATTTACGTTTTTTTATTATTTTTTCTTTCGTCTACGAACACGTTATAATATTCCGTACAAAAGCACGCCCAAACAACCGCAAATTACGATTAATAGTATCGGGGAAATAGCCTTTTTGCGCCATTTTTTATACCCGAACGCCACGGCAAACGCTGCAAAAAAGATGATTAAACCCTTATAATCAATATGCATAGACGATTTAAAGGTATTTAAAGCGAAAAACTGCCGTAAAAACAACGTGAAGAACGCTGCCGTAATCAAGCCCACCACCGCAGGTCGCAGACCGTTTAAAAAAGCTTTTACCCCTGCATACTGCAAAAGATTATTTAAAAGCGCTACAATCAATAATATGATGATAAACGACGGCAAAACCACGCCAAGCGTAGCCACCAGTGCGCCCAAAACACCTGCCTGCGAAGCACCAACAAAGGTTGCCATATTTACGGCAATCGGTCCGGGCGTACTTTCCGCGATTGCAATAAAATTGAGTATTTGTTCTTCGCTCATCCAGCCGTAACTAAGCACCGATTCGCGAATAAGCGGTATCATCGCATAACCGCCGCCAAAGGTAAACGCACCTATTTTTAAAAACGTGAGAAAAAGCTGTAAATAAATCATGACTCTTCCCCCTCGTCTTTCTTGTTGTTTTTTATTTGTTTAAAGCCGTATGCAGCCACGCCAAGTGTACCTGCAATCAAGATATAAAATATTGAAGAGAAAGATACAGCGAACAAACTCAACGCGACCATGGTACCTGCAACCGCAATAAAAATCGCTATATTAAACGCTGTTTTTTTCAATTTTTTAAACATTTTAAACGCAGCGGACGCAATCAAAAATACTACGCAAGCCTGTATACCTTTAAACGCCGCCGCCACCCAAGCAATCGCCAAAAACGCGTTGAAAAATAAAGAGATGAGATAAATAATCACAAACGACGGCAAGCACATACCGATGGTTGCCACCGTCGCCCCTAAAAACCCCGCGCGTTTATAGCCTATGTAGGTTGCGCTGTTGATAGCAATCGGTCCCGGCGTGCTTTCCGCAATCGCCACAAGATCTAAAAACTCCTCGTGGTCGAGCCATTTCCTTTTGGAAACGAATTCATGTTCCAAAACAGCAATCATTGCATACCCGCCCCCAAAGGTAAAAAGCCCCACTTTGAGCACGGATATAAATATAGTAAACAGCAATTTTACTTGTTTCATCGCATACCTGCCCCATCCGTTTTATAATTTCCCCGTATTTTCGACATAAAAATAGCGGTTATAAACGCTTGTTATTATATCACAGTAGACACTTTTTGTCAACCGTTGAAAACCCTTTGCTTTGCTAAAAATTTTACAGATTGTATAGGTGCAATTCCTTGCAATTATTTATAATATATGATATAATACATCTTACAACAAAGCGTTAAAATTTTTTAGGAGTTCTTATAGTTATGGAAAATTACGTAAAAGGCATTTCTATCGTCAACCCCGACGAAGTGGAAAGAGACTATTTGTTATATTGCATGCGCTATGCCGTAAAATACGGTTATAACCACGTGCAGCTCACCGGTCCTATTCACGATCCCTTGAAGGGAAATATCGATGGTATGACGCCTAGCCGTAAATATGCGCAATTCAACGACGAAAAGGATATGGACTACGTCAATATGTGTATGGACGTTGTCAACGAAGCATTAGAAATTACACACGCCGCGGGCGTGAAAACGTACATGTGGCACCACGAGTTGGATTTGCCTTATGCGTTCGGTAAAGCGTTCCCCGAAGTATTGAACGAAAACGGCGACATCGAAGTGTCCCACCCTATCGTAAAAGATTATTTGGAACATAAGATTATCGATTTCTTTGCGGCATACCCTAAGATGGACGGTGTAATTTTGACGTTACACGAAACGAAA
>JAZQWZ010000033.1:0-1739 GCA_045632625.1 Candidatus Scatosoma sp. | reverse complement strand
ATTTGAAACCTACGGCAGACAGTACGGCAGGGCGAAAGGAAGCGTGCGTAATTATTATTACGCGCTGATGAAAAACGCGAACGGCGATCAACGCATCGTACAGCTTTTGGACGGCTCGCATTTGTCCGTGGAAAAAATCAGAGAATTTTCTCAGGAAGAAACGGACGAAGTATTAAAAAGCATTTTGCAGGAAAAGAGCAAGGGGATTTCCGTGCGTCGTGCCATTTTCAATTTGGCAAAGGGTGACGATAAGCTGATGCTCCGCTTACAAAATAAATACCGCAATACGCTGAAAAAGCAACCCGAACGCATTGCGTTGCTCGCGCAAAATATGGGGCTTAGGGAAGAAGCGGAAAGAATGCGCGCATATGCGAACGGCGAAAATAAAAAGGGTGAGCACGTAAAGCCCGACCAAGAATTTTTACGCCGTCGTTTAGAAAATGAAATTAACGCCTTATACGACCGCTTAGCGCAGGCGTTAAAGACGGAAAATGAGCGTTTGCGTGCGGAAAACGATAAATTGAAAGCACGTTTACAAGACAACGCATAATAAAAACGAGCGACGAAATGTTTCGTCGGTCGTTTGCGTTATGCTTCGACAGGTTTTTTAGCGCGAGATTTTTTGGTCTTTTCGGCTTTTTCCGCCTTTTCCGCTTTGGCTTCTTTTTCTTCGTCCATCACGTCGATGGTTTTATCCATCATCTCGTCAATTTTATCCTGCATTTCCTTTTGGCCTTTCTTAACAAGCGTACGTATTTTGTAATTATTCGCAACGCACACCGCGCCGATAACGCTGCCCATCAAAAGCCCGATGGCAAATTTTTCCATAATTCCTCCTTACAAGCAAAAGCTTGGTTGTAAGGATAGTATGTGAGAAAATATAAGCGTTTATACACGCAAAAAGCAATAAAGACAAGGGGGCAGGTATGCGATTATTCTAATTCCATTGCCTCGTCACTGTTTTCAAATTGTTCATATTGATGGCAGAATTCCGCAAACACTTCGTCCATAAGCTGGTCGTCTTCAATGGTGCAAAGACGCTTGTCGTCGCCATCGCCTTCCAAACGGAAAATAACCACTTCGTCTTCTTCGTCTTCCGTTTCGGGTTCGGCTTTTTGGAAGAAGCAAAACCACTCGCCGCGATATTCAATCGTGCCGATGTGCAAATATTGTTCTACGTTTCCGTCTTCGTCTTCCAGCTCCATGATGCGGTCTGCTTCGTCTTCGTACATTTCGTCCATAATTTCCTTAGCCATAATTTTCTCCTTGTTTTGTTTTTTCATTTTTGCCAAATACCCGTCCAAAATATAGGACGCGGCAATGCTGTCAATCGTCTTTTTCCTATTTTCGCGCTTAACGCCGCCCATAATTTGCGTATCGCGCGCCTGCATCGTGGTAAAGCGCTCGTCTTCCAACACGATAGGAATATCCGTTGCCTGTTTGAGTGCCTCGATAAACCGCGCGGTTTTGTCCGTTTGCACACTGTCCGTGCCGTCGAAATTGACGGGCATACCGCACACGATTACGCCCACGCCGCGCTCTTTTGCGATGTTCGCGAGTGCCGCAACGTCCGTTTTGAAATTTCCTGTGCGGAAATAGGTGTCGCAGGGCATAGCGTATTCGTTAAAGGGGTCGCTGATAGCAACGCCGATTCGTTTGTCGCCTATATCAAAGGCAATGGCTCTTTTTTGTATCATACCCCTATTATAACACAAAAACCGCCGTGCGTAAACCGTTTC
>JAZQWZ010000032.1:0-59497 GCA_045632625.1 Candidatus Scatosoma sp. | reverse complement strand
AAGTAAGTATTATTTCCAAAAGAACCTGCAAGGTGACGTGGTACGTATTTATAATGCAAGCGGCGTTTTACAGGCGCAATATTTCTATGACGCGTGGGGCAACCATAAGGTATGCGATGCAAGCGGCGTGGAAAATACGAGCGAGACGTTCATTGGGAATATCAATCCGTTCAGATACCGTGGGTACTACTTTGACGTGGAAACGGGCTTGTACTATCTCAACAGCCGATATTACGATCCGAGAATCGGTAGATTTGTCAATGCGGATGATATTGGTTCTATTAATCCAATGGCACTTAACGGTTTGAATTTGTATACGTACTGTGCGAATAATCCCGTTAGCGTTGCATATAGTAGTTCAAATGTTGGTGGCGGCCTTGATGAGACAATTACTCCTCATTTAAGAATCAATGAACAAAGGAATATAAGGAATAGCGGATTATCGCAATTTTCATTGCCGGCCCTGCCAGAGTGGACAAAGTATATTTCTAAAAGCAATGATGTATTTTCTGCTGTTGCCCATTCAGTGATGGTCGGAAAGTATTTCTTTAATAATCTTAACTTTATAAATGAAATGAGATTATTGGAGGTTAATCCATCTAAAGCTTTAGGAAAATTGCCAAGTGCAACTTGGGTAAGGAAAGTCGGTACGGCTTTTGCTGTTTTAGATGGTGTTGTCACCTTTTACAATAATCTTCAAGAAGGTAATTCGTGGGACGAAGCTGTATTGGATGGCGTATTATCATTTGGTAAAGGTTATTTATCAGCATGGATTGGTGGTGTCGTTGGCGCTAATGTAGGAGGAATATTGGGTGCTGCATTGGGAACTATTATTCCAATCCCAGGCGTAGGAACATTTCTAGGATATATTATCGGTGCAGGTGTGGGTTTGGTTGTTTCATGGGTTCTTGATGATATGCTTGATTTTTTGCAAGATGGACTATTAAATCTGATATTTGGTTAGAGATGATAAATGAAGTTTTATGGCATAAAATATAATTTAATACTATTTTTGCTGGCTGTTTTTTTCGCAATTCTAGATATATTTTTAATAATATATTATGGTTTTACTGAATCATTTTTATTAATATATGTTTTGATTGGAATAATTCCTGTTTGTACAATATTCTTTATTGTTACAGGGATGGGGCCGAATGTTTATATTGATAACGGCACGAGAACGATAAAAACAAATAATATTTGTGATGAACGTATGTATATTAATGGAAAAAAACAATGGAACCTGATGTTAACCTTTTCAACAATTTTTTTGGATGAGGTAATGGCTTGTTGTCTTGAGGGGAAACATCTTTTACTAAAAATGAAGCACGGAGATGAAAAAATCTTGTATTTGTCGGCGTTTTCAAAAAAGCAAAGGCTAAAAATAGTAGAAGAAATTACCAAGTTTCTTAATTAACAATTGAATATATAAAAAGAGAAGGGGGCTTTTATTCATTAAAAATCCCTCTTTTACTTTTTAGGGGACGCAAATATTAAAATTGCAGAAAAATTTGATAGTAAAATAGATAAAAAGTATGATATAATAGTGAAAAACAAAAATACGAGCAAGGGCACGCCTATTTGGTTGGGAATATGACAAAAAAAGAATTTAAATTTTTTTTACAAATCTTTTCAAAAATAAAGGAAAAGCAGATAGAACAAGTTGGGCGCATAAGCATTGAAATTTATGGCAGAAAAAAGAATATTAATATTCCACCTTGTTTTTTTCAAATAGAATCATATTTGGCTGCAATTATGGAATCTGAAAAGGACGTCGTGGTAACGGGAATTATACAAGAGAGATATTTTAGAGGTAAAAAAGATAAGACTCTGTTGGCGGAACTTCCTGTGACAGAAAGTGGATACTATCGACTAAAAAGAAGAATAGAAGAAAAGGTATATGAGCTTTTAATAGAAGCTGGAGCTGTTACAAAAGAGGAAATTTTAAACAATAAAATTATTCGGAAAATTTACATGTCGGTAAAAATTTCAGATTGAATTTACATGAACAATTTAAAAATAATAATGGAACTTATCAATATACGGATGCAATGGGCAATGTATATGGATTTAAAGAATACCATTATTACTTGGACGATAAAGGAAACAAAAACTACATTATTGCGGACAAAAATCAGATTGTTGTTGAAACGAGTGGGAGATTTATGTACGAGGGGAAAGAAGTTTTTCGCGAATGTAAATCGCTTACAGGGTTAAAGGCAATCACGAAAATTGAAGATTATATTCATAGCGAATATTTTGAAGATAGAAGTGATGAAGAAAGACAATATTGGGAACAGTACGAGAACTACAAAGCAAGTTTAAGCAATTACGTTGCCGTTTCTTACAGCGGAAATTCTAAAATATATTTAAGTGAATATCTTTCGACGAATAATGCCTTTAAGAATTTTCTAAATGATACGCAAGCTTATTATCTAATGACAAAAGCGGAAAGCGATACGTATGAAATATTAAACGCACAATATGTTCACGCAACAGACTCTTCAGGCAAAGAAATTATTTCTATGCAAATGGAAGATATTAGAAATAAATCAAACGATTATTTATCACAAATAGAGCGCACGTATAAAGAATATGTCAACGCTAAAGAAACGTTTGATCAATGCCAACTGCAAACTCCTATCAATTTCTTAACAAATGAAAAAACGATTAAGGGGTACAATAAATACGGTCAACTTGTAAAGTTATATGATAGATACGGAAATTACGTTGTAATCGAACATGAAAGATACGACGTGAACAATCTTACAAAAACAAGAATTAAACAAGTATACGACAATCATAAAAATTGCATTTTATTTTTCTATAACCGTGCGGATAAGCTTTCTGCAATACAGGACGTAAACGGCCGTCAAATTCGTTATACGTACGATGACAATGGCTGGCTTACGGAAATCAAAGACGACAATGGTATACATTTAGAATTGACTTATGACGCAAGCGGCAACATTTGCATTGTAACGGAAAAAAAGCAGCAATTAAAGAGCACGCTAACGCAAACAAACAATACGCTTTCTATTGTCAATGAATCGTTGGTAAACGTTGTAAAGCTGGACGAAATGCCAACGGACGCAACGTTTGAATCTGGTATTTTGTCTCGATATAATTTTGAGTTTGTAAAAAACGAACATCAAGGAATGGATTATGTTTTAGTAACAACGGATAAATATCGAGAAAGATATGTTTTTGGTTTGAATAAGAGCCTGACCGAATATTATTTGGAAGAAAACGGAGTTGTAACGAAAGCGGAGCGTTACGAATACCAAAGCTATTGGAACGGTAACATGCCGCAGGATAATCCGAGAAGCGTTACGAGACAAGCCAAGAAATCATCGTTGCATAAATATGGGCTGGATAGCTACGTCTTTGAAGAAGGGGACAGCGAAAGAACGACGCTGAACCAATTTAACAATGCCGTGCGCACGCAAACGAGCGCCATCCAAATGAGCGCCGACAGCACGAACACTGCAATTACAGCGGTGGATTATACGTACGACGATCATCAGAGATTGATGGAAACAAGAACGGAAATCACGTACAGCAACCCTGCAAAAACGGTTGTTTCGTATAAGAAATACAATTATAACGCATACGGCGACGTAATTAGAACGGAAAGTTACGTGGAAGGCGAAGAATACACGACGGGTAAAACGATTGAAGAAATCGTTTACGATGATAAAGGGAATGTTATCAAATCGTTTACGTATAATTCACTTGATGCGAGCAGTAAGTTGTATACCGAAACTCAATATGACGAAAAAGGTAAAGTTTCTTTTGAGTTTGATGCTACAGGAAACAATAAAACTCAACTTTTGTATACGGATGGGGCAAATATCGTTCGCGAAGAAGTTCTTCCCAATGGTAGTAAATTTGCATATGGGCATGATTATGATGATAGCGTTACGGCAATTTCCCATAGTACGGAAGAGGGGGAAGAAAACTCCACGCAGAAAATTTATCAAAATGGAGTACTTACGGAAGTTCGTAGTGGAAACAATAGAATTCAGTATTTGTTTGATTATACAAATGGTTTCAAAAAACGCAAAGAAAGTATTTCTTTCAATGGCGTTAATAACTATATTGGGAAAGAATATAATGTTGTTTGCGATGAAACTTGTTTGCGAGAATACGATGAAGTAAAAGTTACTAATGCTAAGAAAGAATCTGTTACGATCCGTTCAGATAAGCGAGGCAATGTTCTCTCTAAGTCGTTGAGTGATGGAACGTCATTGGTATATTCTTATGATGCGACGGATAGATTGACTGCAATAGTAGAAAAAGGGAACAACGTTTCTATTCGTTCGTTGGGATATAGTTATGATGCATTGGATAGAATTTTAGAATATACTGAAACAACCGGAAGTATCGTGACACAAAAAGAAACATTTGCTTATGACGATTTTGGACGTGTTTTGACACAAATTCAAAATACGGGAATGAACTACTCGTATGAGTATAATGATGATACGGCTAGTCGTGAACTTAAGTCTATTTCTGTTAGTGGCGTCAAATTCAAGCCTCAGCTAGATTGTCTTGGCAGACATAAGGGTAAGGAAATTTTAGTAAATGATACGAAGATTGCGGAAGAAAATATCGTATATCGCAAAGTGGGAGACCATGCGACACATATGCCTGCAAGCATATATTTTGGGGCTGTTAAGAATGGTAATTACATCTTAAACGAACATCTCAAATATGCTTATGATGAAATGGGCAATATTTCTAAAGTTTACGAAAATGGTGATATTGTTGCCCAATATGCGTATGATAAATTAAATCGACTTATTAGAGAAGATAATAAACGTTTCGGTAAAACTTGGCTGTATTCGTATGATAATAACGGTAATCTGCTCGTTAAAAAAGAAACATCCTTTACCTTAAAAACGGATATCGAAGAAAATACGTTTACGATTAATCGTTACGCGTATGTCGGCGATCAGTTGAAAGGTTATAACGATGAAATGTTTGTCTATGATGAAATTGGTAATCCCACAACGTACCGTGGGAAAGGTGCAAGTTGGGCAAGAGGCAGATTGCTTACTGCGTTTGATGGGCATAGCTTTACTTATGATGCGCAAGGCAGACGTTTAACGAAAGATGGTGTTAGCTTTATCTATGATGGAAACGGCAGAGTTGTGAAACAAAGCAATGGTCTTGAATTCTTCTACGACAATACAGGAGTTGCAGGTGTAAAATATAACAATGAAACTTTCGTTTACAGAAAAAATGTTCAAGGCGACGTAGTAGCAATACTTGACACAACTGGTAAAATTGTGGTAAAATATACATACGATGCGTGGGGTAATCATGCAGAAGAAGTGCTTGATTCTACTCGTGCTACTCTTGCAGCATTAAACCCGTTTAGATATCGTTCGTACTACTACGACACTGATACTGAGTTGTATTACTTGAATACAAGATATTATGACCCTGAGCTCGGTAGATTTATAACGATTGACGGAATTGAATATCTCAATCCTGAAACCATTAACGGCTTGAATCTTTATGCATACTGCGGGAATAATCCCGTAATGGCGGTTGACCCGAACGGCAATGCATGGTGGCATTGGTTGTTAGGAGCTGTTGCAGCCGTTGCTATAGTTGCACTTGTTACTGTTGCGACAGGAGGAGCTGCGTTACCCGTTTTAGTGGGGGCTGGTATTGGAGCAGTCACAAGTGGTGCTATGTCTGTAGTGACACAAGTAATGGCAACAGGGACCATTAATTTTGCGGAACTAGTAATAGATATGTCTTTCGGAGCTCTTACAGGTGCTTTTGGCGGAACGGCTTTAGGTGTTCTTGGTATGACAGTTGCTGGGGGGCTTACAGGTTTTGCTAGCAGTGTTGCTCATGATATCGAGAGTGGCAATGGAATTCAATGGGGTGACGCGATTATCTCTGGGGCCATCGGAGCTGCATTTGGAGCTCTTACCGGAGGTGGCGCACAATATGGAAAAAATCTTACCTTGAAGTCAAAAATAAATCTTTTTAAGGAAAGGAGTGCTCAAGGGAAACCTACTAGGGCTTTAATTGCTCAAATTAAAAATGAAAGAAGCTTATTATCAAAGGCAGGAGTAAGTGCGTTTAAACCAAATGAAACGCTATTGTATACTTTCATTTTAGAATACGTAGCATATGGAACATTTTCACTTTTAAGCAGGTAAAATTATGGGAAAAGCAGAATGGATATCTATTTTCACAAAAAGTCTTCTTATAGGATTGCCGATACTGTTAAGTGTATTATTTTTGCGATATAGAAAAAATAAAACAGATGGTGGACAAAAAAACGAGATTGAAAATGATAAAGCGAGATATGTCTTAAGAATACCTATATTTTATCGGGTTGTTCCGATAATTCTAGTTGGTTTTATTTGCATAATGACAATTGTATTTATAAAACAAAAAGAAGAAGACAATGGCCCTTTAATTGGTTTGTGGCTTGCTTTTGGTCTGCCGGGAATGATTATGTTCACCTGTTGGTCTTTATGGAAGGTTGAGATAAGAAGAGATGAATTTGTCTATAGAAACTACATTGGAGTGAGGAAAATATATCGATATGCTGATCTTGAATATAATATTGCAAAGACTGGATTGAAATGGTATTTTTATAAAAACGGAAAAAAAGTTTTTTGTATGCCATATTATATTGAGGGTGGGAATAAATTAGAGCATATCTATAAAAAATACAAAAGTAAACATCGTAATGAAACATAAAAGAATAGGTTGGCTCTAAAATGAAAATAGGTCGTAGGAGAAATCCTGCGACCTTTTATCATAATCAAAACGCTTGACAAAATCTAAAATTTCTGGACGCAATTTAGTTACGCAGACGCAAGCGACGTTGTACGAGAAGAACTTCTTCCTAATGGCAGTAAACTTGCATACGGAAGAGATTATGACGATACGGTAACGGCAATTTCACAAAGCACGGAAGATGGCGAAGAAAACAGCACGCAGAAAATGTATCGTTACGGCGAAACGGTGGCGGTGCGGAGCGCGAACAATCACGTGAAATACGCATATAATCATAAGCGTAAGCTGAAATCTGTGGAACTGAACGGCGAAAAAGATTACGTGAAATACGATTATGCGGAAACGTGGGACAGCTGTTGCTGTGGCAAAAAGGAAACGGTGACGGCGGCGTATGCGTCTAATGATACGTTCGTCGCGGAAAAAGACGGCAAGGGCAATCTTTTGAAATTGACGGTAAACAACGTTGTGCAACTGGAAAACACGTACAAAAACGGCGCGTTGGATACGCTGAAAGACAAAATCACGGGCAAGAATTACAAGTTTGAAAGGGAAGAAAAGCTTGACAGCTTAACATCGGTGTACGAAGTGGACGAAAACGGTATGCAGGTTTCTAACGGCTTTGGGGAAGCGTATGATTACGACGCCTACGGAAAACTTGCCAAGAAAACGATTGTAGGCCCCGTTTCGCAGGTATATGAATATACGTATGCGGATACTGCAACGCATGCGCTTAAGAGCATTTGTACTCCTATCGCCACGGAAGAATATGAATATGATTGCCTTGATAGAAATAAAAAGATTACGCAAACGTTTGGGGGAAATACCTTAGGAAAACGATTTACGTATAAGAAAGTAGGTGCCCATGCAACGAATCAAATCAACGGCATTGCATATTTGAAAAATGGTGTGACGGACGGAAAAGTAAGCTACACATACGATAATATGGGGAATATTTTGTCGGTAAGTGAAAACGGCAAACAAACGCGAAAATACACCTACGATGCGTTGAATAGGGTAATTAAAGAAAATGTACTTGACAAAGAAAAAGAAATTTGCTATACTTATGATAACAACGGCAATATTTTAACAAAAAGCGTAAACGGGGAAACCATTGCATATAAATATAAAGAAGATAGCGACCAGCTTGTAGCTTTTGGCGATGAAACGTTTATCTATGACAAATTTGGTAACCCGACGACTTTCCGGGGAATGACTGCAAAATGGACAAACGGCAAACAGTTAAAATTGCTAAATGATGGAACAAATACCGTAGAATACACCTATAACGGAAAAGGTTTAAGGAAGACCAAGAAAGTAGGCGGTGTAACGGTAACGTATACATATGACAGTAATGATAAGCTTATCAAAGAAGTAGGCGAAAAGACGATAGAATACGTATACGGAGCCGAGGGAATTACAGGTATAACAATCGGCGGAACGCCGTATCTTTTCCGCAAGAACGTGTTTGGTGACGTAACGCATATTTACAGCGAGGATGGAGAGTTGGTCGGTAAATATAGTTATACGGCGTTTGGTGAATGTGAAATAGATTTGAACGTTGACGGTGTAGCAAGCGACAACCCCATTAGATATCGAAGCTATTATTATGACGAAGAAACAAATCTTTACTATTTGAACACGCGGTATTATGACCCTGCAATCGGCAGATTTATGACGATTGACAGCATTGCGTATCTTGCGCCCGACGTTATCAACGGTTTGAACTTGTATGCATATTGCAACAACAATCCCGTCATGTGTGTTGACCCGACCGGGCATTTCCCTTTGGCGATTTTAGCTGCGGCGTTGCTATTGACTCCTCTTGGCGGAATGGCGTTGCAGGGTATAGCATCGGTTGTTGGATATGCAGGGATGGCAGTTGCTTCCATTTTTGATGAAGATGTTAGAAATGATATGAACGCCATTGGTTGGAATCCGTTTAACTCTGATGAAAGTTTAGTTTTAGGATCCAATAAGGTGTCTTTTTATAAAGGCGTACCTGTAATTAGAACGAACATAGAGCGTTCAGGGTCTTTTGGTGCTATTTTTTTAAGAAGAGGTTATCATGATTTTTACGGAACGTATCATGTATTAACAGATACAGATGAAGTGAGACATGAACGAGGGCACAATTCGCAATTAATGATGATGGGAATCGGTATATATGGATTTACTGTTGGTATACCTTCACCTGCTAAATTAGGTAAATGGGATAAAGCTGGGAATTATTATGGTGCACCCTGGGAAACAATGGCAGATATTTTAGGAGGAGTGAAAGGGAGAACACATAGTAAAGCTGAAAAATGGAATGCTTGGGAATATTACGCTGTTAGTATCATTGCTTTTCCATTTACTGCTTTATATTGGTTTTAATTCAAATAAATTGAGGTGATATGAGTGAAAAAAGCAAATATTGTAATTTTTTGTTGCCTAATTATATTATTATTAACAGGGTGTGTGTCTGATCCGCCAACATATCATTTTGATTCTGATGAATTATTGGGAGAAGTAACAAAAATAGAATTGGTTGAGTGTATAAACGATAATCCTCAAATGATTATTGTAAATGATGATTCTGTACCTAAATTTGATGTCAATTCTATTAAATTAATTGAAAAACTACCAAATGATAAAATGGACGATTTTATAGCGGATTTATCAACTATTACCTTTCATAAAGAAAATGATAGTGTCAATAGTCCTACTGGCTATGCAGTTTTACTTTATAATGACAAGGATGAAATCATTGTTATATCTTGCACACTGTTAAAGAATTGTGGATATAGTATGGTTGCCAAATTTTCAATTGATGGGAAATTTATTGAGCATATTGCAAGATTTGCAGATGAACCAAAATATAGAAGTATGTTAGCGACATATTTTAATATTTAGAACAATTTTGTGAATCGAGATATGAAAATCCCTATGATTATGGCAGGGATATGCCCCATAATAAGTTAAATTAAAAAAGATGCCACAAGCAGTGCGAGAAATCGCACTGCTAAATTTTTTGCAATAAGTATTGACAATTTCATAAATAACAAGTATAATATAGGTATAAGGCACGTACGAAGAAACGGTGGAAACGTTTGCGTATGATAAGCTTGGCAACCCTACGACGTATCGCGGTAAAGAGGCAACGTGGGAAAACGGCAGACGGCTTGCAAGCTATGACGGACATACGTTTACGTACGACGGTCAAGGCAGAAGATTGGCGAAAGATAACGTATCGTTTACGTATATAGCCAACCAGTTGAAAGCGGATAGGCAGGCAGACCAGTTGAGCATCTTTGACCCGAATGACCCGTTGACGGGTAGCAAGTAACACGTGCGTGACTGGCAGGTCAATAAAAAAGCACATTTGTGCTACGCCAGTAGAAAAGGGCTATGCCCGAAAAAGTAAAGCCACCCGCTATTTACTGCATATTAAGTTGTAGAGCGGTCAGTTGTTTGTGTAATATCGTCCTAAAACGTTGATGTTTCCGTTTTGTGGCTTGATTTCGCCCTTAATGCAGGCGCGTAAAATCAAATGCTCTGTATCAGGCTTTACGCGTGGGAGATTGCCGTCGTCGAAATGCTCGTTTTCAGCGACAGCTTTTATTTTCCAGCCGTTCTTTACAAAGAAAGAAGAAAGCTGCCACAGCTTTTGAAAATAGCCGTTGCTATCTAAAATAGCCGTGACGTTGTGTGTAGGGTTGTAAACAGTAATTCTAAAATAGTTATTCATAAATGTTCTCCTTAATTTTTTCTTGTTCATCAAAACATTCCATTGCCATACGCAAGGCAAAGCGAAAGCCTTTCTTAAAGTAAAATTCACACTCGTCAGTATAGCGGTCGCCTATAAGATCAATCAGCTTTTCTACTCGTCGGTACTGTTTATCCGTCAGTTCATTTTGCAACTCTAAAAGTAGCTTATTTTCTTGGTAGGTTTCTTTGGATGGGGGATTGCTTTCATTGGCGCGTAAGTCCAGTTCGTATAAATAAGATATATAAGATTTCATGTTCAGCCTCCTTTAACCTGCTAATTTTTTCAATTGTTTGTTGGCGTGGGGCAACCATTTATTGTTAACAAACTCCATAACGGTTGCATTGGGTTTATGGTTATGCTCAGCGTAGCATTGTAAAATTTTATGTTTAGAAAGTGAGTATTCCACCGTAACGAACGGTGTATCCAAAGCATTCTTATCTCGAACGAAGAAGATAAGCGTTTCTTCTCGTGCGAATTTTTGGTCGTAGCCCATTCTTCCAACACAGTGGTGGAGTATTTCTCCCTCGCGCATAAGTTCGGCGGGAGATTTAGCGATAACGACCACAAATGTGTCTTGTTCTTGTTGCAACGAAGTGTATTTTTCCGCAACGGCGTGGAATTTTTCATAGAGTTCCTTTCGCTTTTCTTCGTCCTGCTTTGCTTTTAAGGACTGATATTCGTCTATGCGGATATCATGCCAACGTTTGAAATCGTGGGGATACCTATTTTTAGGAGTGTTCATATTCAAGCCCAAAGCGGTGCAGGCTTTTAAGTAATCGTTGTAATTATTGATAGACGTGTTTTGTTCGGCGATATAAGAAAAGAACTTCCCCAAATCCTTTTGGAAAAGTTCACGTATTTCACGCCATTCACGTTTATTGGATAACTGTTTTTTCGTTTCTTCAAAGGCTTGTGCCTGCGCCAAAGGAATATTTTTTGTGTAAGCTCTTAAAATAGCGCTGATATAATGCTTATATTTAATTTCATTGCGATGTCGTGCAATCCATTTACGGAAGCAAATGTCGTTTTTAAGTTTACGCAAGACTTGTATGCTATCGTATAAAAAGTACAAGCCGAGCTTCATAAGGTATTCCAGTTGCGGATATTCTCTATACAAACGCAAGAATTTGATAATATTGACGTCTTTAAACAGCTCGTAAGCGCTGTACTTAAACTCAGAGAATTTTGCGATATATTCCTTGTTGACGACGGGTGCCCAAGGGTCAAAGGATTTATCTTCGTTGATATACCATTTTCCGTCTTCGTACCATTTTGGGCGAGAGTAAACGCCCATATCGTACCAACCCACGGAAAAGCCGCCGATATAATGGAATGCCATATCCCGACCGATACAAAAATCGGAATCAAGCCCGTGAACGACGACTTGTTTACATATCCATTTTTTACGATAATGTCTTACAGCGACGGTCACTTTGACAAGCTCTTTATCGTTTTTGGTAAGATAAGCGTAAAAGCGTGTATTTCCGATAGGGTTGGGGTGCCGTTCTTTATCCGCTTTTTGAATGCGTTTAATTATGTATTTGGGAATCGGTTTAATTTTTTCTCTTTTCATAATTTGCCTCATTGTACATCTAACTTATCATCGAGTAATTCTAATAAAATGGGAAACGCGTCTTTGTCGATATATTTCATAAAATCTATATCGGTATCGTCGTCCGCTTCATCATTATTCTCGTATATGGTGGCTTGTTTTTTGGGGATATGCTCGTCTACATCGCCGTCAAAAGCACGCATTTCTTCTTCAGAAAGCTCTTCATCAATCGAATCATCGTCGTCCGAGAAAACGGGTAGTACATTTACGTTGTCGCTATCTACAATGGCAAGCGGATATTCGTCGGTGATTTTAGAGAAATATTTATCCGCAGAGTGGTAGGGGATGCCCACCATAGCAACGCGTTCTTCTAAACCGCAATCGCGCCCCGTGAGCGTTAAATCCAAACGGTTGGAAAGAAGAATGGCGTCCTCGCCGAAGAATTCATAAAAATCCCCGACACGGTAAGCAAGCACGTGGTCGGGGTATTCGTTTCTATACTGCAAATATCTTTGGTATAAGCCAGAGGGTTTTCTTGCAGGGAAAGGTTTTGCGTTTAAGATTTCGCCCGTTTCCTTATCAACGTCTAATTCATCGATACAAGGTTCTTTTTCTTCAAGCGGTTTTTCCTGCTGTTGCTCCGTATTGCCACCCATAAGGTCAAAGAGCGAGAATTGTTTGGTTTCGGGTTTATTGGCTTTAGCTATAACGGTTGCGGTTGCAGGCGCAGGTGTTTTAGCGGGCACTTTCGGCACAGGTTTAGGTGTTGACTTATAAGGTGTACCATCCTCGTTGAAAAGCGTGCCTTCAAGAGAGTCTTCTTCAAAGTAGTGCATAGCCCAGCTAAATACGACGTCGCTTCTAATACAAGCGTATCTTGCGCCTTGAGCTACAAGCTTCTTTGCTTCGTCGTGGGAATAGCCCATAAATGTTTCTAACGTCTTTTTATTGATAAGTGTTTTACCGTCTTTTTCAATGCGAACGCCGTTGTTGATTTTTTCTGCAAGCGCGTCCGATACGTTTTTTTCCAAATACGCTTTTAACGCCTGCATTTCTGGGGAGTTTGCTTCTAAATTTAACGTCATTGTTGTTCTCCTCTGATTTTTTGATTTAATTGCTCGATACGATAATTGATTTCTTGCTGTGCGCGTTCATATAGGTCGCGCATAGCAACGTTTTTATTGGTGATATAATGCCCGTAATAATAATCGTGTTCGTTTACGCAACACCAAGTCACGTATTGCGGTTCACGCGACTTGAATTGCTTTTTCCCAAGCACGTATTCTTGATTAGGGAGTGAGATGCTGGCTATAATCGTATAGCCTTGGTTGGTTCTTTGGTTCATAGAAAATCTCCTTTATAATAAATTTTTATTTTAACAGCTCCGATACATGGATCGGGGCTTTATTTTTTGTGTAACAACGCTTGCAATCTACACAGCGGTTTTTTCCGCAGTTGATAATCACGTTATTGTCTTTTGCAAATGGCTTGCTATATACGGTGAATATCTTAATGTTAGTAAGAGGAATATCCTTTAAGAAGCTCGTATCAAAGGGTTGATTTATGAGTAGGGAAGAAATCACAATAGATAAGTTTTTGGGTTGCTTATGCGTTTTGAAATAATCAAAAACCACTGTATAGTTCTTAGTAAAAAGCGAGAACATACAGTGGTTGTTTTTCTTGATTAAATTTACGTAATTATGTAGGTGCGTAGCGTTTGTGATATCGCCAAACGTTTCTAATCTACACATAGCCGCGTTGATAAACGGCAGTTGCTTTATAGGAATAACGGACGAGGAGAGCAACTCTGTATTTTGCGCATACATTTTCTCTATATTCGGTCGCGCCTTTAAGTATTTTTTCGTGTAGCATTTCTCGCATACCGTACCGACAATATTGCTTAATTTTTGGCAGTATTCATTGCAAAGCATAGAGGAAGTGACGGCAGGCATTCCCGTCATTTTTCCCGTTAAACCATGGGATACGGATAATAATTTACAGGGCTTAATCATAGCATAATTTTCTTTCATAACTCACCTTAATAAATGGGCGTATAGTCTAAAATCAATCTTCTATACGCTTGGTATTCATAATAATCGTCAACGTCGATATAAATTTCGCCAAGCTCGTCGAAATTATTATCATCAACGCTAAGTTTTTTGCAAAGCAAACGCTCCATTTCTTCAATGGTATTCCAGATATGCGTGATATCATCAGGATTATAGAGCGTGATAATTAACGTGTTGTTATAAAAATCAATTCTCATTTCTCATTCTCCTTTGCAAAACAGCATACATAACGATAGAAATATTGTTTGAATTCTTTATATTCATCAAAATCAGTCAAGATAAAGTAGTATTGACCATCATCGAAATCAAGATCGAAATTCAATCCAAGAATGTTCTTTACGTGTTGGATAGTTTTTTCATATTGTTTTCGTTTCTTTTCAGGACAAGATAAAAATATATGAAGTATATCTTCATCTCTCCATACGTTAAACGTTCTAAATTGGTTTTCTTTGTACATTATTTAACTCCTTTTTATCTTTTTTGCCTTTCGGCGACACCCCAAACCTCAAAAGCCAAAGCTTTTTTTGCAAGGAATCGGGTGTGTTTAGACAAAAGCAAGCGGAAAAATATTGCGTTGCGGTTGGCATCATATAAGTTTTAAGCGATAATTTTCTCGCATTGTGAAAAAAGCGGCTTTTGAGAAAACCAAGAGCCGAAAGGTGAAAAAGGTTCGAATATAGGAAGGGTGGTTCCTCCCATATCCCATCGAGAATTTCACGCTTTGTAATCGGTTTAATATCGTAATTGACATCTTTAATACGTTTATTTTGCGAGCTGCGGTGCCCATATTTGCGGTAGAAATGTAGCATTTTCCTTGCCACAGGTAAGGTATGTGTTATAAACGTTCTAATAAATAAGCGGCTACCATGAATGCGATAACCGATTTTATACCCGTGTTGATGTTTCATTTTGTTGCTCCTTATAAAGATGCCAAGCGGGGGAGCTTAGAGAAAAGATTGCATTTCATAATGTTTTCGTGCAGTTTTTTGGAATGTGCAAAATAATTGCTGTCTGCATATTCATATCCTTTGCGGGTAAGCTGTTTGATTTCGTATTTATCCGAGCCGTCGTGATGGTAGCCCTCGATAAAAAGGTGTCCGTCGCGGTCGATGATTTTGAAATAGTCTAAATGTTTGATGACTTCTTTCAAATCGCGGAACGAGTGAATAAATTTACCGCCAAGGGCAGGGCCGTTCCATCTACCGCAAGTGCCTACTAAAAGACAATACCCGGTTTTGAGGAGCTGGGTGAATTTATCTTGGAAGTATTGATAATCAAGCTCTTCGTGGAAATTCATTTCGCTGTAAATCATATCTTCGGGAACGTCGTCAGAGTATTCCCAGTCATATTCTTCCGCAAGTCGTTCATACAGTTCTTCGCGTTTTTCATTGTAGCGTTCAGAGTAATCGGTGTTGTCAAAAAAGACGATTTCTTGATGTTTTTTCATTTTTGTATCTCCTTATGGTAATTGTTTGTAGAAGTCGGCAAGTATGTCATACGAGCCTAAAGCTTTTTCTTGAATAGAGTCCCAGTTCTCCGCAATGTAATCGGTTAAAGAACCGAGTGGTGTTGCGTTGTCATCTTTCATATAGCAGTTGTATACGAAGTAAATAAATGTTTTGATTACGTTCCTGCCACGCTTGTCCATTTCCCAATATAGGGCATAATCGAAAATGTAAAGCTGTGCGCCGTGGTCGAATTCGTACGTTTCACCGTTGTGGACGGCGTAAAATTTTGTCTGGTTGTTCATGATAAAAACTCCTTATAAAATATTTTGTTTGTGCCTAGAAAGGCAAAGCCGACGTAGCATAGCCAACGTGTATGAAAAGTGAATTTGCGATAGGGCAAGGAAGTCAACGGACAAAGTAAAAAATTTTGCGTAAAAGGAAGAAGCGCCAAGTTAAAACTTGACGCTAAAAAAGTTATATTCGTTGCAAAAATTTTTACCCGTTTACTTCCACGGCGGCTATGCTACCATAGACACAAACATTGAAGATTTTTTGTAGTTATATTAAACAGCAAATAATTGGCTTTAAATTAGATTGAAGAAAGGAAAGGACTCGGCGCAATAAGGTTAGAAGTAAAAACGAAGAATAAAATTTTAATAAAAATAAAGAAAATTCAGAAATATACTTGCAATTATTATAATTTCGAGTATAATAAATATATGGAACTCATTAATGGGGTAGATAAATGGAAAAATTCGTAAATCGTACAAAAGAATTAGAAACGTTAGAAAAGCAATATGAGAGTAACGTTTCTTCGCTCGTAATTGTTTATGGGCGTAGACGTGTAGGGAAAACATCGCTCATCAATGAATTTTTGAAATGCCATAAAGACACGCTTTATTTTTTGGCGACGGAAGAATCGGAAATGCAGAATTTGAATGCGTTCAAATTGCAGGTCGCCGAGTACACGGATAATGAATTGTTAAAGTCCGCAAACGTGGATTGGTTGACGGTGTTCAAAACGCTTGTGAATTATAAAACCGAAACGAAGAAAATTATCGTAATGGATGAATTTCAATATATCGGTAAGGCAAATTCGGCGTTCCCGTCGATTATGCAAAAGGCTTGGGATACGTTGCTTGTCAATGAAAATATAATGCTGATTCTTTGCGGTTCGCTTATTTCGCTTATGAAGTCGCAAACGCTTGATTACGGCAGCCCGTTATATGGAAGACGCACGGCACAGATAAAGCTCAAACAAATTGCTTTTAAGCATTATGGAGAGTTTTATAATAATATGACGGCAGAACAGCTTATACCGTTTTATGCAGTAACGGGCGGTGTGCCTAAATATATAGAAGTTTTTCAAGGTTATAAAGACGTATATGAAGCCATTCGGGAAAACGTTTTGAACCGTCAGAGCTTTTTATATGAAGAACCATATTTTTTGTTGCAACGTGAAGTTACGGAGATAGGTAGCTATTTTTCACTTATCAAAACGATTGCGATGGGGAATAGAAAGCTTTCGGAGATTGCATCGAGTCTTGATATGAAGGCTACGAGTTTAACGAAATATTTGAAAGTTTTAACCGATCTTGATTTGATTGAACGGGAAGTTCCTGCAACGGAGGTTTCATCGGAAAAGAGTAAAAGTGGGCTGTATCGTATTACCGACAATTATATTGCCTTTTGGTTTAAGTATATTTATCCGTATCGTTCTTATCTTGAAAAGGGCGAGGACGAATACGTTATGGCAAAAATCAAAGAAGGATTTATTCAAAATTTTGCCTCGTTCGTATATGAGGACGTTTGTCGCGAAAAGATGTGGGAATTGTCTGCAAAAGGCAAAACGCTTCCGTTTGAAAAGGTGGGGCGTTATTGGGGGAGCAAAGCAGGTGAAATCAATATCGTTGCAATCGGAAGCGAAGAAAAGAATTTAATTTTGGGCGAATGCAAGTATACGAAAAAAGAAAAAGGGTTGGAACTGTTGCACACGTTGCAAGAAAAAACGCCCGCCATAGTATCTTTGACGGGTGCGAAAAACGTTCAATATATTATTTTCAGTACGGCGGGCTTTACAAAAGGTTTGCGTGATGAAGCGAAGAAAAACTCGAATTTGATTTTGATAGAAAGTCTATAAAAGAGCGTTTCTAACACTAGAGGTCAATAAACGTTTTTTAATTTTTGTGCGTTAATTATTGACATGCAAGTTGTTTAAAATATGTTAAATTGTTCTACAAATGTGAAGTGGTTGTCGAGGAGAAACAATAAAATGAAGAGATTTAAAGTAAATTCTACATCATTAAAATTGGTATCAAATAGTCCGGTAATAGATGAGCAGAAATATGGGGTTTATGCGGATATTTTACATGAAAAAATTCAAGATAAAGATGTTTGCAATATAGGCGTAATTGGAGCGTATGGTGCGGGCAAAAGCAGTTTAATCAAAACGTATCAGCATAAATATCATAAAAGACTGTTATGTAAGGATACTAAATTAACGAAGATATCATTGGCTAATTTTAATGATACGCAAACAATTAACGAAGAGCAGCCAAGCGATTCCAAGCATGGTGGGGTGCAAGATATTGATTGTGCTGTAGAAAAAAGCATTTTGGAACAATTCCTTTATAAGGTTGGTAAGAATAAAGTTCCGTATTCTAAGATTAATCGTATTAATACAAGCCATGGATGGCTTTCATTTCGCTTGGCGCTCTATTTAATTGCTACGATTGCATTGATTGGTTGTGCTATATTGGAATTTTTTAAGTTGCTTCCCAATTCTAACGGCTCTAATTTTTATATATTTTCTGGCTGTGCTGCAACTACAGCATTACTTTTTATATATTTAATGTTTTATAATAATAAAATTAATAAAATCGCGGTAAAAGATATTCAGGCGGAATTTTGTGAATTAACCTCGGGTTCTGTTTTAAATACATTTATTGACGAGATCATTTATTATTTTCAAAAAACAAAAGTTCAGGTGGTTGTGATTGAGGATTTGGACCGGTTTAATAATACGAGTATTTTTTCCAAATTACGCGAATTGAATTTTTTAATTAATAACAGCCAACTTGTAAAACAAAAAGTAACGTTTGTTTACGCAATAAAAGACGATCTTTTTAGAACTGAAAACGACAGGGCGAAATTTTTTGATTATATTTTGTCTTTGATTCCTGTTTTAAGTTTTACAAATGTGCGTGGTATGCTGAAAAAAGAATTAGAGTCTACATGTTCCAAAGAAATGGAATTGCCGGAGCTGTATATACACGAAGTTTCTCATTTTATTACAGAAATGCGTGTATTAAAGAATATAGTCAATGATTATGTTACGTATTATCACCTTTTAAAGCTTTGGAGGCTTTCCGATTCTCAGAAGAATATTAAATTGTTTTCATTGATGGTTTATAAAAATCTGCATCCAGCGGATTTTGCCGAGTTGCAATATGGAAAAGGAGATTTAGCCGATGCGTTTGAAAGTAAACACAGCTATGTCGTTGATTTAATCAAACAAAAAGAGGAAAAAATAGCAGCCTTAAACAATAAAAAATTAGAGGCGAAACAAGCGGCTATTCATTCTTTTGAGCTTTTACGGAAAGCAGTAATAGGCTGTATGGTGACTCGATATCAATTAGGGAATTATCATGGGACGGATGTGTCTCAGTTGAAAAGTTTTGAAGGGGTCACAGGGCGTATTGTTTATCATGGGAATTATCATTGGTATGCTGAGATGTGGCAGATTGATGAAGATCTTGGGGAAAACGTTGTCGATATAGAACAGCGTATTCAAGATCAATCAGAGAGCAAGCAAAAACAACTGCAGTTAGAAATTGATGGTTTACAACAACAAATTCGGCAGTGTCGCAATTACACCATGAGCGAATATTTAACGTTGGAACAGTCAACGGACATACAAGGGGAGTTAAAACGCTTTTTATTAGCTAATGGTTATATAGATGAAACATATAAAGATTACATTGTTAGTAAAGAAGATGACTTAATTTCAGCACGAGATCAGGCGTTCGTGAGAAAAGTATTGGAAAAACAGCCAATAGATGTGATGCAAAGCTTGGAAAAACCTGAACTGGTAATGCGAGAAATTTCTCAAGAAAGATTTTCGGATAGGTTTATTTTTAATTACAGTCTAATTGAAGCAACATTAAACGCCAAAACGAATGACGAAGAAGTCAAACAGAAACAAAAAAGTTTAAAGCATTATTTAACGTCAAGAAGCCCTGAAGTTATTGGCTTTTGGAAACAGTACTTAAGCGATCAACAAGAATTTACGGTCTTATTCAATCAAATTTTACCTGACTATGATTGTTTTTGTCGGGATATATTATTGGATGAATCTATGTCTCCAGAACAAAAAGATCGCTTATTGTCCGCATTGTTTGCGTATGGCGATATTGAGCTATTTATCAGACAAAATCAAGAAAATGTATTAACGCAATATTTATCAAAACATCCAAATGCGATTGGTATGTTTGCCTATATTCATGCTGATGTAGATCTATTTGTTGATGTTTTACAAAAATTAAGCGTGCAATTAATTACTGTAAGCCACGAGGGTATGAATAATGATCATATAGCTCAATACGTAATGGATGAATTAATAAAGAATGATTTGTATGAAATAAGTCTAAAAAATCTAGAATTTATTTTGCACAGTCATTATAATTTTGAAAATTGTCAAAAGGCTGTATTGTCGTATGTTTTAAAAACAAACAATCCTACTTTTATTGCTTACGTTGAAGCAAATCATCAGACCATTATAAATGAATATGCGTCTAATGTAAGTATTTGTGAGGAAGAACAAATAGGCATCGAATGGATTTTAAAGAATAAAACATTGCCACTTAGCGAGCATAAAAAATTTGTTTCCAACTTAAAAACGACCTTTGACGTTTATGAGGGGATAGATAAGGAATTGTTATTGTATGCCTATGAACAAGATAAAATTTATCCCACATGGGCAAATGTCGTAATGTCTAAAAAGAAGAAATATATTACATTACAATCAATTCTTACCTATCTTGATCGAAATGCACAAATATTGAGTGCGGACGCATTAGAGGATAAGGATATTGAATTGTTGCTTTGCAATGAAGTTTCTTTTACCGACTTGACTGGTTTCTCTATATACTCAAAAGGATTCGCGGTAAAATTAAAAGCAAATGAAATAACGAGAGATGAAATCGCGGCGATTTTAGTTAATAACTGTGTTATAGAAGCGAATGTAGAAAATCTGGTTTTAGCGAAGTCTACAATCAAAGTTCTAATTCCCATTCTCTTAAAAGCTCCCGACGTTATAGAAGAAATGAATGGTACAACGTTTGCGAATAATATTATGGATTTGCTGTTGAATAATCAGGATTTGTCGAATGAAATAAAGGCAAAGCTTATTTATAAGATGCAGCAAACGTATACGCCGAGCACCGATACGCTTAAAGAGCATATCAGTAAAATCATCATCAAAAATAAAATTGAAAGATGTTGCGAACGGTTATTGAATATTTTACTTTCAAGTAGTATGGATTCTGGAATAAAAATAGATTTGTTGGATGTATATGGGAACGACATAGACAAGTCAAAAGTTTTCAGTTACTTAAAACAAGCGGTGCCCAAAGTGGCTTCATTGGAAACACAACTGGAAATTAAAGTTCCAATGAAAGAATATGATACAAAAATTCTAAATCTGTTTGAAAGGCATGGAATATTTAAAATTACTAAGTATAAGCATCAAGTAAAAATTAAAAAAATATAGTATCGAAGTATTGATTAAAAACAGCTTTCTCTATTTAGTCTTGTGGGTTTGTTCACGGATTACTGCCCCCAAAAGTTTGTCTAAAAATTGGGGGCAGTTTTTCGAGTTAAAAAAAGGTAGGTTCGATTGTTTAGTGTTTGACCTGTCGATTATTCGGGGCAAATTTTGCCACAAAAAATGCTACATTTTTCTATTGCAAAAATCACGTTTTTACTTGGGGGCATTTCGGGGGCAGATGGCTGAATCCCTTATAAATAAAGGTTTTCAGCAAAGTGGAAACCGCTTCAATTCCTGTCGACCGCACCAAAATCGGGTAATTGTGCAAAATAAACGCATATTTGCCCGATTTTTTTGTATATTTGACGTGTTTATGCACAGCAAAACCGCCGTTTTTCACGAAAATCGCAACGATTGGTGTATGTTTTGGGCAATGTTTCCGTTCGTTTTATCCCCTTATAAATAAAGGTTTTGACGTTTACATTTTTTTAATGAAAATTAAATCGACTTGGATTGCTTTTGGAGAGCATTAAAATACCGCCGGGAATAAAACCCAGCGGTATTTTTACTTTTAAATGTCAAAGATGACGTTTTGCATTTGCTCAATCATAAATTTATCGGGGAAGTGTGTATATACTCTTCCAACCAATCTTTCAGAGCTGTCACCCATCCAAATATCCACAATGTCAGGGCGAACGTATTGTTGACAAATGGTTGCAAACGTATGGCGCAGGAAGTATTGCGTAACTTCTTCGTCTTCCATAATTCGCTTAAAAATGCGGTTCAATACGTCCGTTCTATGTAAAGCTTCCACGGGCGCATCCAAGTCCAACATTTCACGTGCTTGCTTGCAAATGGGTATCTTTTTATACTCAATTTTACCGCCTTTTCGCTTGGCATTCCGTGCAATCAAGAAATCGCCTTCAAATCGAGCATCTTCCAATTCGCAAGGACGAAGCCCGAAGAATAACAAAATCAAAAACGTGCGCTTATAATCGCTGTATTCGTCCGTATTCAAGCGTTCTATCATCTTCTTGACTTCGTCTTCCGTCATAGCGCGGCGGTTGTTTCTTTCCGCTTTTTTGAAGGGAATTAAAAGCATAGGATTGTGAGTAATCACACCGCTTGCGAGTGCGTATTTGAATACCGAATTGAGAACTACGCGCAAATCTTCATATACACGCCCTTCGACTTTTGTCATAATGCCGTTGATGTCGATGGTCTTGATAACGGAAATATCCATATCACCCAAAACGGGATATAAATATCTTTGACAGTAGCTCTCATAATTCTTATGCGTGCGCGCGTTCAATTTATCTTTCTTGAACTCTAACCACTCTTGGGTTACAAACAGGAAAGTATTTTTCTTGGCACGCTTTTCCTTTTTGCGGTATTTTTCAATATTTTCCGCTCTGGTTGCTTCAAGGAATTTTTCCTTAGCCTCTTCCAACGTGGTTGCGCCCACTTGGATTTCATATCCGTTACGGCGGTAACGAATAATGTAGTACACGGCTTTTTTGTACAAATCACGCTTTAAGACGTGCGCGGCTAAGCCGTTTCCAATGAACTCTTTCTTAAATGTTTTTGCCATTTTAGAAATCTCCTTTTGTGTAAAATGAATTAACGTTGAAACGCATTTTTTCTTCTTTTTAGGCGCGTTTAATTTGTCCTTCGGCTGCATAGCCAAAAGACCGCTTAAAAATAGAGAAATGCGTTCGGTTGCATCAGGCTGCGATGCGAGTGCTTGGATGTAATTTGATGTAATTTTTAATTCAGCGGTTGTCATTGTCCTCCTTCTTGAAAATTTTGGTCAACTTCCCCGTCGGGAAGCATAAACGCGTTTACTTTTACCTAATTTTCTTGCTAACTCCCAAGCTGTAAAAGTATAGTTTGTCCTTGAGAGCGTAAGTATAGTATCATATTTTTAAACGCCTGTCTAAGACGAGTTTTGTCTAAGACAAATTTTGGCGTACTACTTAATTTTAGAAAAATAATGCTTTATATTTTACCTGTGCACGCGTTCTTCTACGCCATACGGTAATACGGTCGATGTCGAGGAATTCTGCAATTTCGTTGCAAGTCATACCTGCCATATAGCAATCTAATACAGCGCGGTCACGAGGTTTCAAATTAAGAAGTTCGATTTTGTTATCCACTTCGGTATAATCTTTTTCTTCGTAGTGGTCGATTTCCACAGAGAGTTCTTCCGTGTAATCGTTAATATCACGGCTTCTTGACATGTATCTACGCATTCTATCAATAGTGCGACCAACTAACAAATACGTAGCTTTCTTAATGGTGATTTCTTGACCGTTTTTAATCATATAAACGTCGTTTAAGCTCTTACCTACAAATTCGCATAAGAAGCAAATAGCAGTTTGTGCAAGGTCATAAGCGTCTGAAAATATGTGATGAGCGTCGTTGCCACGGTTTAAATCTTTTACAAGACCAACGTAGAGCCATTCCAAGGCATAACGAGCGTAAGCGTAACGACCACGCAGAGTTTTCAGGGCGATCATTTCGCCCATTTGTTGAACGTTCTCGAAAGAGATGATTTCCGATAACACGTTGTAAGGATTGTGAGATTTAAGCATTTGAGTTTACCTCCGATTTTATCTTTTGCCTTTTGGGCAGGGGCAAAGGAGCATAGGATAAAGAGGAATACCATGTACGAGTTGAAATCTTCCCGAAAGTCAACGAGAAACGAAAAAAATTGTTGCTCGGATAAAGCAACAATTGATAAAAACGCAAGAATTTTTTTGCGTTTACTTTCGGGTTATCCTATGCTACCATAGCCACAACCGAAAGGTAAAATCGGGTATACATGATAACAATACTAAAATCGCATCCAAAAAAGCGTATATTTAATTTAGTCCTATTTTGTCCAATACTTTCCACAAATTGCTTGACAGACTCTATACGAAATGCTATAATATATACACAATGGGAGGTCTAAATTTTATGAACACTGATTTATTAACTGTTTCGCAGACGGCTGAATATTTACAATTATCCGAAAAAACGGTACGTCGCCTAATTACTGATGGACGTTTACAAGCTTCCAAATTAGCCAATCGTTCCTGGAGAATTAGGCTTTGTGATATTGAAAGTTATATTACTGCAACATCAAATTCCAAATCAACTACAATAAGCGCGGCAAATCAACCAATTGAAAGCTCTTCTTTGTGTTTGAGCGAAAATAATTCTAATTCGCCTAAGCTCATTTCACTTTTTTCTGGTTGCGGAGGTATGGATACTGGTTTCAAAAAAGCTGGCTTTGATATTGTTTACGCAAATGACTTTGATGCAGATGCTCAAGCCGTATATTCTCTTAATTTAGGAAAAATTGATACTCGCGATATTTTGACTGTTGGAGAAGAAGAGATTCCCGATGGGGACATTTTAACAGCGGGTTTTCCTTGCCAGCCCTTCTCTAATGCGGGAAGTCGCAAAGGCGTACATGATTCTCGTGGAATGTTATACAAAGAATGTTTGCGTATTATTGAGCGCAAAATGCCTAAGGTTATTGTATTTGAGAACGTTAAGGGTTTATTATCGACTAAATATATAGACGGTAGAAATTTGGCGGATGTAATTGTTGAGGATTTATCCGCTATGAATGGTATTGGATATAATGTAGTATACCAACTTGTTAATGCTGCCGACTATGGCGTTCCTCAAAATCGTCAACGAGTCCTCTTTATTGGGATACGTAAAGATTTAGAGAAGACATTTGTGTTCCCTGAAAAACAAAGCAAAGAAAAATTAACATTACGAAATATTTTAGATGTTCCTGTGGAGCTTGACAACAATGTGGATTGGCCTTTTTCTCCGCAGGCATTGGAAATGATTCAATATATTCCTGAAGGAGGCTCTTGGAAGGATGTTCCGTACGAACATTTAGCTCCACGCTTCAAAAAAATCCGAGATGATATGAAAAAATATCATTCCCCTAATTTTTATAGACGTTTTTCAAGAGATGAAATTTGTGGGACGATTACAGCTTCTGCACAGCCCGAAAATTGCGGCATCATTCACCCTACAGAAAACAGGAGATATACAGTGCGAGAAGTTGCACGTATTCAAACCTTTCCTGATGACTTCAAATTCATAACCGATTCTCCCAAAAATATCACTGCTATGTATAAAGTAATTGGCAACGCTGTTCCTGTTAATTTGGCATATAATATTGCTACTGCAATTATGGAACAAGTATTTATTCAATCTAACAATTAAGGAGGCTTTTATGAATACGGATAAAGCCTACCTTCTTGGATTAATGATTGGCGGTGGCATATTTGGAACAGCGGAAGATGTATTTAGGATTCGTTTACCTTACAAAAAATGGGGTTCATATATAGATAATCCGCAAAGAGCTGGTCAAATTGCAAGAGATATTCTTCAGAAAGTTGGACAAATGTTTCGAGCTGTCTACAATTTATCTGTACAGTATGAAACTACTCCTGGTGGGACATGGACAATTTTATGCGAAGGCGATATCTCTGATGTAAAAGAAGATTTAATGCAGTATGGCATTACGTGTGAAGGCGAAATACGTGGCACTGCAAATATTAATGCAATCGTGCCCGAATTAATTGACGACAATCTTAAGCGCAGATTTGTTGCTGGTTTGGCTGATACGATTGGGAGCATGGCAAAATCCCAAAGAAGATTTTCGGACGAGCATCAAATACTGTCATTTGAAATTAAAGGATATAATTTCCAGTTTGTTTGCGACTTGTGTAGATTGCTTTATAGTATAAATTGTATTCCGGATCAAGTGAATTGGAATCACCCCAATATTCATTGTACGAGTGATCCATATTATTCCCAATGGAACAAAGGATTTAAGCTTCGAATTTTACTTGACCAATACGCACAATTTGGTGCTTTTGCTTTTCGTACAAAAGCCGAAACATCGAATGAGAACCGCCAATTACAACAACAGACTCATACAGCCGAAATATGTGAAGAACGTGATTTTCATGTAACTCCTTCTACGGTACATCCTGCTGAAAACGATTTGCGGTTACCTGATAACATTCGCGGGGGACATTATATCCACTTTCGACATTTTTGCGCCGTAATGGGTTGTGAACATGCTCCTTATGATAAAGTTTGTAATTGTTTCAGAAATCTTGGCGATTTAGTTAATCCTTTTCCTATATTATGCAAGGAAACGAAGGAACGTATAACTTCTATTATCGCAAACGACCCCTTATTATCTGCAAGGACGTACTCTATTCAAAACATCTCTATTGCAGCATTGTATACTTTATACAAAAACGACAATAATGCGCTTATTTATGGAAGCAATCAACATAATGGTTATCCTATTGCGGAGGTTCTTCAAGCCATTGCTTATGTAATTGCTAATGATAATGAACTATTTGGCAAGCGTCCCAAAGGATATACTGCTGTAATTGAGAGTCATATATCAAATAATCCCGAGGAAACAGTTGAGATTCGTAAGCCTGAACTTTTAACGCCACTCGTTATACTTGGTAATGAGAGAGGTTCTTTAATTGGTGCTAAAAATCCTGCTGTGTATAGTCGACTTGTTACTCGTGATTTATCGAACGAATATAAATTGTTGGTTCGCCAAATTACAGAGGAGGACTTAAGAAGTGGCGATTAAACGTAACGAGGTCTCATATTATCCAGAAATACAGCGTTTTATTGAAGCACAGTTAAAAAGTAATTTTAGAGCGCAACAACACAGAGAACTTGAGGTGTTTTGGGGTATAGGCGAATTGAAGACTAATTTGCAACGTATTATTAGCGCAAATCCCGAACAATGCAAATGTGCAACAAATTTTGCTCAACGTGTACCGCCGTTAAATCTTGATATTTTTGCGCTTATTACGGATGGTATAAAGTTTGAAATACTCATTCTTGAAGTAAAACTAATGAATAGTGCTGGATTGAAAGAATGGTCTCAACTTGTTGGTTACTGTCTTGTTTCGGGCGCAAAGTATGGACTGCTTGTTAACATAGATAATGGCTCCAGTCCAAGATTATCTCAGATACTTTCGACCGAGGAACATTTATCACACATAAAAACTGTAGTTGGCAATGACCTCAAGGAGCATTGCCTTGGCTTTATGCAATGGGATAGTTTGACTCAAAACTTTGAATATAGTAATCTTGGTCTTATAAAGTCATTGTCGGAATTAAGTGAACAACTTGCCACAGAATTTTCCACTAATATATCTTAAAACTCCTTTATGATGATAATTGAAAATAATTTATGGGGACAAAAGCTGTTGAAAATATAGCGATTTTCTCAATGCAATGGAAAATTAGGCCCTGCTTATAAGCAGAATGTCCATTGTAGTTGCTTTTGCGAAATTACTATACGCATACGTCCGTAAGAAATTGTCGGAACCATTCCCCTCAAAGAAACAGTAAAATAACAACGGTGAGACTATGAATCATCCCGAAAAAATATATGGCTATATAACATTACAAGAAAAACGATACGCTTTTACGTTAGACGGATTTATCGGAAGGATATTTAATGGAGTGTCAGGTTTTCGGTTTAGTGAAAAAGTTAAATTGCCTGATATCTTATATGGAGTTACTGATAATAATTATAATATAGCATTACATATAAAAAACTCAACAAAGGTTATAAATTGTATTAGATTTTCGGTGGATTATTATGCCGTTGGTTCTGCTAATCTAAGAAATTATGATTTATCAAAATTTGACTCCATAGAATTTATTGGTGGTACGGGTAATTGTATTTTGGATCCAGAGCTAATATATCCTCCTTTTGAGTTTGAAGACAATATGTATGAAAAGGGTTGTTGCATTAAATTTAAACCGTTAAAGGAAGTAACTAAAAAATATAATGTAAGCGTTGGTGGCACTCAGTGTATTTTCAAAAGTAGTATTTTCCCTTATTCAGAAAGAAAAGATAATAAGTTGGGGGTAACAAATTCGGTTATATCTTTAAAATTCGAAAATGAACAACCTTTAAAAAGATTTGAAGAATGCTATTTTCTATTAACAAAAATAGTAGCCTTATTGGTAAGGCAGCAAAATATCGAATTTGATAAAATCGTATATTATTTTAAGGACGAAGCTCATAAAGGATATGCAAATATCTATGTAAACCACGGCTTTAAAGATATCGTTGATAAGAAACCAATAAGAACAATTTCTCTACGTTCCGTAGATAGAGTTTTTTCGAAATTCATTGAAATAATAGATTCTGAGGATTTTTCTACAAACTTTTTGCCAGATAATAATACAGACGCTCATTATGTTACATATAACTCAATAAAAAACATTTGTACAGCCCTTGAATTTGAATTTGCTAAAAGTAAGATAAAAAAAGAAAAAGAAGAAATTATCACAAAGCTTATTAAAAAAGTGAAGAAAGTTGTTAAAGAATACAAAGAAGAGACTCCTGCTTTAACAGAAAAAGCGTATCAATCTATCGTGGGAAGCATTTCAAAATGGACATTCCCTGCGGCTGAACAATTTTTCGTATTATATGAAGCAAACAAAGAAGTGGTTGATAGAATATTATCCCATAAAAATCTTGAAATCACGGAAGATTTAATACAAAAATTTGTCAAATGTAGAAATGATGTTACGCATGGCGAAAAACCAAAATTGACTCCCCGAATTGCTGATACATCATATAGCATGGTTGTTTTGATTTATGTGGCGTTATTTAAGAGAATTGGCTTAGATAATGAAGAGATTTATAAAGCATTTGAAATGGTCTTTTAAAGCCGTCTAAAATTGCTTTTGTATATCAAAAGAGGTTACGCGTAAAATGTATGCGAAACCTCTTTTTTACAAAAAACGACAAAACTTCTTGAAATAAGTGTTTGTTTTCACGAAACTTATATCCCTTACACTTGACAATGTTTCCAATTTATAGTATAATAAAACAAACATATGTTCGTATTTATACATATAAAATAAGATTATGGAGGCACAAATGGAGCAAAAATTGTTAAGCGAAGTCGTTGGCGCAAACGTGAAAAGAGCCATCCACTTATCGCAATATAGAACGCAGGAAGAATTTTCTTACGTGTTTGGTACACCTCTTCGTAACGTAAGCCGTTGGGTAAATCAAGGCGTAAAAAATATCAACATTGCGCAAGAAATCGCAACCGTTTTAGAATTAGATGCGGTAAATTTGTTTATTGAAAACGTGGAGGACGGGAAATTATGTATTACAAAGTAACGGCAAAATATAAAACCGATGAAGATAATACCACTTTTGAATTTATTGCGGATACGGAAGATATCCAACATATTTATGATGCGGCTGAGGATGAAGGCGAAGAAATCCTTGATATACGCGAAATGACATTTCCTGAGCTTATAGAACACGAAAAACGCAATTTAATGCAAACGGTTGCGCGTACATATATCTTCGCAAAATACCGTGATTCTGATTTTCAAACGCGCTTACAAAAGTTTGGCGAAATGGATTGGAATGGCGAAGAGTTCTTCCTTGCCTTAAAGAGCTTTAACGAGCGTCAAGATTATCTCCGCCGCTTAATGCATTGCAAGAAAAAAGGCAAAATCGATTTGGACGAATTCCTTAAAATTATGAATGGCTTGGTGGATTGTACTGCCGAAGAAGACATTGATAATATGGTTCAAGAAATGCAGAATAAAACGGAATAACTATAGGGCAGGTATGCGTTGAAATGCGTAGTACTGCCCTTTTTCTTCCCTACCAATACGACAAAATTCGTCTTAGACAGGCTATAAAATTTTTGTTATAATACCCCTACAATAAACATTTTGGAGGTAGTATTATGAAAATTAAAAAGCCATTTGCAGAAATGGACGAAGACGAATATCTTTTTGGCAAGCTGACAAACGACGGCGGTGAAATTCATTGGTTCTTTGAGGAGCAAAATCTCCCCAAGGGTAAGAAGCGCAGAAAAATCCCCGAAAAGCGCGTAGACGTAGACGTTTCCGATTTAATATCCGAGAAGATAAACGAAGAAGATGACGACGGAATTATCATAGAAGAATATACCGTTGAAATTGGGCATAATAACGAGGATAATTGCCAAGGCGAACAAGTAGTTGAAGTTGTCAAAGACGTTCAAAATAAGCCCAATAAAACGGTTAAAATGACACTTCGGGAGCTATTCAATCATTATTACGACGCATATGCAAAGGAAAGTTGGAAAAAGCGTTGGGCGATTATGATGGATAAGTTTGCGCCGTATATCCCCGACCGAGCAAAACGGAAAGAATTCCTGCAAGAAAACTTTAAGCGCAAACGCCATAATTTTAATGCGAGAAAAAACCGTTTTATTAGAAAGTGTTCGCTCAATGGTATGAATTATTTCGTTACCTTCACCTATGACGATGCAAAAATGACGTCGGAGCAGTTTAAAAAGAAGCTACGCACGTATTTACGGAATAAGGTAAATAGAAAGGGTTGGAAATATTTCGGTGTATGGGAGGGCTGGGACGGAAGCGTTCGACTGCACTTCCACGCTTTAATGTTCATCGAGGACGAAGAAATATTGTCGAAAAACTTTGAAGAACGGAAATATAATCCAATGACGAAACAAATGGAAGTGCATACGCGGAATCAGGAGTTCAACGAAAAGTTCGGCTTATCGACGATAGAAGAAATTATACCGCAATTAAGCCAAAGTGCGTATGATTACATAGGGAAATATATGGATAAAGGCGGAAAAGCGATGTGGTCGAAGAATATTCCAACCTTTATAAAGTGTGCAGTCAGAAAAAAAGATATATTAGGACCGACGAATGAGGATGAAACGTCCTTTCTCGTGTCGGATGAAGCGGAGATCGTTACGGAATACGGCGAAATAATAAAGCTTGACAAAGGCAAAGTGTATAAGGTGCTTTCCCAAGTAACAACTTGTAACTAAAGTGATAGCCAAAAGGTCGTTATTGAAAAATCACGGCAAAATGGAATAACGCCCAATCGCCAAGCGGATCAGCGGCGATGGGCGTTCCTTTGCCGTTTCAATTCTTTTGACCGATTTAGTTAAGTTTGTTGGGGTGTGCCCTTACACGGCGGCGCAACGCGCCGCCGCTTGTATACATGTAAGGGCACACCCCAATCTCAAATAGAAAAAATTGAATTTTTTTGAGTGATTTTTTCTTCTATTTACAGGCAACTTTGCAGCCATTTTTAATTTGTTTTACTCGGAATTAGATTAGTCGGATTTAACCGAGTAAAAATTTTTATAGAATTAGCCGAATAACTTTAAATATAGAAGTTAAATTTTAGATTATCATCGTTAATTCTTCTATTTTAGTGTTAATTCTTTTTATAAAATCGTTAATTCTTCTATTTTTATCGTTAATTTTTTATAAATATCGTTAATTCTTATAAAATTGTATTGACAAAATATTATTTATTTGCTATAATTCACATATAATTGGACAAGGAGGTGTTGTTATGCAAGCCGAAGATTTAAAAAAATTAGTGTATGAAATACAACATCAAAAAACAGAAACGCAAAGCATCGAATTAAAAACGGCGGCGCAAGGCTGCCCTACAAAACTTTTTGATACGTTATCTTCGTTTTCTAATCAAGATGAAGGTGGTATTATCATATTTGGGATAGATGAAACGGATGGTTACACAATAAAAGGCGTTTATGATGCGCAAGATCTACAAAAAAAAGTAACCGAACAATGCAAGCAAATGGAGCCTGCGGTAAGAGCCCTTTTTACTGTTTGCGATATCGACGGTAAATTGATAGTTTCTGCGGAAATACCAGCGATTGATATATCCGAACGTCCTGTTTTTTATAAAGGCGTCGGTAGAATTAAAGGCTCGTATATTCGCGTTGGAGAATCTGACGAGTTGATGAGTGAATATGAAATCTATAGCTATGACGCTTTTAGAAAAAGAACGCGTGATGATATTCGCGTTGTAGAAGAAGCTGGAATTCAATTATTTGATTTACAAAGATTGGATGCATATTTAACTGCTGTAAAGATTGAAAGAAAGAATTTAGCCAACAGCGTATCCGAAAATGAAATTTTAGAGTTGATGGCTATCACGAAAAACGGAACGCCTACCCTTGCGGGCGTGATGACGTTTTCAAAATATCCACAAACCTATTTCCCTCAACTGTGCATTACCGCGGTATGCTTACCTGGGGTTGAACACGGTACGGTTGGTAGCGAAGGTGAGCGCTTTATTGACAATAAACGTATTACAGGGGCTATTCCTGATATGTTGGAAGAAGCTGTCGAATTTGTTCGAAAAAATAGTAGAATTAAAACAATAATTGATGAAAACGGCCGTCGAGTTGATAAACCTGAATATCCTATTAAAGCCGTCCGCGAAGCGATTTTAAATGCGCTCGTGCATAGAGATTATAGCAAGCATACGGAAAATGTTCCCATTAGAATTGAAATGTACCGTGATAGAATGGAAATTACCAATAGCGGTGGTTTATATGGTAAAATTACTATTGACGCTCTTGGTAAAGTACACCCCGAAACGCGCAACGCAGCTCTTGCAAATATGCTGGAATTATTAAAGGTAACGGAAAATCGTTATTCGGGTATTCCTACTATGCGTAAGGAGTTTTTAGATGCTAGTTTACCTGCTCCCGTATTCTCTGTTTTACACGGCGAATTTAAGGTTGTAATGAAAAATAGCTATTACTTGAATAATATGTCTATTTCCGAATCCATCGTAGAATTTTGTGCCATTCCTCGTTCCAGAGATGAATTGACTGCGTTTGTTGGTAAATCGAAAAACTATGTGATGTCACAAATCGTACAGCCTTTGCTTGATTCTGGCAAATTGAAATTAACAATTCCCGATAAGCCAAAGAGTGCTTATCAAAGGTTTATAAAAGCATAATTGGAAAAAGTCTTTGAATAAAGTTTTACTGAAAAATAATTCAGTAAGCCATAAACCGCTTTATTCATAGTATACTTTCCACATAACGAAATCAAATCAAATTGGTGTATGTTTGGGCAAGAAGTGCCTGAATCCCTTATAAATAAAGGGTTTCCGCGATTGTTACTTGGGTTCAATTCCTGTCGACCGCACCAAAATCGGGTAATTATGCAAAATAAACGCATAAATGCCCGATTTTTTTGTATATTTGACGTGTTTATGCGTTAAAAAATGGATTTTTGGGCAATTTATTGCCGTTTTGGTGTTCATTTTGGCGTCCACTTTTTTGGTTGATTGGTCTTATATAATGCAAGTCGTTCGTGGGTATTTCACAAACGGCTTTTTTTGTATGCTGAAAACGGCTACGGAAAAGCTTTGTAAATTGTGGAAGGGACAGTTGTTTTATTACAAATAATTCCAATTGCTTGACGAAGTATATCATTTATGATATACTAGAGTTGCCAAATCAATTCAATATTTGTAACGTATAGAACGCAACCTTTTTGAGGAAAGGGGGTACTATACTCTTTTTAACATTCTTATGTGTTCGAATTTGATAAAAATGCAAATTCCTTATCCACATAAGAATAGGGCGTTTTATACGCTACGTTACATAAGGATTGGTTTGGCGACTATCGGAGTTTGCGTTTTTTGTGCGGTTACTTCGGTAGCCGCACTTTTTATTTTTTAGAGGTGATTCTTATGAAGAAACGGAAATTTTTAATATCTACCTTAACAGGGCTTTGCGTTTGTTTGGCAAGTGCAACGTTTTTTACGGCTTGTAAAGAAGAGCATAAGCATGGTTATACCGAAACAATCACTGCGCCTACTTGTACGGAACAGGGCTTTACTACGCATACTTGTGCTTGTAACGATAGCTATGTCGATACGTATGTCGACGCCCTTGGACACGATTTTCAAAACTATATTCCTAATGGTGATGCAACCTGTACGGAAAATGGTACGGAAACAGCGACTTGTTCTCGTCAAGGTTGTGAAGAAAAAGATACAAGAACGGACGAAAACTCTGCATTAGACCATGAATATGGGTTGGTAACGTATATTTGGAATGAAAATCAATGTACGGCGGAAAGAATTTGTTCTCACGATAACACACATAAAGAAATCGAAACGGTTACTGCAACGTATGTAAAAGATTCCGATGCAACTTGTGATATAGCAGAAACGGGGCATTATCAAGCCACGTTTGAAAATACTGCGTTTTTGACACAAAACACAGCGGTAGGTAGCGTAATTACTGGTGAAGCACTTGGGCATAGTTATTCAGAGGTTTGGGAAAAAGATGCAAAATACCATTGGCATAAAGCTAATTGCGAGCATACGAGTGAGATTTCCCCTAAGATAGAACACGATTACGGAACGGATAACATTTGCGATACTTGTCAATATGAACGTGGCATCGCGGTAACGGGCATTACTTTAAACTACACTTCAATTGCTATGATGGTTGGCGAAGTCAAAACCTTGATTGCTACTATCACACCAACTGATGCAACCAATAAAAACGTTATGTGGACGGTTTCTAGTTCTTCTGTTGTTACAGTTGACGATAATGGTGTTATTACGGCAATTGGTGACGGAAACGCTATCGTATATGCTGTTACAGAAGATGGCGCGAAAATGGCTCAATGTATCGTTGTGGTAATTGATAACGAGTGTGAGCATACCACTACGCGTACCGAGCGTGAAAATGAGGTTGATTCCACTTGCAATGAAGTCGGCTCTTATGATGAAGTAGTTTATTGCTCTGCGTGCGGTGATGAACTGAGCAGAAATCAAAAAGAGATTGCGAAAAAAGAAACTCATACCCCAGTAACGGATGCGCGAGTTGAACCTACGTTTACCAAAACTGGACTTACCGAGGGTTCGCATTGTGGCGTTTGCGGTTTTGTAATTGTAGAACAAGAGATTATTCCTGTGAAACCTTCCAAGGCTGAAATTTCTTCCGGAGCACTTACTGTGAATGGAACAAATATCAGCGGAAAATTTCCATATGCAACAATTGAGTTTAATTTTGCAAACGATATTTCTGTGACGAATAGCGACACGTGGGTTTTGAGCTCTGACGCCAATGGTGAGCACACGATTATTACCAAAAAAGCAACCTTAACCGAGGGCGACAACATTCTCTATATTCACGTAGAGAATCCTGATAAAACCGTTACCACTTATACCGTCAACATTTACCGCAATCATATGTATACGGTTTCCTTTGACACCGATGGTGGTACGAGTGTAGAAACACAATACGTTGAAGAAGGTTATCTTGCAACTGAGCCTACCACTACGAGAACTGGTTATACCTTTAATTCTTGGGATTATGATTTTGCTACCCCTATTATCGCCAATACAACAATAACTGCTACGTGGTCTGCAAATACCAATACAAAATACGTTGTAGAATACTACTTGCAAAACCTTTCTAATAACAATTACACGTTAGATAATACACGTAGCTACCAAACAGTAGGTACAACTGATAAGACTGCATCTATAACACCAGAAACCATTGAACACTTTACCCTTAATTCTTCAATGAGTGAATTAAGTGGTAATATTGACGGTAAAGGAGACTTGGTGTTAAAGGTTTACTATACGCGTGATAACTATACTATTACTACAAATAAAAACAACACAAAAGCAGGCACTATTACAAGTGGTGGCACATATAAGTTTGATAAGCAAATTACATTAACTGCAACTACAAACGACGGCTACACTTTCCTTGGTTGGTTTAATGGCGAAACAAAGGTTTATAACGAGTTATCATACACCTTTAACGTTTGTGAAACAATTACTTTAACCGCAAAATGGTCTACCAACGTATACAATATTGAATACGAATTGAACGGTGGCGTAAATAATAAAGATAACGTTGCAACTTACACTATTGAAACGGCAACGTTTGCCTTGAAAACGCCTACTAAAACAGGTTATAGCTTTAATGGTTGGTTTATTGAAGAAACATTTAAAAACCAAGTGACGGAAATCACTCTTGGTTCTTTTGGTGATGTTAAAGTTTATGCAAAATGGACACCTGCAAACTATACTGTAACTTATAATTACGGATATGCAGAAAAAGTAACGACCTATACTTATAATATTGAAACGTTAACGTTTGATTTAATTACACCTACTCGTGATGGATATACGTTTAATGGTTGGTATTTAGAAGAAACGTTTAAAAACCAAGTAACAAAAATCGAAATTGGTTCTTATGGCGATAAGGTTTATTATGCTAAATGGACTGCTAATACTGACACGAAATATACAGTTATCTATTATTTGCAAAACATTGATGATGATAACTATACGTCACACGAAACCGTAGTGCTTGAAGGTGAAACGGATACGATGGCTTACGGCGAAACTGAACGTTATGCACACTTTACTTATAATGCAAGCATGGGTTTAGTAAGTGGCAATATCAATGGTGACGGTAGCCAAGTTTTAAGTGTATATTATACTCGCGTTAGTTATAAAATTGATGCAAATAATAACAATTCAAAAGCTGGCGTAAGTACGCAAGTAAATGGAAATTATCGTTATGGCAAAGATTTTACACTGACTGCAACAACTAACATGGGGTACACTTGGCTTGGCTGGTATGAAGGCGAGATACTTGTCTGCGAAAACGAAGAGTTTAGGTTTAATGCAGAGAAGAACGTTACTTATACGGCAAAGTTTGCGTTAAGAGAAGAGATGAGCCTTTTCAACTTTACTTCTACAGAAACTACTTGTATAATTACGGGCATAAAAGATAAAACAGTTACAGACATTACTATACCCGATTGTGCAACATCTATCGGTTCTTCTGCGTTCCTTAATTGGGAAGGCTTGACAAGTGTGACTATCGGTAATGGTGTAACTTCTATCGGATCTTCTGCCTTTGCTGGTTGTACCTGTTTAACAAATGTTATTATGCAAGACGGTATAGTGTCGATTGGTAAAGCGGCGTTTAAATGGTGCTATAGCTTAACGAGTATAGAAATCCCCGACAGTGTAACTTCGATTGGTGATGATGCATTCTGTTTCAGTTATGGGTTGACGATAGTAGTAATTGGCGATGGTGTAACCACAATTGGCAATTACGCATTCGATAGTTGCGAGAAGTTGGCGAGCGTTATAATTGGCAAAAGTGTAACTTCGATTGGCGAAGGAGCGTTCTCTTATTGCGATAACCTAATAGAAGTGGTGAATAAGTCGCCGTATATAATGGTAGAAAAGGGAAGCGAGAACAATGGTGCGGTGGGGCACTATGCTTTGTTTGTTTATAACAGCGAAGATGTGTTTGAAAGCAAACTTTTTAACGACAATGGGTATATTATCTATACGAATGGCGAAGAAAAGATTTTGGTTGGATATGTCGGGCAAGAAACGGATTTAATATTACCTTCTTACATTACAACAATAGAGCAAGGGGCACTCTCTTATTGTGTTAACGTAAAGAGTGTAGTAATAGTTGATGGTGTAGAAAAGATATACGCATCTGCGTTTGACAATTGTCCTAGATTAACGAGTGTATATTATAAAGGCACAGTAGAAGAATGGGCAAAAGTTGCGATTGGTAATATAGGAAACGGAAAACTCTATTATTACAGCGAAGAACAACCTGCTCCAAATAGCGAATGCACAGCATTTGATGGAAATTATTGGTATTATGACGAAAGCGGCGCAATCAATGTATGGGATGAAGAAGAATTTAAAAATCGCTATAGTCTAGGCTTGGCATACACGCTTAACAACGACAACACATACTCTGTAACAGGCATTGGAGAATGTACGGATAAGCATATTATTATACCGTCCACCTATAAAGAAAAGCCTGTAACTTCAATCGGTAATAGTGCCTTCTATGAATGCAGTAGCTTAACGAGTGTAAACATCCCGGACAGTATAACCTCGATTGGGGATACTGCGTTTAGAAAGTGCAGTAGCTTGACGAGTTTTGAATTTGGTGACGGTGTAATTTCGATTGGTATTGGGGCGTTCCTTGATTGCAGTAGCTTAACGAGTATAATAATTCCTGACAGTGTAACCTCGATTGGGAATAAAGCCTTTGGGTGGTGTGAAGGATTGACAAGTGTAGTTATTGGTAACGGTGTGATTTCGATTGGCCATGCTGCGTTCGATTGTTGCCCCAGTTTGACGAGTGTGATTATTCCCGACAATGTAACTTTGATTGGTAGTATGGCATTCTCTTCTAGCAGCAATTTGACAAGTGTAGTTATTGGTAATGGCGTAACTACAATATGTGATAATGCCTTCTCTGCTTGTTGTAACTTAACAAGTGTATTCATTGGAAAAAGTGTAACTTCGATTGACGAAAGAGCATTCGATTGTTGTGAGAATTTGACGAACGTTTATTACCAAGGTACGATGGAAGATTGGGCAAAAATTTCAATTGGGTCTGATAATTTCACATTAACCAGCGCAGTCTATTATTATTACAGCGAAAGCGAACCTACGACAAGTGGCAATTATTGGCACTATAACTCTAATGGTGAAATTAAAATTTGGGGAATTGCAGAAGAGCTTGACAACCCCGAAGGACCTATGGCATCTCAAGGATTGGAATATAAGCTTAACAATGACGGCGTTTCCTATTCTTTAATGGGTATTGGTGTATGTACGGATATCGATATCATTATTCCTTCCACCTATTGGGGGTTACCTGTAACAAGCATTTACAAAGATGCATTTGCTTATAATGATAACATTACTTCAGTGATTATTCCCGACAGTGTAATCTCGATTGGGGCTGATGCGTTCCATTCTTGCGGGAGATTGACGAGTGTAGTCATCGGTGATAAAGTAACGACAATTGGTGTCGCTGCGTTCGAATATTGCTACAAATTAGTAGAAGTGTTTAACAAATCTTCTTTAAATATTGCAAAAGAAAGTAAATCGTACGGTTATGTGGGCTACTATGCAAAAGATATTTATACGTCCTTAAGTGCTGAAAGTAAACTTTCTAATGACAATGGTTATATCATTTACACGGACGGAAACGAAAAGATATTGATATGTTATACGGGAAGTGAAACAGATTTAATGTTGCCAGCTTATGTTACACAAATCTATCGGTTTGCGTTCTATTATTGTAGTAGTTTGACGAGCGTGGTAATTCCTGACAGTGTAACGCGTATCGGTAACTATGCGTTCAGTGATTGCAGTAGTTTGACGAGTGTGCTAATCGGTGACAGTGTCACGAGTATCGGTTATATGGCGTTCTCTTGGTGTTCTAGCTTGACTTGTATAAAATATCGTGGAACATCATTACAGTGGTCAGCGATTAAAAAAGAAGATGATTGGAATTATAGGGTGGGTTCATACACTATTATCTATAACTATACTGGTAATTAAATAACAAAACAAACTCAGTAAATAGGCTCGGCTTATACCTGCCCTGCCTATTTACTGAAAAATAAAACACAAAGGAGAAAAAATGAAAAAGCACGATTATAATTTTGCTGGAGGCAATCATTTAAGGAAAATTGGTGCCTCATACTATGTTTGTTATTTGTATTGTATAAATAAAGACTCTAAAGAACTAAGATGGCAAGGTGTAAAAACCAAAGATGATAGAAACAAAACAATTATTAAGTATAATAGTTTTTGTAGGTTGTGGTTGAAAGAAATTTGTAAAATGCAGAAAGTAGGAACTAATTCTATGGGGTTAACCATAGGTGAAGTTAATACGTATGCATCAGAACTGCTTCTACTTCGCAATATAAAATTTCAATAATAACCAATAAACAAATTAGTGTGATTCGGTTGGTATGGATTTTAGGTTTTGTTTATATTTATAATAAGAATTTCTAGAGCAACCGCAGAGTTTGATAACGTCGGGATCGTCTAAAGTTCCGCCGAAGTCTTTGGCGTGTTTCTTAATGATAGCTTTGCATTCAATTGATTTCTTTGTGGTAAGTTCGGTTCCTTTAATGAGACCGATTTGTGTGCCATTTCGTTTGGCTTCGCGGATGCCTTGAGAAATTCTAGAATGAAGGTCTGTTACTTCTTTTTCAGATTGATTAAAAGCAGCCTTAATTTGTTCTTCTGCTAGAGCCATAAGGAAATCATTGATCGATTCAATATTGCTTTTAAAGAAGCAATTAACGGCTTCATTTCCAGTGTCAATATCTATCTTTAATAGGTTATTGCGGGTGGTATCAAATACAGAAGTATTGATTAAAGGTTCGTTAAGAAAAACAAGATTGACACCCATAGAATAAAGGGCTTTATAATCATTATAACCTTCTTGAGCATTACGGCTCATACGGGAGACACTATCAAATACGATGGTGTCTTCTTTTTTTATTGTAGAGATAAGCCTGTCCCATTGCGGCCGACTTTGAGTGGTTCCAGTATAGAACTCGCGAATAATCGTAGCGTTAGGATAAAGTTCGGTGATATTGGTAATTTGACGGGCGATGCGTTGATGTTTGGTTGAAACGCGGCAATAAGCATAAATCATAAAATACCTTCCTGAATTGTATTTAAAGAACCTAAAGTTTCTTTTTATACTTATATTATGTCGTGTTTTGAGCTGTTTCGTATATCATTTTCAGCACTTTTGGTACAATCTTCGCGAAACTTTCATTTAATACTAGATTTTCAAAGCGTTTTATGTTATAATATAGAATATTATAACATAAGGAGAACTGTTTATGGCACAAAGATGGTCTTTTGAAGAAGATTATATTATTTGCAAGTATTGTGTAGAACAAGAGGGTTATCGTTGGCTTGGTGATAAAGAGGTTGCTGAGATGATGAATCGATTACATGCGGCTGGCTTTACAGCAAGAAGCGAGAAGATCGTGTTGCGTCGCGCTAAGCAATATCAAGAATTGATCTGTACTGGAGAATCGCGTTATGCAACGCAACAGGTTCGTGATATTGCTGAATTGTCTAGCCGTCAGATGCAGGAATATCGTTTGGCTATTAAAAGAGAGATAAAGGCAAACTATGAGTTGGAGGAAATAGCGATTGAAACAATCGCTGAGGCACAGGCTTTGCTGTCTTTGAGTCAATGTCCAAGTGCTTTAACTGCATATCTACATACAATAGACTTTAACCAAACATTCCCGATGGTGCTTCAAAAGTATCTTGATTTGAAAGGGTTGAAGAATAGGGATGTGTATAGAAAAATTTATATGAAGGCGGATACGTTTTCCTCGATTTTGCGAGGGAAATATGTTAATGTCAAAAAAGATAATGTAATGAGATTGTGTGTGGGGTTGCAATTGACGGTGAAAGAAGCAGAGGAATTGTTGGCAAGCGCAGGATATCTTTTCTCTAATGCGATTATGACAGATGTTATTGTTAAGGCTTGTTTGGAACATAGAATCTATAGTCCTACATGCATAGACATTGAATTGTATGAAAATAAGGCGCCAGTACTCTTTGCGTTGTAATCAATAAAAATTAAGGATTATTTTATTTATAAGATAAGTAGTTTGTATGCTGCTTATCTTTTTTTATGCAAAAAAGTTGTAACGCGTGTAAATGCGGATTTGCAATCCGCACATCATGGTTTTTTAGATGTTATAATAGCTGTGCGGTTGGCGATGAGGTGAAACTTGTTGTTGGGTGCAATATTATAAATAAAACCATTGGAGGAAAACTAAATGGGACAAATTAGTAAAAAATGGACAAGCATTGAAGTAAAAACTTTAAAGAAGTATTACGCTTTAGGACCGACAGCGCTAATGAAGATGTTGCCGGGTAGATCGTATACGGGAATCGTGGCAAAAGCACATAAATTAGGACTTTGTGATAATGGGGATTGGACGGACAATGAACTTAACATCTTAAAGGCCAACTACTATGATTTGGGCCCTTATAAGTTACAAGAATTATTACCCAACCGTACTTATTGTGCAATCGTATCTAAAGGTAAATCGTTGGGATTAATAAATAAAGATAATATTATGTGGACTCAAAAAGAAATCGATATTGTAAAACAATACTATGCTGATGAAGGTTCGGATGTTTGTAAAAGACTAAATAATAGAAGTAGAGTTAGTATTCTTGCAATAGCTAATAGATATGGCCTTAGGTTTAATAGGGTATTTGAAGAATGGGAGCTTACCGAAGATGAATTGGTTTATGATTTTTACTCTCAACATGGTAAGGATAGTTTTAGAAAAATTCCCGAGCTGCTTCAAATTCTTAAAGATCATGGATTTTACAATCACGGCAAAGGAACCATTAGAATGAAATTATCAAACTTTCAGTATCTGGAAGAAGGCGTAGGTTTGGCACACAGTTCATTACAATCAAAAGCTGTTTATGAAAAGAGAAAAAACATTCGATTAATCAAAAACGGATTGTCAATCGCGGATTTGGATTGATGAATATGCGATAATAAAGACACGAACGAAATGAACGTTGAAATTAATGGTAATCACCATCAATGATATAAAAATTTTTAAACGGAGGGTTCAAAAAATGACCAAAATTAAAAACTATGATTCTCGTAACTCTATTTCTACCTATGCTCTTGGCGACACGTGCGCGTTTTATATTTATAATGTAGGTCCGTCACGATTCGTTAAGGGCAATACGAAGTACGCTAAGGCGTTAGATAAGGCTATTAAAGAAAACCGTAACCTTATTAATAACAATGGAAAATACCATAAATTGACTCGCGCAATCGGGGTGGTGGTTGAAAAAATTGAAGCGACCACCTCTAAAGGAATTGATATGATTAAGGTAATGTTCAAAACGACGGATAACGATTACGTTTTTAATAAATATGCAGTTGGGGTGGAATACGTTGAGACAAATGGAAAAAATTACGTTCAACCTGCGTTAGTTATCAATCTTCGTGTGAATTGAATATAAAATTTATAAAAATTGCGCGACAATGCAAAAATCGATTAAAAAGTACCGTATTATAGAGTGTTGATAAAAATTGGGAGGTCTAATTATGCGATTATTAAATAAAAAAGTTTGCGCGGACAAGTTTGGTTGAGTGATTTGCAATTTACTTTAATTAAAGTGCAATGAACAAATCGCCGTGCGGTAGGCGGCAATTAAAAATGAAATTGAGAAAGTCCAATTAAAAAAATAACAAAAAGGAGATTCACTTAATATGCAATGGACATATAACCCTGAACAATATAGCGAAAAGAACTTTAAGCCCATCAATGAGGGCGATTACCGTGTGCGTGTCGCTAATGCCGAATATAAATCGTATGCGTCAGGTAAGGCTTGTTATGAAATTACGCTTGACGTAAGCGGACACAACAACAAATTGTGGTATCACATTTGGCTGGACCCTATGGATGAAAGAAAAACGAACCAACGACTTGGAGAGTTCTTCCATTCCTTTAATATTAATTATAACGAGTGTCAAAGCTTTGATGCATGGGTTGGAAAAACGGGGGCCGTGCGAGTAAAACACGCCGAGTATGAAGGTCGTATGATGGCAAGAGTGGTATTTTGCCTCAACAGAGCGCAACAAGAACGATTACCGGCGTGGGAGGACAAGCCTTCTGCGATGGGCAATGGACTTGCGATTTACGATAGTATCAATACTTCTAGAACTTGTTATCCTGGGGCGCAAATTCCGACGGGATATCCTGCTAGAGTATTTAACGGCTTTGATTTTTAATGCGCATTCAAGGAAAAGTGTTATGAAAATGATTCGTAAAGCAAGCCGAACCGATGGTTTTGATTAGAAAATGGCATTTTTATTTAATACAACCCTAGCCGGGGTAAGGCGAAAAAAATAAATTTTAAAGGAGGTCTTTTATATGAAGACAGAAAAAGTATTAAATATCATTGAAAAAGTTGCAACTACAGAAAGTGACTCTATGTATTTCTCGTCGGATGAAGTATTGGTGGCATTGATGCATGCTTATTATTACGTAAAGCCTGAAGATACGGAGAGGTTTATGTTTATGCTTAACGATATGGTGGAGCGCGGGGAACAATCAGGGCTTTCTGAGTATAAGGAATATAATGGGATGTTTGCTCTTAGGGATTGTAATAGAAGTGCTATCGCAAAGCTTGGTAGCTATCTTGTAAAGGATTGCTTTAACTGGAAATATTATACAGCTCAACTGAAGACTCTAGATTTTGAGGAAGAATACGATAAAGAGCTTCTGCGGAAATACGTATATCAGCTTGATAAAGAACAAATGAAGAACTTCTTAATTGCTGTTATCACATTGAAAAACAAAGAAACGGGCGAGTATTACTTTTTCAGTGATGACAATAGGTCATTCGTAGACCTTGAATTGTGTTACGCTGATGAGAATCCGGATCCTTCTCAACGGGTGTCACAAAACCCATCGCACTTTATTGAAAATCTTTGTTTGAAGACGATTGCGGACACATTGGTAGGTCAGCTTGATAGGCATAATGTGATGGCGGGGCATTTGGCAAAGATGATGTACTATTATAATGATAAAATGGCACGCGACTATTTAGAGTTTGCGCTTTATTGCGAAGAAAAGCTTGATATGAATCCGTTTGATGATAAAGTGGGAACTTTTCAAGGTTTTATCTTTTGATGAACAAAACAAACGGGCTGTAACACCAAAAACGTTACAGCCCGAAGAAAAAATAAATTTATACGAGGTAAAAAAATGATTAATAAAGAAACTATTATATGTGTAGAAGTGGGGCTTTTAGAACCCATTCAATTAATTTAGCATATATAGGAGACTAAAGAAAATATAAATGAAAAGCAAATTGGATAAAATGTTTCAAAACGATTTTTTAAGATTGCCTAGACCATTGATTCGAAAGTTTAATCTGAATACAGCGGTTATGTTATCAGAAATTTATTCTGAATATACATATTGGAAAGAACGAAACGAATTGCAGCAGGGTGGATGGTTTTATAGTACGGTGGAAAATATGTATTACAATACAGGTTTGAGTAAACACCAACAGTTAGTGGCGTGTAAAGAACTTGTAGCGTATGGTATTATTAAGGTAAAGCAACATGGAATGCCGAAGAAACGATACTTTAAGTTTGATATGGGGGTGGTTCATAAGCTGTATCAAGAGTTTATTGCGGATAATGGTGAGGTTGAAGGACGAAAATTTGAAGGATTTTCGTTTTGATGGTGCGTAAAATGATAGTTTGATTTTTGGACGTATATGGTTTAAACATCAAATGATAGTCGTTTAATTTTCGGGCTTATGTAGTTCAAATATTAGACATAAATAATAATAAAGAATAATAATAAATTAATAATATTTATATAATCTAAAGCTAAAAGCTTTAGACTATACTTTTCAGTAAAAACTATTATATAATCTTGAGTAAATTAAGTAAAAATAAAAAAGTCGTTCAAAAATTGAACGATTGGGGATAGGAAGGGGCGGGAGAAGGTATAAGCGTGAATGCGTACATGGTGGCTTTATTTTGCGTTTTATGAAGCGAAATAATAGGGTTAAGGAAAATATAAGCGGTGAGATAAATTGTTTCGTGTGGAGTTTGTTGTAGGTTTTAATTAAAGCATTATGATGGAATGGATAAGGTAAAAAATAAATAAAAATTTTTCTAATTTATTTTCAAAAATGTTATTAAAATTTATGGCTACGTACTGTATTATATAGTGCGTAGTTTTTTATTATATATTGGTAAGAAATATCGTGATTGCAAAGGTTGGGCGAATTTTCTTGTTTTGTTTGTGATAACGGTTCGCGGAAGACGTTTTTTGCGATAAAATAAGGATTAGCGGTAGGTTTGCTGATCGGATAAAAAATGCGCACTTTCAAGTAAATTTCTTTTTCGGCTTGAAAGGTAGTAGAAAATTCGGTAAAAGTAAACGCGTTTATGTTTCCCGACGGGGAAGCTGACCAAAATTTTCACAAAGGAGGACAATGACGACAGCGGAATTGCAAATTGCATCTAATTATATCCAAGCACTCGCATCTATGCCAGATGCTACCGAACGAATCGGATTATTTATCAGTGGTCTTTTAGCGCAATCGAAAGGTAGCGACTTTGAGCCTGAAAAGTCCGTTTCGTGTGAGATTACTTTTACAAAAAAGGAGCTGAATAGAATGTCTAAAACGTTTAAGACGGAATTCATCAGCAATGGATTAGCGGCGCATGTTCTTAAGCGTCAACGCAGTAAAAATTGTACCATTTTTCTTATTCGTTATCGTAGAGGGGAGTATAATATCGTTGTATCGGGCAATACGATGGAGAAAGCGAAAGAACGCTTTATCGAGGCAACTTCGGCTAAAAATATCGACAAGTATCGTATTAATAAGAAGGGAGCCGCGAAACACAGTTTTGAAAAGATTGCTAGAGATTGGCTTGCGTCTAAAAACGGTACGATTGATTCAAGAACGCATCGTGATTACGTTATGAATTGCGAAAGCCGTATTATCCCAATTTTAGGCGAACGAAAGATTACGAGTATTACTACAAATGACTTAAAACAAATCATTGATGCCTACCATGGTCGAGTTGTAGAGACTTTACAAACGATTTTGAAGGGGATTATGAATTATGCGATTGCGAACGGTGAGATTACTTATAACCCCATGCAAGCCATTAAATTTAAGAAGATTAAACGCGAAACACGTCGTGCTTTGACGATTGAAGAACAACAAACTTTTCATAATAGAATTTTCTTGCCAGAGTTTGATCCGTATCGTAAGTTGTTGCTGTTACAATATTATTTCGGGTTGCGCCCGTTTGAACTGACAGAAGCTCGTTTCGACAGCGATTTTCTTATCGTTTTGAACGCAAAGCATAAAACGGCAGAAGGGAATAAGGTCTATAAAAAAATCCCGATTCCTAAACAAGCGCGTAAATATATCAACGTCAATGAACCGATTGAATGTGATTGTGCGTTAGATACCTTGAACCGTGTTTTTAAGAGAGTAATGCAGGATAAAGAAGTTACGCAATACTTCTTGCGTCATACTTTCGCTACGACTTGTACGCTGTACGTTCGCCCCGATATCGTGGATACTTGGATGGGGGATAGTTCTGAGCGTTTGGTTGGTCGTGTTTATACCCATTTCCCTGATAAATTCATGAGCGACCAAATGGATTTGGTGCAGTTTGAGTTTTAAGGAGAGTACATACATGGTGGTGAGATTTTAGGTTATAGAAAAATAAAAGGACTGTCGTTTGATGAAAAACGGCGGTCCTTTTCATAATAACAGAGTATTGACATTTTGTGCTATCAATACGTTGTTGGGTGGTTAAAATAAATCGTTGCAAAAAACGTCAACGTTAGAATAGTAATTATCTATAATTTCTTCGGTAGAAAACTGTTGTTTAAGTAATATAACGGCGGTGATTAAACTCATGTGGTCGTCGGTGTAGGCGATGAAGTTTTGTATGAGTTGTTTTCTAAATGAGGGGTCGAAGTTTGGACGAAAAGGATTGCGTTCGAACGAGCGTAAAAATTCATCGAACTTCTCAGTTGTAATAATGTTGCCGTGTTGATTATTTAACTTATAGAAAAAGGTAAATAAATCGTGGAGTTGGGTGTCTGTTAAAGTTTCTAATTCTTTGGTTAATATGCTTGTAGTTTTTTCTGTTTTCATCATAATAATTTTCCCGGCTGTTTTATTTTGAATAACAACAGAGCACAAAATATTGTCATTCATATAATTTAGCGGATTGTTTGATGACGTTTTTAGGAAATATTTAATATATGGATTAAATATAGAAAAATTTAAAATTTACCCAAAAGTGTATTTCTAATTGAAATATTGTCAAAAATATGCTTAATTAAAAATATAATATATAAAATTGGTTGATTTTAAAAAAAATATATGTTATTATATATGTGTTAAGGAGAAACAAAATGAAAGTAAAAAAACTAACAATAGGTGGCTTTAAAAACTTAGAAGATATAGCTTTAGATTTGGATAAAATGATAGCTATAGTGTCCCCAAACAATTATGGTAAATCCAATTTGTTAGAAGCACTATCTTTTGCTACAGACTTTATAACAGCAAGTATCAAGAAAAGAAAAACGATGATGAGCTGGGTTAGGGGGATTCCTTTAACCAAGACATTAGAAAGCAAAAACTTTAAATTTGAAATGGAATTTGAAACCCCCGATATTAAGGGTTACGAATATGTGCGTTACGGGTTCTCTTTTTCTTGGTATAAGGATGATGGCGCTGGACAAAAAATATTAGATGAATGGATAGATATGCATTCAACTGATCACAACCGCTACGCGTCTTATTTAAAAAGAAACGAAGGAAAATATAGACGTGGAAACTCGACAACTGCTTTAAGAAATTTAAAGTTTGACGATTCTCAATTGGCTATAGATGTTTTATCATCGGTTAGTGATTTGGAATACTCTGAAGTAATTGAAGAGATAAGAAATTTTGAATATAGAATTTGCACGTCATTGGATTTGCATGACCGCTTTCAAGCGTCTCCAATTGAACTTGTACACGATGAAGATCACACGATTCAATTTGATGACGAAGATGTTCCGCGTGCATTATATTTTTTGAAGGAACAGTATAAAGAAAAATACGAATTATTTAAGGAAGCAGTATTTAATTTATTTCCTGAATTTTATGATATTGATGTTCAAATGTATGAACTTAAAAAAGAAGATCCTAAGATTCGTATGTATGTTGCTGATAATGGGGGACAAGAGAGTGCGGACCCTGCTGAAATTCCATTTCATATTCGAGATGAAATGTATAGATTGATTGTCTATAGCACGACGTTAAACCAGCCATTGAATATTTCTTTAATGTCAACTGGTACCAAAAGAATTTTTTGGCTTTTAACAAATGTGTTTGTTTCAAGTTGCACTAATGTTTCTTGTATAGGAATTGAAGAATTGGAGAGTAGCATTCATCCAAAATTATTAAAGAAATTATTGGAAGTGCTTAATGAAACATTGGACGATTGCAAACTTATAATCTCTAGTCATTCCCCCTATTTGATTCAATATTTAAAAATGGATCAAATTTATATTGGTAACCCTTCTTGTGATGGGGTGGCGAACTTTAAAAAGGTAAAAGGAAATAGTAAACAAAAAGCTCTTCTGGACTCTGCTCGTGGTATGGGTATGTCAGTCGGGGAATATATATTTGAACTTTTATCGGGTGGTGAAGATTCTTTATTCTTCTTGAGGAAATTTTTAGGAGAATAATAAATGGATGAGTGTTTATACGATAAAGGCATAGCTTTCATTTTTGAAGGTGAAACAGAAAAAATCTTCTATTTTTCGTTGCTTCAATATTTTTGTGATAAATATGGGGTGCGGTTGGAAAAAATAGATACTGACTTGGGTGCAGGTATTTATTATGAGTTAATTGGAAATGGAAGAAGGATTTTGGTGAAAAGCAATTGTGTTGGCACTGTAACGCAAATTACCCATTCAGCCAATTGGTTTAATAATTCTTGTGTTAAACAATTTCCCAAAAAGATGTCGTGGACGGTATTTTTATGTTACGATACAGATTCACATGAAGCGGATATTAGTAAATTTTATCAAGACGATTGGAAAATATTTCGGGAAAACTTAACTAAAAAGAAAACTATAACGGTAGTTGACATGGCAGCAAAAGCTGACATTGAAGATGTTTTGTTGACAGACATTGAGGGGATTTGCGGTTTTTTGGGGAAGGTTCCAGCTTTAACAGTAGACCAGATTCCTTCAGGCGGGAAAGGAAAAACCAAGATGAAGAAGATTTTTAGAATGGCAGGTGCTACTTATCACGAAGGAAGTAAAGCCCAAGCATTAATAGATTTTTTAAACAAAGAAATGATAATTAAAAGTGGGATATTGCCTTTAGAAGAAATAGAGAGAATTTGCTTTCAATAATAAATAAAACACAACTTTCGGGTCCCCAAAAGTTGTGTTTTATTTGAAAAAGTCTTAACGGATACAGCTTTTGAAAATGAAACCATAGTTCTATGTTGTTTTCATTTAATTGTTTTTAATGAGATTTAATAATCAAAGAATTTTATTTATTTTTAAGAAGCTTATTAAGGGTTGAGACTAGTCTATGGGAAGAAATTTTTGGCGTCCACTTTGGCGTTCAGTTGACGAATGCCTTATAAATAAAGGACTTTTTAGGTGGATCGGCGTCTTCAATTCCTGTCGACCGCACCAAACAAACGAGCACCCTTGTGGGTGCTTTTTTGTTTGGTATGAGACGAATACTCGACAGGAATTGAGGGTGGAGCCGTTTTGCGGGAGCAAAACGCTTTGCCTTTTATTGTATGATTTACGAAGGGATAGAAGGCAAAGTTGGTAATTGATAATTGCCAAGCGGGGCGCGCTGCTAAAAGCGCAATTCCAATCGAAACGCACCAAACAAACGAGCACCCTTGTGGGTGCTTTTTTGTTTGGTATGAGCCGAATACCCGACAGGAATTGAGGGTGGGAGCCGTTTTGCGGGAGCAAAACGCTTTGCCAAGAACAGAATAAGAAACGAAAAGCTAAAAGGCAAAGGCCGCCATTAAAAATGGCGGAGCGGGGCGCGCCGCTAAAAGCGCAATTCCACTCGAAACGCACCAAACAAACGAGACACCCATTTATGGGTGTCTTTTTTCGTGGCGAGAAATGTAAAAGAAACGCCTTGTTCGCGGACGCCTATTTCTTACATTATTATATTATGGCGCAGTTGTGAGGGGGGATAGCCATACTTGCTTCTAAACGCGCGGGAAAAATATTTTTCATCAGCGAATCCCGAAGCAAAAGAGATCTCTTTCACTGAGAGTTTATCTTCGATAAGTAAGGATAGCATAGTACTAAACAACAAAAAAGAACCGCGGTGGGTTTCCCACCGCGGTTTATCATGAAGCAAGCATGAAAAACCCCTAAAAACTAATTACAGGTAAAATAGTAACTATCCCCCACTTTAGTGGGGGATAGTTGCTTGTTCTTACATTACAAACGGCATCCATTGATTAAAAATTTGCCATAAAAATATGCCTATTTTTAAATGTTCCTTTTGATATTTCAAGGGGGGCATAGTTTTCTTGTGTTTTTAAGCATGTAACGGGGATGGCTCCCGGTAAATTTAGGGGGGCCTTGCATTTTTGGTATTGACGGAAATGTATTTTGGGGCAAAAAAAGCAATAAAAAAGATAATCACCCCGAAACTCACGTTTCGAGGCAACTACCTATATGATAAGGGGGAAAATGATGAGCTATGTAACTTGTTGTGTTTCCACAACTTAACTACAAGTATATTTTAGCACGCTTAACAAAAAAAGTAAAGGAAACAAAAAATATTTTTTTAAAAAAATAAAATTGTACTCACTCTTACAAAAAATGTGAAAAAAGTACAAAATTAAACAAAGAAATCGGCGTGCTATTCATTATATGAATTGACATAAAAAACAGCATAAAACGACGGATAGTAAAAAGGAAAATAAAGCGATTGCAATGGCAAGCGGTAGCTTTTTTCTTTGCAGAGAAGCAAAATATACCGCGCCGATATAAAAGATAGTATCCGACGAGCCGTACACAACGCAAGCGCAACGGCCGATATAGCTATCCACACCGTACGTTTGTAAAATATCCGTCAAAACGGCAATAGATCCGCTTCCAGACAGTGGTTTGACAAATAACAGCGGTGCTAGCTCAGGCGGTACGCCAAAACGGGAAAACGTTGGTTGCAAAAGTTTAATCATTTTGCTTTCTAAACCGCTTTTTTCCATCAGTACACAAAGCATCGTAACCGCCGCAATATACGGAAAAATGGAAACAATCAAAGGAATAGCGTCTTTTGCGCCGTTGGTAAAGCTGTCGTACACGCGCACCTTTTTATAGGTTGCATATAAAAAGGAAAGCAAAAATATTACGGGCACAATTAAGGCGAAAAAGTAATTCATTGCATACCTGCCCCCTTAATTTTTGCGGTTTTACGTAAAAAACCACTGTTTTTTTGCGTTACAACCGCCGTGTTTTTACGGATAAGCAAAAACACCAACAACGCTGCAAGCAATGTGGAAAACGCGCTTGTCAAAATAGTGGGAAGTACGATATCCGCAGGCGCGGCGCTTTTTAAAGCGGTGCGCACACCGATTACCGACGTGGGAATAACCTGTAAGGACGTGGCGTTGAACACGAAAAACATAGCAGAAGAATATTCTGCATTTTCCGTTTTATCCAAAAGCTTGGCTCCTTGTATGCCGTAGGGGGTTGCCGCACCCGAAATGCCGAGCAAATTGACGGTCAAATTCATAGTCAGGCAATCGAGTGTTTGCAAATCGTTGGTTTTTAGCAATTTACGGGTAAGCGGACGGATGCGTTTAGAGATAGCGTTTGTCAAACCGCTGTCCTGCCAAACGCGCATTAAGCCTAGCCACACGGCGTAGGTGGCGATAAGCGAGAAGCACAAAACGGCGCTTTTAGACGCACCGTCCAGCATAGAAGAAAGAAAAATTTGTGGGTCTTGTATCATAAAGATACAAACCGATAACACAACAACTACACAAAAAAGCACGTTCATAGCACTACTATATGCGTAAAAGAAGCGGAAAATGCCGTTTATTCTTCGCGGGGGCGCGCAAAACAGTTTACATTTCCCAAAAAAATAGGTATAATAATAGGCGAATAAAAAACAAGCGAAAAATATTCATTTTTCGCGCAGGAGCAAAGGCAATGGCAAAGAAACCTTACTACATCACAACGGCAATCGCGTACACTTCGGGCAAGCCGCATATCGGCAACACGTACGAAGCGATTTTGGCGGACGCAATCGCGCGTTTTAAGCGCAAACAGGGTTATGAAGTGTTCTATCAAACGGGCACGGACGAACATGGCCAAAAAATTCAAGAAAAAGCGCAGGCGGCCGGCGTGAGTCCCCAAGAATTTGTCGATAAAGTGGCGGGTGAAATCAAAGATATTTGGGATTTGGTGGAAACGTCGTACGATAAATTTATCCGTACTACCGACGCCGACCACATGAAACAGGTGGCGAAAATCTTTAAAAAGTTCTACGACCAAGGGGATATTTATAAAAGCTATTACGAGGGTATGTACTGTACGCCTTGTGAATCGTTTTGGACGGAAAGCCAGCTTGTAGACGGTAAATGCCCCGATTGTGGCAGAGAAGTTAAACCTGCGAAAGAAGAAGCGTACTTCTTTAAAATGGGCAAATATGCCGACCGCTTAATCCAACATATCGAAACGCATCCCGAATTTATCCGTCCCGTTTCCCGTAAAAACGAGATGATGAACAACTTCTTGAAAAAGGGCTTGCAGGATTTGTGCGTATCGCGCGTAACGTTCACTTGGGGCGTGCCTGTGGATTTCGACAGCAAGCACGTAGTGTATGTGTGGCTGGATGCGCTCACCAACTATATCACGGGGATCGGCTACGACGTAGACGGCAACCACGGCGAGCTTTATAAAAAGTTCTGGCCGGCGGATTTACACTTAATCGGTAAAGACATTTTGCGTTTTCATACCATTTACTGGCCTATTTTCCTGATGGCGCTTGGCGAACCTTTGCCCAAGCAAGTATTTGGGCATCCTTGGCTGTTGCAGGGCGATGGCAAGATGAGTAAATCCAAGGGCAACGTGATTTACGCGGACGATTTGGCACGCCTGTTCGGTGTGGAAGCCGTGCGCTATTTCGTGCTCCACGAAATGCCGTTTGATAACGACGGTCAAATCACGTGGGAGCTTGTGGCGGAACGTTTCAATACTGACCTTGCCAACGTTTTGGGTAACTTGGTGAGCCGTACGATTGCCATGATCAATAAATATTTCGGCGGCAGCGTACAAAAATCGCTTGCGGAAAACGAACAAGACCCTGATAAGGAATTCAAAGCAACGGTAACGTCGGCGGTGGAAAAGGTAACGGCGAAAGCGGAAGATTTGCGTATTGCAGACGCTATCGGTGAAATTTTCACGGTATTCCGCAGAGCGAATAAATATATCGACGAAACGATGCCTTGGGCGCTTGCCAAGGACGAAGCGCAAAAAACGCGCTTGAACGACGTACTTTATAACTTGGCGGAAGCCATTCAAATCGGTGCGTCGCTTCTCGATAGCTTCATGCCGCAAACGAGTGAGAAGATTGTCCAAGCCTTCGACGGCAACAGCAGGAGCTTGGAAGAATGCGCAATTTTCGGCTTGAAAGAACAAACGCAAGTAAATGGTATCGAGCCGTTGTTTGCGCGTATTGATTTCAAAACGCTGCAACCGGAAATCGACAAAATCCGCGAAGCGCAAATGAAAGCCGCGGCGGCTGAACAAGCACCTGCCCCTGCCGTTTCCACGGAAAACAAACAAACGCAAGAAAAGGAAGAAGAAAAAGTGCCTGAAATTACCATTGACGATTTTGCAAAAGTACAACTGCGCGTAGGCGAAATTATTGCTTGTGAAAAGGTGGAAAAATCTTCCAAGCTTTTACACGAAACGGTGAAATTCGGCAATGAAACACGTTCGGTTGTTTCGGGGATTGCTAAGCATTACAAGCCCGAAGAACTCATCGGGAAAAAGGTAGTGTTCGTTACCAACCTTGCACCGAGAAAGGTGTGCGGCATTATGTCGGAAGGCATGATTTTGGGTGCGGAAGACGAAAACGGTAAGTTTGCGCTTGTATGCCCTGACAACGCGGATATCGACAGCGGAGCGAATATCGGCTGATGTATATCGACGTACATTGCCATTTAACGGGCGACGAATATCAAGAAGCGGGCGGTGTGGACGAAGTGATTGCGCGCGCAAATGTGCTTGGTGTAACACGCATGATTTGTTCGGGTTTTGATTTGCAATCGTCCATCATTGCCAAGGAGCTTTCCGAAAAATATGAAAGCGTGTATTTTTGCGCCGGCTTTCATCCCAGCGAGCTTGCCAAGTGGCAGGACGGCGATTTGCAGAAGCTGGAAACGCTTTGCAAACATGAAAAATGTGTTGCCGTTGGGGAAATCGGCTTGGATTATCACTACGAAAATAACCCCGCCAAGGACGAGCAAAAACAGCGGTTTATGCAGCAGTTACAGCTTGCGGACAGGCTTGGGCTTCCCGTAGTACTGCACAGCCGCGACGCCGCGGAAGATACGCTCAGCCTTTTGTTAGAAAATAAGCATTTGTTAAACCACGGCGCGCTGATGCATTGTTATTCGTATTCTGCGGAAATGGTAGAACGCTTTGCGCAGTTTGGTACGTATTTTTCCTTTGGCGGACCTTGCACGTTCAAGAACGCGAAAAAAGTACAAGAAAGCGTTCGCCGCGTACACGGTAGCCGCATTTTATCGGAAACCGATTGTCCGTACCTTACGCCCGAGCCGTTGAGGGGGACGTTTCCCAACCAACCTGCACACATTTTGCACGTAGTGAAAAAGCTGGCAGAGCTTACGCAAACAGACGAAGAAACATTAAAAAAACAGCTTTTGGACAACGCGAAAAGCTTGTTCAAGAAATTGCAATAAAAAGTAGGTAGCAATATGGACGAAATCAAGAATAACCAACAACCGCAAAACGGTCAAAGCAGCCAAAACGGCCAGCAAAAAAGCGGTCGTTCCAGACGCCATCGCCGTCATAGGGGACATGGCGGTAATAAGCAAAACCAAAACGGTCAAAACAGCCAAAATTCGCAGGCGCAAAATAGCCAAAACGCGCAAAAGCAGGGCAGTCAAAACAAGCAAAAGCAACCGCAAAACGGACAGCAAAACAAACAAAAACAACAACCCCAACCGCAAAAGCAAAAGCAAAAACAGGGCGGCGGTAACAGTCAAAACAACCAAAACCAAAGCGGTCAAGGCGGTCAAAATAAAAACCAAAATCAAAACAAAAACCAAAACCGCAAGGACACGTATTTGTACGTTCTCGACGGTAATTTGTACGTCAATTTGACCAACAAATGCTCCAACGCCTGCGATTTTTGCGTGCGTAACGAGTGCGATAGCTATTACGGCCATTATTTATGGCTGAAAAACGGCGACGTAACGGCGGAAAAAGTAATTGCGTCTGCAAAGGATTTCAATCTTACGCAATTTAAGGAAGCGGTATTTTGCGGTTTCGGCGAACCCACTTACAAAGTAAAAGAAATGCTCGCACTTTGCGATTTCTTCCATGAAAAGGGCTTAAAAACGCGTTTAAATACCAACGGACAAGGCAATTTAATCAACAAACGCGATATCGTACCCGAACTTAAAGACAAAATTGATTTTATCAACATTTCTTTGAACTTCTCTTGTGCGGAAAAATACCAACCCGTATGCCGTTCGCAGTTTGGTACAAACGGTTTCGACGGTATGTTGGAGTTTGCCCGTCAATGCAAGAGAAACGATATTCCTTGCCGTTTTTCCATCGTCGATTGTATCGGCGAAGAAGAGGTGGAAGCCTGCAAACGCTTGGCGGAAAGCTTACGCGTACCTTTATACGTGCGCGATTATATTACGGACAGCGGCGAATAATCAAACAAAAAAACAGGAAGAAAGTATGAGCGATTTACGTTCCATTTTACAAAAACACGGATTTGCGTTTAAAAAGCAATTCGGGCAAAACTTTATATCGGACAGCAACCTGCTTGCCTCTATTGTAGACGCGTCGGGTATTGACGAAAACACGACGGTTGTCGAAATCGGTTGCGGTGCAGGTACGCTCACGCGCGCTTTGGCGGAAAAGGCAAAAAAAGTGTATGCGTTCGACGTAGACGTACAGCTTAAACCCGTGCTTGCGGAAACGCTTGCAGGGCTTGAAAATGTAGAAGTTATTTTTAGAGATTTCAGTAAAGTGGACTTGCGCGAGCTGGAACAAGAAATCGGCGCGTACACGGTGGTGGCGAACTTGCCCTACTATATCACTACGCCACTCGTTACCAAGCTGTTAGAAGAAAGCGAAATGGTGCAGGGTATTTCCGTGATGGTGCAGGAAGAAGTGGCATTGCGTTTTTGCGCCAAGGAAAACACGGCTGAGTACGGCGCGATTACCGCGGCAATCGCTTTGAAAGGCACAGCGAAAATCGTAAAAAAAGTTTCTAGAAACTTGTTCTATCCCCGTCCCAACGTCGATTCGGCAGTGGTAAAAATCACATTCGATAGAGGCAGAATCCCCGTAAAAAGCGAAAAGGCATACCGCCAAACGGTCAAATGCGCCTTTTTGAACAGAAGAAAAACCTTAGAAAACAACCTTGTCAACAGCTTTGGCGTTTCTCGTGAAACAGCGAAAAACATTTTAGCGCAAGCAGGCGTAGACGAAAAAGCAAGGGGGGAAACGCTTTCCCCTGAGCGTCTTGGCGTTCTTTGCAACGTGCTTATAGAGCAAGGGGTATTGCAAGAAAGTTAAGCCAACAAGGAGTAAAAACGAAAATGAATAAGCCTCAAATAGATATTCGTCCGTATACCAAACAATTTTATAAAGGCAACGGTATCAACGTTGCCTTATTGATTATAGTAGCGCTTGGCGAAGTGATTATTTCGCTCATTTGTTCGTGGCTGTTGTTGGCGCTTACCGATTTAATCAGCGGAAGCGACGTCGGTTTCACGCTTTTCCAGCTTCTTATGATCGGCGTGGGGACAATCTTGTTTGCCGCTGTGGGCAGTATGCTGGCTTGCTATGCGCGTCCCCGATATTTTACGCGCGGTATTTCTCAATATAAAGCGCGCGTGTTTGAAGAGATAACCAAGAAAAACATAGCGGCGTTTTCAGGGGAAAATTCTTCCACCTACGTGTCCGCACTCACCAACGATATTAAAACGATAGAGCAAGGATTTTTAGGCAATACTTTTACCATTATCACCAACGTATTGACGTTTGTCGGTGCGCTGACGATGATGATTTATTACAGTCCGCTGTTGACCTTGATTGCCATCGCGCTTGCGCTGTTTCCTTTGCTTGCCGCTTTGCTTACTGGGCAAAATATGGCGAATAAGGAAAAGCAAGTTTCGTCCGCAAACGAATTGTATACGGCGACGATGAAAGACGTGCTGGGCGGGTTCCCCGTTATCAAATCCTTCAAGGCGGAAGCGCAGGTGCTTCGCATTTTCAAAGAGCGCGTACAAGCGCTTTCCACCGCGGAACGCGGAAAACACAAAATGCGTGCCATCGTCGAATTTTTCGGCTTGATTGCGACGTTGATTGCACAAATCGGCGTGTTTGTAGTGGGTGCGTATCTTGCCTTGTCGGGGAAAGGCGTAACGGCAGGTACGACCATCTTATTCGTACAGCTTATGAACTACGTGCTTAGTCCTATCGGCACGCTGCCTACGTGCTTTGCGGAGCGCAGTTCGGCGAAAGCGTTGGTGGAAAAGGTAGCAACGGCGCTCAATAAAAACGTGCGCGAAGAAACGCAAGGGGAGCACTGCCCGTTGCAAAAGGGTATCACTGTGGAAAACCTTTGCTTTGGCTACGAACAAGATAAACAGGTGTTACATAACGTAAATTGCCGTTTTGATTTGGGTAAAAAATACGCCGTAGTCGGCGCGTCGGGAAGCGGAAAAAGTACGCTTTTGAACTTGCTTTTGGCGTCGTACACTTCCTATCAAGGCAATATTTATTTCGACGAGACCGAACTCAAAGAAATTTCCACGGCATCGCTGTACGAAACGGAAAGCATCATCCAACAAAACGTGTTTATATTCAATGCGACTATTCGCGACAACATCACGATGTTCTCTTCTTTCCCTGAAGAAGAAATTGAAAGGGCGATTGCGCTTTCGGGGCTTTCGTCCGTGATACAAGCCAAGGGCGCGGATTATTTATGCGGCGAAAACGGTAACGGGTTGTCAGGGGGCGAAAAACAGCGCGTTGCGATTGCAAGAAGCTTGCTCAAAAAATCGCAGGTGTTGCTTGTAGACGAAGCAACGGCGGCGCTAGATAGTGAAACGGCAAAGCAAGTGTTTGATGCCATTTTGGATTTAGACCAAGTGACGAGTATCGTTGTAACGCATGCGTTGGACGCGTTGCAGCTTAAAAAATACGATGAAATTCTCACCATGAAAAACGGTTGTATCGTTGAAAAGGGCACGTTTGAAAAGCTCATGGAAGAAAAGGGATATTTCTATTCCCTGTTTACCGTTTCGCAATAAATTTATCCAACAATTTTATATAAAAAACAAGGGGATACCGTGTTCATTTCGTACATGGTACCCCCTTTTTCATGAAAAGGGGGTGCAAAACAATAAAAAACAACCCTTTGGAGGGGGACCAAAGGATTGCTTTTTAGGAACCAGAAGAAAGCTTATTCTTTCTTCGCATTTGCAACAATTTTTTCCTCAAGTTCGCCGGGAACAGGTTCGTATGCCAAGAATTCTGAAACAAATTTACCGCTGCCGCGCGTCA